>NZ_CM001442.1:7251011-7551011 GCF_000244915.1 Bradyrhizobium sp. WSM471 | reverse complement strand
CGCGGTCACCTTCACGGAGCCGGAATAGCCGGGTCCGAGCAGCACATAGGGCTCGGCGTCGAGCGCCTTTTGCACCTGCGCGCGCGCGACGCCCGGGTTGGACTGCGAGTCGGCATGAGTGACTTCGAGCTTGCGGCCGAGTACGCCGCCCTTGGCGTTGATCTCCTCGATCGCGAGGTCGATGCCGTTCTTCCAGTTGGTGCCGACGGTGGCGCCGCCGCCGGACAGCTCGGCGACGTCGGCGAGCTTGATCGCCTGGGCGTGGACACTGGTTGCAGTCGCGAAGGCAAGCAGGGCGCCCGCCAGCAAAGTCGATTTCATGGTCTCTCCTCCTGTTAGTTTCGTGATTGTGTCCGCGGCCTTGTGTCCGGCCGCTTGGTTTACGCTGCGTGATAGGCTGAGCTTCGGGCCGCCATCACCTCGTCAAAAGCCTCTCCCATGATCTCGGTCGATGGGGCAAGGCCCGTGAACAGCTCGAAAGCGTCGGCGGCCTGGTAGATCGCAAGCTCCCGGCCGGTCATGATCCGCGCGCCCTTGGCTTGGGCAGCCGCCAGCAGCGGCGTGATGAGCGGCGAATAGACGGCGTCGGCGACCCACAGGCTTTGACGCAGCAGCGTCGGCGCGATCGGCGTTTCCCGGTTCGGCAGCATGCCGACCGGCGTGCCGTTGACGAGGCCCGTTGCGCCGTCGAGCGCGGCCTCGACGCTCGCGGCGACCCTGGCGCCACCCTGCTTGACGAGCAGCGCGGCGAGTTTTTCGGCGCGTGCCGGCTCGCTGTCGAAGATGCGGATGTCGGTCACGTCAAGGCTTGCCAGCGCAAAGGCGATCGCCTTGCCGACGCCGCCGGTGCCGATCACGGCGACCGCGTTTCCAGAGGGTGCCAGCAGCGGCGCGACGGCGCGCGCAAAGCCCGTCGTGTCGGTGTTGTGGCCGATCAGCCGGCCGTTCCTGACAACGACGGTGTTGACCGCCCCCATGGCGGCCGCCCCCGGTGCCAGTTCATCGAGCAGCGGGACCACCGCCTCCTTGTAGGGAAAAGTGACGTTGACGCCGGCAAAGCCGAGCCGCCGCACGCCTTCCAGCATCATGGCGAGCTCGGCCGAGCCGGCGCCGGCCACTTCGATAAGCTGATAATGTCCGCGCAGGCCAAGCCCCTCCGCGGCGCGCTCATGCATGGCAGGGGAGGCGGAATGCGCGATGGGTGCGCCGATCAGGCCGGTCAGGAGCTTTTTGGATGCGGCGGGTCCGCGCTTTGACATGGTTCGCTATCGTCTCGTTGGGAGCGTTTGATCCCGGCCATTAGCGGGGAGATCCGCCCAATTCCAAGGGGCTTCCCCTAGGAACGATAGTCTTTCCTCGGCCTAACACAATTACCCTTTTGTCCTCCAAACCTAACATAATGTTATCTCTGCCGCCCCCGTGGCGGCGCGGCCCTGCCTTTGCCCCGCGACGGCTCGACCGCGCGCATCTCCGCGCGCAGGGACTCGATGAAATACTCGACATGAAGCGACAGCGGCGCGCCGCGCTTCACCGCGATATAGGTGTCGAATCGCGTCGGCTCGGTGATCTTGATCAGCTCGATCCCGGGATAGCCCCCATGGGCCACCGTGAACTGGTCGATGATGGCGATGCCGAGCCCCGCCTTCACCAGCGCGCAGACCGTGGTGCCGAAGCGGGCGCGGATGGTGATGTTGTACGCGAGCCGGTGGCGCGCGAAGATCTCGGCCATGATCCGGCCGTAGGGGTCGTTGGGATCGATGCCGATCAGCGGATAGCGCGTGATCTCGGCGGCGGAGACCTGCTTGCGGCCGGCGAGCTCGTGGCCCGGCGGCACGATGCAATAGAGTTCGCCGGAGGCGAGCGGCAAGAAATCGAGCCCGGAATGTTCGAGCCGGTAGCTCATCGCAACGCACTCGCCGCGGCCGAGCAGGAGATAGTCGATGGCTTCCTCGAGCTTGAGGATGTTGATGTCGATGCCGAGATCCGGATAGCGCCGCCGGACCCGTTCGATCGCGCGCGGCACCATGACTTGCGAAATGCTCGGCACCGAGCCGATGCGCAATTCCGACAATCCGCCGCGTCCGATCTTGGAAATGATCTCGGAGAGGTCGTCGACCTTCTTGTAGACGCCGTTGATCTGCTCGAAGATGTTCTCGGCTTCCGGGGTGGGGAAATAGCGTCCGTTCTGGCGCTGGAAGAAGCGGATGCCGAGCGAGCGCTCGGTGTATTTGACGAGGCGGCTGATGCCCGGCGCCGAAACGTTCAGCAGCTTCGCCGCGCCGCCAATGGTGCCCGTCACCATCACGGCCCGGATCACTTCAACCTGGCGCAGCGTCATCATGTCCTGAACATCCCGAAAGAGGATCGCGGCGGCGATCATCTCACGGGAGGCGTGACATCATCCAGCGGCAAGTGAGCGTTGATGTGCACGGGAGCGGCAAACTACTCTCGTGTCTCGGACACGCCGCAACGCGTTTAGCGTTGCGGTGCAGAGCCGGGGCGAGAAAGCCAAAGGGTAAGTTGCGGCTGCGTGAGCCCGGCTCTGCAGCGTACGGCCGAAGAGACGCTGCGCTGCGTCCGGGGCAAGAGACCGTGGCTGATTCACCAACCTGCTTACAAGGAAAAAGGAAAGCCAACTTCGCTGTGCGCGTGTTTCGACTAAAATCTGCGCGTTCAAATGGCAGGGCGCCGTCGGCGCACGAGCTGTCGCAGCGGCGTCGGTTGCAGCAATTGCGTGCTAACTCGCCGGTCCGTCCGGCGTGGCGCTCTCTGCCGGCTTGCCGCGCTCGCTTTGCAGCACCCCGCGTGCGAACTCGATGATCTTCTGCTTGTTTGCCGTTTCGCGGACGGCGAAAAATACGCGGTTGAGTTCCAGGCCGAGCACGCTGTTGAGGGCGATGTCCTCGTCTTCCATCGTGGTTCCCCGCTTCAGACATTGTAGGTGTATCTTGACGTCACTTCTTCCACAAGTAGATCAAGCCTTCGGGGTCAATGGGATACCGGGAAACTACGGAAACCATGAATTGAGGCAGTGCCCAAAGACGTGCTATATCGCACAGCGAGGGTCAGGAAACGCACCGATGTCCGCCGTGGATTATGGCCGGGAAGCGCTCGACTTCATTGAGGGGCTTGGAGCCTATACCAAGGTTCCGGACGCCATGGATGCGCTTGCGACCGCGTTCGGGCGCTACGGCTTCGAGCACATCATCGTCACCGGCTTGCCGAATCCCGATCAGCGCTTTTCCCAGATGGTGCTCGCCAAGAAGTGGCCGGCGGAGTGGTTCAGCCTCTATACCCAAAAAGGCTACGACCGCGTCGATCCCGTGATCCGCAAATGCCGACAGACGGTGAATCCTTTCGAGTGGTCTGAGGCGCCGTACGATCCGGAGCTGGAGCCGGGCGCTGTGGAGGTGATGCGGCGCGCTGCCGATTTCCGCATGTCGCGCGGCTTCGTCGTGCCGATCCATGGATTGACCGGCTACGAGGCCGGCGTCTCGCTCGGTGGCGTTCACCTCGATCTCAATGCGCGCAGCAAGCCGGCGCTGCACCTGATCGGGATGTACGGCTTCGATCACATTCGCCGCCTCCTCAATCCGGCGCCGCATCGATCGATGCGTCTTACCCCGCGCGAGCGGGAGGTGCTTGCCTGGGCCTCGCAGGGCAAGTCGGCCTGGGAGATCGGCGAGATCCTGCATATCACGCAGCGCACCGCCGAAGAGCATCTTGCAACTGCCGCGCGCAAGCTTGGTGCCGTCAACCGGACGCATGCGGTCGCGATCGCAATCCGCCACAGAATCATCACCCCCTGAAATCCACGCCTACTGGGAAATTTCCCAGTAGTCGGTTTGGCCGTTTTCCGTGAGGATTCCCCATTATTTCGAAAAATGGGGGAATAAATGATTCATGTGATTTCTGCCGTCAACCGGCACCTCTACGAGGACGTTCTCGAGCAACATTTCAGGTTGCGTCACGAGATTTTTGTCGAGGAGCGGAAATGGGAGGCGCTGCGCAAGCCCGATGGCCGCGAGGTCGACGCCTACGACAATGAGGACGCGGTCTACCTGCTGGCTCTCGAAAATCGCCGGGTGCTCGGCGGCTCCCGTCTTTATCCTACCACCAGGCCGACGATGATGAGCGAGGTTTTCCCGCATCTCGCCGCGGTGCGCGGCTGCCCCTCGAACCCGCTGGTATGGGAATGGTCACGCTTCTTCGTTTCGCGCGAGCGCCGCGACGGCGCGTTCAATTGGCAATTGATGGCGGCGGCGCAGGAGTTCTGTCTCGATCAGGGCATCGAGCGTCTCTGTCTTGTCATGGAGACCTGGTGGCTGCCGCGCTTCCACGAGATCGGATTCGTCGTCACGCCGCTGGGATTGCCGGCGCTGGTCGAGAATTCCTGGACGATGGCGGCCACGATCGAGGTCCGTCAAGAGTCGCTCGATGTCGTGTGTGACCGTCTCGGGATGACAAGCGTCGTGCAACAGGACGGCCCGCGTCTGGACGCCGTCGCCCGTGCTAACCTCTGCGGCCTCGCTGCCGCGCAACGAAAGAGCGCCTGAGATGTCGAACATGATGCGGGACAGCCAGATCATGGCGCAGATCAAGGACGAAAATCTCGGCTACATGTCCGACATGGCGCTCGAGCTCGCGCAAATGGCGGAAGACACCGGATTGGCGACGCTCGCCTATCTGTTCCGGATGGCGGCGCTGGAGGCCTCGACGGCCGACAGCGTGCTCGCCGAGCCGGATGACTTTCCCCGGCAGATGACATCGCACTAGGCGTAGCCTTCTCAAAGTTGCGACGAACTCACACCCTCTCTCCGGCAACGGAGGGAGGGTGATCCGCTTTGGGTGCGGCAGGTTGACCCATCCTGCGCGGCAGTCTTCTTGCAAGGCCGATTGCAGGGCCGAGATCGATCGGATGCATCGGCATGCAACAAAGTGCAGGTTGGGTGTCGAATCGCTCTTGCCTCGGAACGATACTGCCATTACCCATTTTTCCGCCTTGTACAGGCAGGGGGAGCTCTTTCACTGATGGCGACCGTGTTCGAACATCGGCGCGAACCTGCGTGCGCCTGAAAGAGTTTTGATGCTGCTCGTCGTCGAACAGTTCTTGAACGGATTGCAGTTCGGCCTGCTGCTGTTCCTGCTCGCCGCCGGCCTGACGCTGGTGTTCGGGATCATGGATCTCGTCAACCTCGCGCACGGCTCGCTCTACATGATGGGCGCCTATTTCGCCGCGACCTTCGCAGCCTGGACCGGCAGCTTCCTGCTCGGCGCGCTGCTGGCGCTCGGCGCAACCCTCGTGCTCGGCATCGTGCTCGAGATGACCGCGCTGCGGCATCTCTACGGACGCGACCATCTCGACCACGTACTCGCGACCTTCGGCCTGATCCTGTTCTTCAACGAAGCCGTGCGGCTGATCTGGGGCCCGGCCGGGCTTGCGCTGCCGCTGCCGGCCTGGCTCACGGTGCCAGTGCCGATCCTGCCGGGCATCCACTATCCCGCTTATCGCCTCGCAATCATCGTCGTGGCGCTGCTGGTTGCGTTGCTGCTCTATCTCGGCGTGATGCGCACCCGCATCGGCATGTTGATCCGCGCCGGCGCCTCCAATCGCGAGATGATCGGCGCGCTCGGCATCAACATCAAGCTGCTCTACACCCTGGTGTTCGGCCTCGGTGCCGCGCTCGCCGGTCTTGCCGGGTTGATGCAGGCGCCGATCCTCACCGTGCAGATCGGCATGGGCGAGAACATCCTGATCCTCGCCTTCGTCATCATCGTGATCGGCGGCATCGGTTCGATCCGCGGCGCGTTCCTGGCCGCGATCTTCGTCGGTATGATCGACACGCTCGGCCGCGCCTTCCTGCCCAATCTGTTGCGGCAGGTGCTGAGCGGCGCCGCGGCCTCCACCGCCGCGCCCGCGCTGTCGTCCATGCTGATCTATCTGCTGATGGCGATCGTGCTGGTGGTGCGGCCGGAGGGGCTGTTTCCGGCCAACCGTCGATGAAGACTTTTACTGTAGCTAAGGCCGTCACGGCCCTGATGCTGGCGGGCCTCGTGCTGCTGCCGCTCTATTCGCAACTCTCAGGCAACATCTTCATCCTGACGCTGTTCACGCGCATCGTCATCCTGGCACTGGCGGCCGCGAGCCTCAACCTCATCATGGGTTTTGGCGGCATGATGAGTTTTGGCCACGCCGCCTATCTCGGCATCGGAGGCTACGCGGTCGGCATGCTGGCGCAGGAAGGCGTGGGAAGCGGCTTCATCCAGTTTCCGGTCGCGCTTGCGGCTTCCGCGACTTACGCCGTCGTGATCGGCGCGCTCTCGCTTCGCACGCGTGGCGTTTACTTCATCATGATCACGCTCGCCTTCGCGCAGATGGCCTATTACGTCGCCTCGGGGCTGGCGCGCTATGGCGGCGATGACGGCCTCACCGTCTACAAGCGCAGCGACTTCTCCGGATTGATCAATCTGTCGAACCGCACGCAGTTCTATTATCTTTGCCTCGCCTGCCTGTTCGGCGTGGTTTTCCTGATCTGGCGCATCGCCAATTCGCGCTTCGGCCTCGTCCTGCAGGGCCTGCGCTCCAACGAGCAGCGCATGCAGGCGATCGGCTTTCCCTCGAAACGCTACCAGCTGGTCTGCTTCGTCATCTCGGGCATGATGTGCGGCCTCGCCGGCGCGCTGCTCGCCAACAACACCGATTTCGTCAGCCCGGCCGCGATGTACTGGACCCGTTCCGGCGACCTCATGGTGATGGTGATCCTCGGGGGCATGGGCACGCTGTTCGGTCCGGTCCTCGGCGCGGTGGTGTATTTGCTGCTGGAAGAGTTCTTGTCGCAGCTCACCGAATACTGGGCGCTGATCATGGGCCCAATGCTGCTGCTGATCGTGCTGTTCGGCCGCGGCGGCATCATGGGCCTGCTCGGGAGGTTCAACCGTGGCTGAACCGCTGCTCCGCGTCGACAGGCTGGTGCGTCGCTTCGGCGGCATCATTGCGACCGACAACGTCTCGCTCGACGTCGCGGCGGGCGAGCTGCACGCCATCATCGGCCCGAACGGCGCCGGCAAGACCACGCTGATCAGCCAGCTCACCGGACATCTGGAGCCGCATTCCGGCAGCGTCTCGCTGGCGGGGCGCGACATCACCTATCTGCCGGCCTATCGCCGCTGCGCGCTGGGCTTGGCACGTTCGTTCCAGATCACCTCGCTGCTGCTCGATTTCACCGCCGCCGACAATGTCGCGCTCGCGGCGCAGGCGCATGCCGGCACCTCGTTCCGGTTCTTCGCCGATGCACGCAAGGAGAAGGGCCTGCGCGATGCCGCGCATGCCGCGCTCGACCGCGTCGGTCTCGCTCATCGTGCCGATGTGCTGGTGTCCAGGCTCAGTCATGGCGAGCGTCGCCAGATCGAGCTGGCGGTTGCGCTGGCAAGCAAGCCGAAGCTTTTGCTGCTCGACGAGCCGATGGCGGGCCTCGGCGTCACCGAGTCCCAGCGCATGGTGCAGCTGCTGCAGGAGCTGCGCAAAGAGGTCTCGATCGTACTGGTCGAGCACGACATGCCGGCGGTGTTTGCGCTCGCCGACCGCATCTCGGTGCTGGTCTACGGCCGCGTCATCGCCTCCGGCGATCCGGCCGCGATCCGGGCGAACGAGGACGTCAAGCGCGCCTATCTCGGCGAGGCGCATGTGGTGACGCACCATGGCTGAAAAAGTGGTGGGTGACACGCTGCTCGAGGTCGACGGCATCGAGACCTGCTACGGCCTGTCCCAGGTGCTGTTCGGCTTGTCGCTGTCGGTCAAATCAGGCGAGATGGTCTCGCTGATGGGCCGCAACGGCATGGGCAAGACCACGACCATCCGCTCCATCATGGGCCTGACGCCGGCGCGTGCAGGCAGCATCCGCTTTGCGGGCTCGGAAGTTCGGACGCAACCATCCTACAGGATTGCGCAACTCGGTGTCGGCCTCGTCCCCGAGGGGCGGCAGATCTTCCCGAACCTCACCGTGCGCGAGAACCTTGTCGCGGCCGCCGCCGATCGTTTCGACAGCCGCAATCCCTGGACGCTGGCGGCGATCTACGTGATGTTTCCGCGTCTCGCCGAGCGCGCCTCCAACATGGGCAACCAGCTCTCCGGCGGTGAGCAGCAAATGCTCGCCATCGGCCGCGCGCTGATGACCAACCCGAAGCTCCTCATCCTGGATGAAGCGACCGAAGGCCTGGCGCCCCTGATCCGCGAAGAGATCTGGAGCTGCCTGTCGCTGCTCAAGAGCCGGGGACAATCGATCCTGGTCGTCGACAAGAACGTCGACCACCTTGCCCGCATCTGCGACCGCCACACCATCATCGAGCGCGGCAAGACGGTGTGGAGCGGCACCTCGGACGAGCTGTTGGCTGAGCCGGATCTGCAGCACAAATATCTGGGAATTTGAGGCTGGGCGGTGAGGTGAGGTACGCCGTGGCCGCTTCCCGTCCTGGCGAAAGCCAGGACCCATACCGCGAGGTCTATCTATTGTGGGCAGTATAAGTACCGAACGGCAGTCTTCGCCAAACGCCTTGTTGGGGTGATGGGTCCTGGCTTTCGCCAGGACGACGTTGGCAATCACCAATAAATCCCGTGCCGATGCAGTTCGCGGATCACGCGGGCCTCGGTGGATGGCTGGCGACGTTTGGGCTTGGTCGTTTCTCTCGTGCTGGCAACCGGCGCGGCACTGGACTGGGTTGCGGCCGGAGCGATCGCGGTTGTCGTCGCAGTCGCCGCCGGTGGCGTTGAAGTTGGGGCTGTGGTCGCCGTCTGGACATTGGAGGGCGCTGCCGCCGGACCTTGTGGCGGCGTGGCTGCTGTCGTTGCCGGCTGCTCGGCGGTCTGCGGGCTCGCATTTGTCGCCGCAAGGCTAAGGCTTCGTGGTCCGTCGGCATAGGCCTGGCTTGCCAGCAGCGACATTGCCGCGATCAGGATCAGCTTTCGCATGACACCCTCCGTTACCTGGTCAATCCGTCTTACCTAATTCGCCGGGCCTCTATCGCGACGAGCGTCCCATCCCGATTTCGATCAGGGTGGCACGGCAGGACAGGCGATAAATCAAGCTGAACAGATTATCCCACATGATCGAACTCCGTTGTTGATCAATCCCGTCATCTTCACCCTCCATCGTTTCCGGCCATCTTCGCGGGGGCGGAAAAATGACTTCGTCGGCAAGGTCAAAGGTTTCGTCGGAAGCACCGGCGCGAAACCGGCTCACGCCGGCGTGAGGGCCTGTCGGAGTAACGGTCGTTGGCTCGGCGCCCCGGCGATCCTAATCGTGGACCAACATCAGCCGGCCATCCTCGAGGCCGAACACGAGTGCGGGACGATCGCGGTATTTCACGCCGCCGATATTCGTCGCGATCCTTGCCGGAAGCCTGATGCGCGCGATGTCATGCGGGCCTGCGACGAACCCGATGAGCCGCAGCGTTCGCCGTTCGAGGTCCGGTACCGCGAGATCTGGATGGCCGTCGCCATCAAAATCGGCCGTAAAGCTCATGTGCAGCGATCGCGAGCCGATGAAATGGTTCGATACGTCGGAAATTTCCGCCGATTTTTCCAAACGATCATGCCGCCACGACCACATTTCGAGAATCCCGACCACATGAGGCTGGCGGACAAGCACGATATCCGTGGTGCCATCGCCGTCGAAATCGGCGATGCCGGCCGGGTTGAGCCAGGCATAAGCGTGGCCGATCGGAGGCGTCTCCGCAACGATGGCCGTCGAGACGGGATCGATGACAACCAGCGCGGAGCCGCGCTTCAGATAGGATTTGACCAGCACAATTCTTTCGCGGCCACCGATCGCAGCGACGCGCGGCTCCAAGTCTTCGAACACGGCGTCACCATCCAGGCGCAGCGTGCGTTGTCCGCCCTCGCGCGGCTCGATCACCAGGCTGCCGGCCTCGATGGCATCGCCGAGGACGCCGTGGCGATAGCGTTCGGTCGGCTCGGCGAGCCAAGCACGCGCGACGGTGTCGCGGCCTGTCGCGATGCGCCCATCCGCAAGCGCCCCGGTCGGCGGCGCCGGATGTTCGAGCGCTGCGGCGGGCACCATGCGCATCGCTTTCGCGTCGAACTGGTACCAATTCGTGCCGACTGCAATTCGGAGGTCGCTATCCGCCAAATCAATTTCGCTGACGCGGCCGGGGGTGCGTACGGTGCTCGCCTGCCAGTCGGCCAGGGCTGATGCGGACAGGGCTGGCGCGAACAGGAACAGGGCAAATAGCAGGGCCGCCGGGCGCAACCGCATCATGGTACTCCTGGAAAATCCGGCTGCGTTGCGGGGATCGGCGGCCGGTTGGCGGCGGCTCAAAATATCTCGAAATATTCGCGGTGCTCCCAGTCGGTCACCTCGGACAGGAAGCGGTCGATCTCGGCATTCTTGATGTGGGTGTAATAATCGACGAACTCGGCGCCGAGCTTTTCGCGGAAGAACGGATCGTCCTTCAGCGCGCTGACCGCATCGCGCAGCGACTTCGGCAAGAGCGGCGCCTTGGTTTCGTAGGGCGCATCGGCCGACGGGCCGGGATCGAGCTTGCGGTCGACGCCGTCGAGGCCGGAGAGGATCTGCGAGGCCATGTAGAGATAGGGATTGGCGGCGGGCTCGCCGATGCGGTTTTCCAGGCGCGTGGCGGCGTCGCCGGCCGCGCCGAGCACGCGGATCATCACGCCGCGATTGTCGCGGCCCCAGATGGCGCGGTCCGGCGCCAGCGAATAGGAGCGGTAGCGCTTGTAGCCGTTGATGGTCGGCGTGGTGAACACGGTCGAGGCGCGGGCGTGGTCGAGCAGGCCGGCAAGCCAGGCGCGGCCGAACGCGCTGAGCGGCTCGCCGCCGTCTTTGGCCATGAATAAATTGTCGCCGCTCGCGCGTGAGACGACCGATTGGTGCAGATGCCAGCCGCTCGCGAACAAGTTCGGCAGCTTCGGCCGGCACATGAAGGTGGCGTGATAGCCGTGGCGGTGCGCGATCTGCTTCACGGCGCAGCGAAACAGCACCATGTTGTCGGCGGGCTCCAGCCCCTTCTTCGGCGCGAACGTGAACTCGCACTGGCTCGGCCCGAATTCGACCTCGACCGAGCGCAAAGGCAATCCGAGCGCGACGATGTCACGCCGCAAGATCTCCAGCACCGGCTCCATCTGATCGAAGCGCTGCTCGGTGAGATATTGATAGCCGTGGCTGAGCAGGCTCACCGAGGGCGGCGTGCCGGGCTGTCCAGCGTCCTCGGGCCGCATATGCGGATCGTCGAGCTTGAAGATGTGGAATTCGACCTCGAGGCCCGCCACGAAATCATGGCCGCGACTTGCGAGCTCGTCGAGCACCTTGCGATAGAGCCCGCGCGTCGCGAACGGCACGGGACGGCCGTCGTTGAAATAGAGGTCGCAGAGAACCCAGCCCGTGGTCGGCGCCCATGGCAAAACGCGAAAACTGGTGGGATCGGCGACCATCAGCACGTCTGCCGCGCCTTCCATTTCCTTCATGCCGAAGCCGCCGCCTGACGTGAACACCGGAAACACCGTGCGGTGCGAGGTGTCCTTGGCGAGCATGGTGGTGGTGATGGAGCAGCCGCTCTCCAGCGAGGCGATCGCCTCGGCCGCGACGATGGTCTTGCCGCGCAAAATGCCGTGCTGGTCCGGGAAGGCGAGGCGGATGACCTCGAGGTTCTTCTCCTCGACGATGCGGCGCATGCGCGATGCAGCATCCTTCTGCTCATCCGACCACAGCGCATGACGCGCGACGAAAGTCACTTTGCGACTCCCCTACTCGTTGGACGCGAAGTTGTTTTCATATACTCCGTCATTGCGAGCGCAGCGAAGCAATCCTGACTATCTCCGCGATGGGATTCTGGATTGCTTCGCTTCGCTCGCAATGACGAAGGAGGGACTTGCATTCTGCGCTACTCCGCCGCCGTCAACCGGTGCACGTTGTCCGCGATCTCCTTCGGCACCGGCGCGGTCCACGGCGCGCTGCGGCGGCGCTTGACGTCGACTTCCATCCAGTAGATCTCCCAGCCTCGGGTCGGTCCGATGCCGTCCATGGTCGCCGGGCCCTGGATCGAACGTGCGGTGGCCTCGTCGAGATGCAGCATCGGCTTCTCGCCGCCTGCGACCTTCTCGATTTCCTGCCGCAGCAGGCGGCGGTACTGCACGATCGCCTTGTCGCTCGTGCCGAGGTGCTCCCTGGTGCGATCCTGGATCGCGCCCATCGATTCCACCGCCCACTGGTCGTGGACGTTGATGTCGGTGCCCATGCCGGTATAGGTCGCCGTCTGCTGCTCGTGCGGGTCGAAGCCGTAATCGTTGGTCCTGTTCTTGCGAGATTTGTAGTCCGGCAGCTCATAGAGCTCGAGCCGCTGGTCGCGCATCTTCTGCTTGTCGACGGGTTTCGCGTAGCTGGTGAAGATCGCGTACCAGTAGCAGTTCTCGTCGTCGACCGGCACGTGCCATTGCGTGATCGTCATCTCCGTGCTCATGGGGATGACGAAACCGTGCGGGAAGAGCTGGTTGGTGACGCGCACATGGGTGCGCTCCTCGTCGATCTCGCGCAGTGCGATCAGCCGCAGGCCGTATTCGGTGTGCTCGACATTGATGATCGGGCGGTCGTACTCGCGCAAAATCTTCGTCATCGGCAAGTCGGAGCCTGCCGATGCGCCGCGGAACTGCTTGCCGTAAGCCGTCGAGGTGTCCTCGTCCTCGAAGAAGCGATGCAGATAGGAGGCGTGCGCGGGATCGATGCCGACTTCGAGCGCCTGGAGCCAGTTGCAGGCCATGTGCCCCTTAAACGCAAAGGTGTGGGTATCAGGCGCAACGAAACAGTCGAGCTCCGGAAATGCCGGCGGCTCGCCCTCGCCGAGATAAGCCCAGAGGATGCCGCTCTTCTCCACCAAGGGATAAGAGCGCTGGCGGACGTTCTGGCAGAGTTTTGAATCCTTCGGCTCGGCCGGGGTTTCGATGCATTGGCCAGTGGCGTCGAACAGCCAGCCATGGAAGGCGCAGCGCAGGCCGCCATGCTCGAGCCGTCCGAAGGCGAGATCGGCGCCGCGATGCGCGCAGTGGCGATCGATCAGGCCGTAGCGCCCTCGCTCGTCGCGGAACAGGACCAGATTTTCGCCGAGCAATCTGACGGGGCGGATCGGTCGACCGCCGTCGAGCTCGTCCACCAGCGCCGCCGGCTGCCAGTAGCTCCGCATCAGCTTCCCGCAGGGGTCCTTCGCACCGGTGCGGGTGATCAGGTCGTTCTGCTCCTGGCTCATCATGGCGAGTGCATCCTTTGTGGAGCGGCGTTTGTTCGCCTATTGAACGAATGGGCGAATTATGACATGCCTTGGACACGCGGCAAGCACTATTTTGCAGGATCGTCCCGAGACCATGCCCAAGCTGAAGCGGAACGAGAACGACGAGCGCGCGACCGATTTCGTCGAAAGCCTCGATCGCGGCCTGCGGCTGCTGCAGTGCTTCGGAGCGACGGCGGGTCCGATGACACTCAGCGATCTCGCCCGTGCCGCGGACCTGCCGCGCGCGACCGCGCGACGCATGCTGTTCACGCTTCAGCGCGGCGGTTTTGTCAGCGGCGACGGGAAGCTGTTCTCGCTGACGCCACATGTGCTGACGCTGGCGGCGTCCTATCTGCGGTCCAGCCAGCTCGTCACGGTCCTGCAACCGGTGCTCGATCGCGTTGCGATAGCGGCCAACGAAATCTCCTCGCTCGCGGTGCTCGACGGCGATGAGGTCGTGTTCATCGCGCGCAGTAGTCCCGCGCGCATGTTTTCAGGTGGGCTGGACATCGGCTACCGCCTGCCGGCCTTCTGCACCTCGGTCGGCCGCACCATGCTCGGCCAACTCACCGATGCCGAACTGGCTGCACGGCTGAAAGCGATGAAGCGCGAGGCGTTGACGCCGCAGACGGTGACCGATCCCAAGGCGCTGCTCGCGCGCATCGTCGCCGATCGCGCGCAGGGTTACGCGCTGGTCGATCGCGAGGCCGAGCCGCATTTCCGCTCGATCTCAGTCCCGGTGCGTCGTTATGACGATGTCATCGTCGCCGCCATCAACATGGGCGCCCATGTCGACCGGGTGCCGGCTCAGGAGTTGATCGAGCGATTTTTGCCGCTGCTGCATGAGGGCGCGGAAGCCGTGCGGTCGCAACTCTTGTAGCCCGGGTGAGCGAAGCGATACCCCGGGAAAGTCATCGTGAAGCCCCGGATGTCGCTTCGCTCATCCGGGCTGCGCGCCTGTGCAAAAATCGCTACCGGTTGCGCATCCAGTCGGCGAGGCCGGACAGCGCCTTGTCGAGGTCCTGCCGCGCGGCAACGTCCACAACCGTTTCCTCAAGCGCGCCGCGCATGCAGAGCATCCACGCGTCCCGCTCGGCATCGCCGATGGCAAAGCCGATGTGGCGTTGGCGCAGCCGTGGGTGGCCCTTCTCGGGCGAGTAGAGTTTCGGGCCGCCGGTCCATTCGGTGAGATAGCGCTTCAGCACGTCCCTGATGTGGCCGAGATCAGCGGCGTGCATCGCCCGAATCATTTGAGCCTCCGGCAGCGTATCCATCCGCTCGTAGAAGCGATCGACCAGTCGATTGATCGTGGCGCTGCCGCCGATCCGCTCGAATATGGAGATTGCGACGTCGCTATCGGTCATGGGAGTTCGGACCTACAGCGCCACGCTGCGCAGCCCGAAGCTGCGCGCTTCGTTCTGCAGCACCGGCCGCACCGCATCAACCAGGCGCGCCGCGGCGGCATCGACAGACAGTCCCGCCGTGTCCACCACCGCCGTCGCGCGCGCATATAGCGGCTCGCGGCTCAAGAGGATGTTGCGCAGCTCGGCCATTGCGGAGCGGTCGTCGGCCATCGGGCGCAGATCGCCCTGTCGGCGGACGCGGGCCATGTGCTCCTCGGGCTCGGCCTTCAGCCAGATCGTGTAGAACGACGACAGGATCTGGTCGAAGGTCAGGGGCTCCGAGACGATGCCGCCGCCGGTCGCCAGCACCATCAGCTCGTTGCGCGCGAGCAGCTGTTGCAGCGCCGCCTGCTCCATGCGGCGAAAGCCTTCCTGGCCGTAGAGCGCGATGATCTCGGCGACCGAGAGGCCGTTCTGCTGCTCGACTTCCTTGTTGAGCTCGACAAAACTCCAGCCGACCTTCTTGGCTAGCATCCGCCCAAGCGTGGATTTGCCGGCGCCGCGCAGGCCGATCAGCGCGATGCCGCAGAACGGCGCGCGCCGTGGCGCGGAGGCGCTGCCGCCCGCGAGCAGGTCCTTGGCTTGCGCGATCTGCGCCGGTGTCGCCTTGCGCAGGAGATCGCGAAACATCTGCCAGTCCGGGGTCGGATCGGCCGAGGGAAGCAGGTCTTCGAGATGCGCGCCCATCGCGTCGGAGACGCGGCGGAGCAGCACGATGGAGACGTTGCCCTTGCCGCTTTCGAGCTGCGCGATGTAGCGCTCCGATATTCCTGATACCTTGGCGAGCACCTTGCGCGACATGCCGCGCAGCGCGCGCATGGTGCGCACGCGCTGGCCGAGCTGTTCGAGAAATCGGGATTCGGCGTCGGGACTGTCGGTCATGGACTTTTCTTTAGCGGATGTCCTGCGGCGCATTTAAATGAAACATAATGCCTGATAGCATTGACAGCAAGCCGATGCAGTGTCTTTCTATGAATTATAATTCTAAATTCAGGGGAGAAGTCCGTGAGCGAGGGATCCTATAACGCGGTGACCTGGCTGCTCGACCGGAACGTCGAGGAGGGACGCGGCAACAAGCTCGCCTTCGACGACACCGTCTCACGGCTCACCTATGGCGAGCTCCAGCGCGCAACGCGGCGCGCCGCCAACATGCTGCGCCGGCTCGGCGTCCGCCGCGAAGAGCGCGTGGCGATGATCATGCTGGATACTGTCGACTTCCCGATCGTGTTTCTGGGCGCGATCCGCGCCGGCATCGTGCCGGTGCCGCTCAACACGCTGCTGACATCGGATCAATACGCCTACATCCTCGCCGACTGCCGCGCGCGCGTGCTGTTCGTCTCGGAAGCGCTCTATCCCGTCATCAAGGACGTTGTTGGCCGCATGCCGGATCTCGAGCATGTCGTGGTCTCCGGCGCCAAGCAGAACGGTCACAAGCAGCTCGCCGAGGAGATTGCGGACGAGAGCGACCGGTTCACCACCGCTGCGACGCATCCGGATGAGCCGGCGTTCTGGCTCTATTCGTCAGGCTCGACGGGCATGCCCAAGGGCGTGCGCCACATCCATTCCAACATGCAGGCGACCGCGGACACTTATGCGAAGCAGGTGCTCGGCATCCGCGAGAACGACGTTTGTCTTTCTGCGGCAAAGCTGTTCTTCGCCTATGGTCTCGGCAATGCATTGACCTTTCCGATGTCGGTCGGCGCCGCCGTGGTGCTCAACAGCGAACGGCCAACGCCGGCGCGCATGTTCGACCTGATGAACCGCTATAGTCCCTCGATCTTCTACGGCGTGCCGACCCTGTTCGCGGCGATGCTCAACGACGAGGCGATGAAGAGCGAGCGCGGCGGCAAGTCTTTGCGCATCTGCACCTCGGCCGGCGAGGCGCTGCCGGAATCCGTCGGCAACAGCTGGAAGGCGCGCTTCGGCATCGACATTCTCGACGGCGTCGGCTCGACCGAGCTGTTGCACATCTTCCTGTCGAACGCGCCCGGCGATATCAAGTACGGCTCCTCCGGCAAGCCGGTGCCGGGTTATGCGGTGCGGCTCGTCAACGAGGCCGGCCAGGATGTCGCCGACGGCGAGGTCGGCGAACTGCTGGTCGATGCGCCCTCCGCCGGCGAGGGCTACTGGAATCAGCGCCATAAGAGCCGCCGCACGTTCGAGGGACCGTGGACCCGCACCGGCGACAAATATGTCAGGGATGCCGAGGGCCGCTACACCTTCTGCGGCCGTGCCGACGACATGTTCAAGGTCTCCGGCATCTGGGTCTCGCCTTTCGAGGTCGAGAGCGCGCTGATCACGCATCCCGCCGTGCTGGAAGCTGCCGTCGTGCCGGAAGCCGATCCGGAAGGTCTGCTGAAGCCGAAGGCCTTCGTCGTGCTGCGCCCCGGCGCGACGACGACGGGCCTGCAGGAGATGCTCAAGGACCACGTCAAGCAGAAGATCGGCCCGTGGAAATATCCCCGCTGGATCGATGTGGTGGACTCGCTGCCGAAGACGGCGACGGGCAAGATCCAGCGGTTCAAGCTGCGGGACGGGACGAATTGAGCGGCTCCGTCATTCCGGGGCGCGCAAAGCGCGAACCCGGATTCTCGAGCCGTGGACTGCAATCTCGAGATTCCGGATCAACTCGCTTCGCGAGTTGTCCGGAATGACGGAATGAACGGAAACGGCAGCATGACCAACCTCGCCCCCACCGGCTTCCTCAGCATCGGCAACGCCAGCCTCGAATACAAATGGCTGGCGCCGCAATCCGCCGATGCACCCACCATCGTCATGCTGCATGAAGGCCTCGGCTCGGTCGGCCTCTGGGGCGACTTCCCCGAGAAGCTGCAGCAGGCAACCTCCGCCGGCATCTTCGCCTATTCGCGTGCAGGCTATGGCCAATCGAGTCCGGTGACGTTGCCACGGCCAATTGACTACATGCACCGCGAGGCACTGGACGTGCTGCCGAAGATCCTCGACGCGATCCGCTTCAAGCGCGGCCTGCTGCTCGGCCATTCCGACGGCGCCTCGATCGCGACGATCTATGCCGGCGCGCATCAGGATCATCGCCTCAGCGGCCTCGTGCTGATCGCGCCGCATTTCATCGTCGAGGACATCTCGGTGAAATCCATCGCCGCGATCAAAACGACCTTCGAGACCACGGACCTGAAGTCAAAGCTCGCGCGCTGGCACAAAGACGTCGACAATGCTTTCTACGGCTGGAACGACGCCTGGCTCGACCCAAAGTTCCGCGATTGGGATATTTCCGAATCTCTCGCTTACATCCGCGTCCCCGTCATGATGCTGCAGGGCGTGGACGACCAATATGGGACATTGCGTCAGGCCGAAATCGCCCAGGAGGAGTGTTACTGCCCGGTCGATTTGAAAGTCATTTCAGGCGCGGGACATTCCCCGCATCGTGAAGCGCCGGGGGCGACGCTTGACGCGATCGGGCAATTTGCAAAGGCGGCCTTGCGCGACGATCAGGGACTCCAGGGGCGCGCCGCATGATGGATCGCGCTCGGCGCCATTGTGCACCCCTGAATCCCGTGCATGAAACAAAATGCATGTTCGTTCGCCTAAGGGGTAGACGCGCCCGAAAATGTGCACTATTGTGCATCTAGCACGACAGCCGAAACGCATAATCAAGCTCAAGGGTGGCCCATGGCCGGGGAAGATCGGCGCCTCGCAGGTGGCGCGACATTCATCGATTTCCAGACCGAGCCGTCCCGCTACCGGCACTGGAAGCTCGCGGTCGACGGTGACGTCGCCACCCTGACCATGGACGTCGACGAGAATGGCGGCCTGTTCGAGGGCTATCTGCTCAAGCTCAATTCCTACGATCTCGGCGTCGACATCGAGCTTGCCGACGCGGTCCAGCGCCTGCGCTTCGAGCACCCCGAGGTGAAGGTCGTGGTGATGCGCTCGGCCAAGAACCGCGTGTTCTGCGCCGGCGCCAACATCCGCATGCTGGCGGGCTCGACGCACGCCCACAAGGTCAATTTCTGCAAGTTCACCAACGAGACCCGCAACGGCATGGAAGACTCGTCGGAGAACTCCGGCCAGCGCTTCATCACCGTCGTGAACGGCTCGGCCGCCGGCGGCGGCTATGAGCTCGCGCTCGCCACCGACTACATCATGCTCGCCGATGACGGCGCGTCCGCCGTCGCCTTGCCCGAAGTGCCGCTGCTCGCGGTGCTGCCGGGCACCGGCGGCCTCACCCGTGTGGTCGACAAGCGCAAGGTGCGCCGCGATCACGCCGATTTCTTCTGCACCATCGAAGAAGGCGTGAAGGGCAAGCGCGCCGTGCAATGGCGCCTGGTCGACGAGATCGCGCCGAACAGCAAGCTCGAAGGCAAGGTCGCCGAGCGCGCGAGGGAATTCGCCCAGGCCTCGAAGCGCAAGGGCAGCGGCAAGGGCATCGCGCTGATGCCGCTCAAGCGCATCATCGATGAGACCAGCATCCGCTACGGCTTTGTCACCGTCGACATCGATCGCACCGCGCGCATCGCCACGATCTCGATCAAGGCGCCTGAAGCCGCGCCGCCCGCAGACATCGACGGCATGATGGCGCAGGGTGTCGCGTTCTGGCCGCTCCAGGTCGCGCGCGAACTCGACGACGCGATCCTGCATCTGCGCATCAACGAGCTCGAGACCGCCATGCTGGTGTTCAAGAGCCACGGCGACCGCGCCCATGTGCTCGCCTGCGACGCATTCCTCGAAGCCAACAAGGCGCACTGGCTGGTCAACGAAATCAGGCACTATTGGAAGCGCGTCTTGAAGCGCATCGACGTCACCTCGCGCACGCTGGTGGCGCTGGTCGAGCCCGGCTCCTGCTTCGCCGGCACGCTCGCCGAGCTCGTCTTCGCCGCCGACCGCTCCTACATGCTGATCGGCACGCGACAGGGTGACAACCGCCCGCCGCCGTCGATCGAACTGTCAGCGATGAATTTTGGCCCTTATCCGATGAGCCATGGCCTGACGCGGCTTCAGTCGCGCTTCCAGGCCGATCCGGCCGATGTGGAACGCGCGGAAGCCACGATGGGCACCGCGCTGGACGCCGAGCAGGCCGAAGAGCTCGGTCTCGTCACCTTCGCGCTCGACGACATCGACTGGGACGACGAGGTCCGCGTGTTCCTGGAGGAGCGCGCCAGCTTCTCGCCCGACAGCCTCACCGGCATGGAAGCGAGCCTCCGCTTCGTCGGCCCCGAGACGATGGAATCGAAAATCTTCTCGCGCCTCACCGCGTGGCAGAACTGGATCTTCCAGCGCCCGAACGCGGTCGGCGAGGAAGGCGCGCTGCGCCGCTACGGCAGCGGCCAGAAGCCGAAATTCGATATGACGCGGGTGTAGAGATTTTCTTGTCCCGGGCGCGCTGCGGCACGAAGTGACGCTGCGCAGAACCGGGACCCAGACGACCGAACGATGGGTCCCGGCTCTGCAGCCACCGCTTCGCGCTGCGCAGCGTCCGGGACACGGGACAGACCAAGGAGCACGGCCATGAACATGAACATCATGAACGTCGACTACTCGACCAAGATTCCGAACAACGTCAATCTCGCCGAAGACCGCCAGGTGCTCAAGGCGCTGGAAGGCTGGCATCCCGGCTACATGGACTGGTGGAAAGACATGGGGCCGGAAGGCTTCCAGGAATCGCTGGTGTACTTGCGCACCGCCTATTCGGTCGATCCGCGCGGCTGGGCCAAGTTCGACTACGTGCGGATGCCCGACTATCGCTGGGGCATTCTCCTTGCTCCCCAGGAAGAGAACCGCGTCGTGCCGTTCGGCGAGCATTTTGGCGAGCCGGCCTGGCAGGAAGTCCCGGGCGAGTATCGCGCCATGCTGCGCCGTCTGATCGTGATCCAGGGCGACACCGAGCCCGCCTCGGTCGAGCAGCAGCGCCACCTCGGCAAGACCGCGCCCTCGCTGTACGACATGCGCAATCTGTTTCAGGTCAATGTCGAGGAAGGCCGTCACCTCTGGGCGATGGTGTACCTGCTGCAAAAATATTTTGGGCGCGACGGACGTGAAGAGGCTGACGATTTGTTGCGCCGCCGTTCGGGTGACGCCGACTCGCCACGCATGCTGGGCGCCTTCAACGAGGCGACGCCGGACTGGCTGTCCTTCTTCATGTTCACCTATTTCACCGACCGCGACGGCAAGATGCAGCTGCACTCGCTGGCGCAGTCGGGCTTCGATCCCCTGTCGCGCACCTGCCGCTTCATGCTGACGGAAGAAGCGCACCACATGTTCGTCGGCGAGACCGGCATCACCCGCGTCGTGCAGCGCACCTGCGACGCGATGCGCGAAGCCGGCATCACCGATCCCACCGACATCGCGAAGGTCCGCGCGCTCGGTGTGATCGACCTGCCGACCATCCAGAAGAAGTTGAACCTGCACTATACGCTGTCGCTCGATCTCTTTGGTTCGGAAGTCTCGACCAACGCGGCGAACGCCTTCAACACCGGCATCAAGGGCCGCTATCACGAGACCCAGATCGACGACGATCATCAGCTCAAGAACGCCACCTATCCGGTGCTGAAGTTCATCGACGGCGAGATCAAGCTGGTCGACGAGCCGGCGCTGACCGCGCTCAACATGCGCCTGCGCGACGATTACAGCCAGGATTGCGTCAAGGGCATGCTGCGCTGGAACAAGGTGATCTCGACCTCCGGCTACCAGTTTCAGCTCAAGCTGCCCAACGTCGCCTTCCACCGCCACATCGGCGAGTTCAAGGGCATCCACGCGACGCCGGATGGTCTCTTGATCGACGACGCAACCTGGGCCCGGCGCAAGGACGAATGGCTGCCCTCGACCGCCGACGGCGACTTCATCACCTCGCTGATGCAGCCCGTCACCGAGACCGGCCAGTTCGCCTCATGGATCTCGCCGCCGAAAGTCGGCATCGACAACAAGCCGGGCGATTTCGAGTATGTGAGGATCGAGTCGTAACTTCTTTACCTCTCCCCGCTTGCGGGGAGAGGTCGGATCGCCCTTGCGATCCGGGTGAGGGGGTACAGGTGCGGCGACAATCTCACGTGTGGAGAGAAGCCCCTCACCCCAACCCTCTCCCCGCAAGAGCGGGGCGAGGGAGCGCTCCGTTCGCGCCGCGAGCAGCGCGATGCCTCAACTATCCCACCCGCTCCCCTTGATCCCCGGGTTCGCGTAGACAATGCCGCCGTCCACCGCGATGGTCGCGCCCACCACATAATCTCCCGCGCGCGAGGCGAGATAGATCGCCGCGCCCGCCATGTCCTCGTCGGTGCCGATGCGGCCCGCGGGCACGCGGGTCGAGACCTCGTCGGCATGATCGCGTGCGGCGCGGTTCATGTCCGATTTGAACGGGCCCGGTGCGATCGCGGTGACCACGACATGGTCGCCGATCAGCTTCACGGCCATGCGCCGCGTCAAATGGATCAGCCCCGCCTTGCTCGCCGCGTAGGAATAGGTCTCGCCCGGATTGACGAAGATGCCGTCGATCGAGGCGATGTTGATCACTTTCGCCGGCCGCTCTACTGATGCCGCCGCGCGCAGCGTAGGCGCCAGCGCCTTGGTCAGGAAGAACGGCGCCTTGACGTTGAGGTTCATCACCTTGTCCCAGCCGCTCTCCGGAAACTCGTCGAACTCCGCGCCCCAGGCCGCGCCCGCATTGTTGACGAGGATGTCGAGTTTTGGCTCGCGCTTGGCGAATTCGCTCGCGAGCAACTCGGCGCCGGCCAGCGTCGAGATGTCGATCGGGAGCGCGATGCACTCGCCATCATATTGGCCTGACAGCTCTTTCGCCGTGGCTTCGCAAGGTCCGGCCTTGCGCGCGGTGATGTAGACCTTCGCGGCCCCTGCGCTGAGAAATCCCGCCGCGATCATCTTGCCGATGCCGCGCGAACCGCCGGTCACCAGCGCGACGCGGCCTTTGAGCGAGAACAGATCGTTGAACATGGTGCCTCCCTTGGTGTTTGGCGACGTTTTGAGCGGGGAGCAGAGGGGAGTCAAGGAAGGCGCCGCATCGTCGTCCTGGCGAAAGCCAGGATCCATTACCCCAGGATAGAGTTGTTTGAATGAGCTGTGGCCCGAGCGCGTCGCAAAATGGACAGCGGTGGTAATGGGTCCTGGCTTTCGCCAGGACGACGTCAGAGTTCGGGCAGCGAAGACGGAGAGATTTAAGCCGCCGCGATCCTGCGGAAGCCGTTCCACATCGCGGTCGCGGCGCCCGAGGTCAGCACCGGCAGAATCCGCGTGTCCTGGTAATTGCCGTTGAGCGAGACGCGTGGCAGCGCGGTCATGTGGCCGGCGTTTTCGGCGAACAGCATGCCGGGCCGCGTCGTCACCGCGGTCTTGAAGCCGGCGGATGCAGCGAGCGCGAATTCACGCTCACCCGCCGCCTCGCGATCGCCATAGGGATAGGCAAGATGTTGAACGTTGCGGCCGAGCGCCTGCTCGATCCGCGCGCGGCTCACGGCCATCTCCTGCGTGGCGATCTCTTCGCTTTGCTTGGCGAGATTGCAATGGCTGACGGAATGCGCGCCGATCGTGACCAGGGGATCGGCGGCAAATGTCTTCACCTCGTCCCAGGACAGGCAGAGGCTGCGGCACAGCGCGGCCATGTCGACGCCGTACTTCGTGCAAAGCGCCTCGATCTCGCGCTTGAGATCGTGCTCGCCGGGCAGTGCGCGCAACCAGCCATGCAGGCGGTCGAACGCCGCCTGCTTTGCGGCTGGTGTCGTCGCATCGAGCCGCAGCGCGGCATTGCCGATCGTCACCTCGATCTGCTCGGTCTTGGCGATCACGGCCTCCAGCGCCTCCCACCACAGCCGGCCCGTGCCCTCTGCGAAATCGCTGGCGACATAGACCGCCAGAGGCGCGTCAAATTCGTGCAGAACCGGCAGCGCAAAATCGAGATTGTCGCGATAGCCATCGTCGAGCGTGAAGGCGGCGAAGCGGCGGTCGAACCGGCGTCGCACCAGCCGCTCATGCAGTTCGTCCATGCTGACGATGTCGATCTCGCGCGAGCGCAGATGACACAGAGTCGCGCGCAGGAATTCAGGAGTGACTTCGAGATGCCGGTTCGGCTGGAATGCCGCGGCGCGGGCCGGCCGCACGTGATGCAGCATGAAAATGGCGCCGACGCCCGACAAAAGCGGGCGCAACAGGTGGTGGGCGCCGCTGAAATAGAGTGCTTCCAGTCCGGCGCGGATGACGTTGTTACGCAGTTGTTTCATGACCCGCTGGCGGACTTTGGCATTCCACCTTCAACTTACGGAAGAACCCTTGAAGAAAAAGTTATTCCAATTGTCAGGCCCGGCCTTCGGAAGGGCGTCATTTCCGGTTTGACAGCCTGCCAAGGGTTTGTTTTGTCTCCGGTTCCAGAGTTCGGGTCGTCGAATGCACAAGCTTTTCAGGTGGGCCAGCAAATGGTGGCCGGGGCTCATCCCCCTGGCCGTCATGTGGGGATTTGCGGCCTGGAATAACACTTTGCCGGTCGAGGCGGACCTTTCCGCCCGCAGCTCGGCGGCGCTAAAGGATACCGTTCTGGACAAGACCCGGATCGCGGTGGACGGCCGCGATGTCAGCCTGGCTGCGGACGCCTTTTCCGAGGAGGGGCGTCGCGACGCGGTTGTGGCGGTCGAGACCGTCCCCGGCGTGCGCCTGGTCGACGACCGGACCCGCCTCGTTCCCGAGGCAAAGCCCTTCGTCTGGAACGCCGAACGCGACGTGGTGCGGGTGACGCTGTCAGGCTCCGCGCCCTTGCCGTCGATGAAGGGCCGCCTGACCGAGGCGGCCCGCAAGGAGGTCGCCGGTACCGAGGTGGCCGATCAGATGGGTTTGGCGCGCGGCGCACCGCCGCGGTTCGAGGCGGCTGCGATGCTGCTGCTCGACCAGATCGGCAAGCTCAAGGACGGCAAGATCACGATCACAGACACCAAAGTCACCCTGTCGGGGATGGCGCGCGATCTCGGCGGCCGCGAAGCGGTCGCAGCGGCGCTGAAAAACCTGCCCGAGGGCTTTTCGATCGCTGCCAACGACGTCAAGGCGCCGCCTTACGTCTTCCAGGCCTACAAGGATCCGGTGGCTGCGAAGGTGACGCTGACCGGCTACGTTCCCGACAACAATGTCCACGCGGCCATCGCTACCAGCGCGTCGCGGAAATTCTTCAACGAAAAGGTCGTCGACAATCTCAAGGCCAGCGTCGGCGCGCCCGGTTCCTTCAGCCTCGCCGTGGTCGCAGCGCTCGGCGCGCTGTCGCGACTGTCGACCGGCACGCTGGTCGTGTCCGACCGCGAGGTGAAGCTGTCGGGCGATGCGCTCTATGAAAGTGCCGCCAACGACATCCGCACAGGCCTTGGCAAGGATTTTCCGAAAAACTGGCAGTACAAGCCGGAAATCACGGTGAAACCCGCGGCCGGCCCGGTCGACGGCACCGTGTGCCAGCAATTGTTCTCCGAGCTCTTGGCCAAGGCCAAGATTCGCTTCGCGGCGAAGCGCGCCGACATCGATCCGGATTCCGCCGGCATTCTCGATCATCTGATCGAGACGGCATTGCGATGTCCCACCACCAATATCGAGGTCGCCGGGCATACCGATGCCGACGGCGAGGATTCCTTCAACCAGGCACTCTCGGAGAAGCGCGCGCAGGCGGTGATCGACTATCTGGTCAAGGCCGGCCTGCCTGCCAGCCGCTTCACCGCGGTCGGCTACGGCAGCACGCAGCCGGTCGCCGGCAATGACAGCGAAGACGCCAAGGCGCAGAATCGCCGCATCGAATTTCTGGTGAGGTGACGATGCCTTATCTCGTCTCGTTCCATCTGGGCTGGCTGATAGGCTCGCTGCTGCTCGGCTTCTGCATGGGCTGGATCTCGGTGGTCCAGCGCGGCAACGGCACTTCGAAGGTGACCGCGCGCTGGCTCGCCGTGCTTGCTGCCGGCCTGGTCGCGGCCTCGTTCGCGCGTGTCGTCCCCGGCCGCTTCGGCTACTGGCTCGACCTCGGCCTGATCATGTTCGCCTGCTACCTCGTCGGCGGCGCCATCGGCGCCTGGCTGCGCGACCGGGTGGTCGCGCGCACCGCGCCTCCTGCCGCTCTGTGATGTTGCCCTGCACCCTGACTGCGGAAGTCAGGAGCGCGGCTGCGCGGCCGTCCCGGCACATCGAAAACCGTGAACAAACGCTCCGGCCTCCCCTCTTTCAACAGGCGGGGGTACCCCATAGATTGACGTCGGCTTAAGCCGTGACGGAACATTGTGCGGTGGAAATCATCAAAACTTCATGGCCACTGCGCAGGATTGCCATGGAGATTCGCGTCAGTCTTGCCGCCGAAAGCGCCAAACCGTGCTTCAGGAGCCCGCAACCCTGCCTAAAATATTGAAGGCACGAGTTTTTGTTCGAATTGCCGAATTCCACTCCGCCCGGAAACGCGCTAGTGGAGGGATAGCGGGTATGCGCGATGCCGGGACCGGCAGCGAGGGTTCGTCGCGTGCCCGTGCGTCGTCCGCCTGTTCGCCGGCCACCCCGGCCGCTGAAGCGTTGTTCGAGGTCTAGATGCTGGAAGCCATACGCAGGGCGATGTCGTTTCTGCGCCAGAAGCAAATCCTGCATAAGCTTGGAGTTGTGATCAGCGTCGCGGTCATCGGTATCGCTTGCTATGTGCTCTACCACATGCTGCGCGGCATCGATGTCAACGAAGTCCTCGAGGCGATCAAGAGCACCGAGCCGAGCCAGATTGCACTGGCGGCTTTGTTCGTCGCCGCGGGCTATTTCACGCTGACCTTCTATGACCTGTTCGCCGTGCGCGCGATCGGCCACGCCCACGTGCCTTATCGGATCAACGCGCTCGCCGCTTTCACCAGCTATTCGATCGGCCACAATGTCGGCGCCAGCGTCTTCACCGGCGGCGCGGTGCGCTACCGCATCTATTCCGCCCACGGCCTGAACGCGATCGACGTCGCAAAGATCTGCTTCCTCGCCGGCCTGACCTTCTGGCTCGGCAATGCCGCGGTGCTGGGCCTCGGCATCTCCTATCA
Source organism: Bradyrhizobium sp. WSM471 (assembly GCF_000244915.1). Lineage (NCBI taxonomy): Bacteria > Pseudomonadati > Pseudomonadota > Alphaproteobacteria > Hyphomicrobiales > Nitrobacteraceae > Bradyrhizobium > Bradyrhizobium sp. WSM471. The sequence goes on along the minus strand of NZ_CM001442.1, from coordinate 7,524,319 downwards.
TCCGGAGGCCGCGGCCTCGATCGACCAGCTTCCGCCCTGGCTGAACCGGACTCTGGCGATGATGATCATCGTCGGGCTGGTCGCTTACGTGGTCTGGGTCTGGACCCAGCCGCGGATGGTCGGCCGCGGGCCCTGGACCGTGATGCTGCCGGGCGGTCCGCTGACGCTGCTCCAGATCGCGATTGGCATCATCGATCTCGGCTTCTGCGCGCTGGCGATGTACGTGCTGGTCCCCGACGAGCCCAATCTCGGCTTCGTGGTGGTCGCGGTGATCTTCGTCTCGGCCACGCTGCTCGGCTTTGCCAGCCATTCGCCCGGAGGCCTTGGCGTTTTCGACGCGGCCATGCTGGTCGGGCTCTGGCAGATGGACCGGGAGGAGCTGCTGGGCGGGATGCTGCTGTTCCGCGTCCTCTATTATCTGTCCCCTTTCGTCATTTCTGTAATCTTGCTGACGTTTCGCGAAGTTATCATCGGCGCACGATCGAAACGCCTGCAGCAGGCGGCGCTCAAGCTCGACCCCGGCCCCGCACCTGAAGCCGCTTACGTGAGAAAGCGCAGCGACAGCGGCGCCTGACCGGCGCAAGGTCCTTTGGAGAAGCCCGCCCCGATGGCGATCGACGCCCCATCTTCTCCCTCCTCCCAGCCCTGGTCCGACCGGCTGCGGCACTCGACCGTCATCCTGATCGCCGCGGCGCTGGCGCTGTCGGTGGTGGTCTCGCTGGGCGAATTGTCGGCACTGCATGCGATTGCGGTGTTCCTCTGCATCGCCGCCGCAGCGCTGATCCCGTGGCGCCTGCACGATACCGCCGCCTCGCGCGAGGAGACCCGCCGCGTCAATCCGGTCGAGAGCGCGGCGGTGGCCGCGGTGGTCGCCGGCATGCCCGATCCCGCGGTGCTGCTCGACCGCGCCGGCCGCGTCATCCATCTCAACGCCGCGGCCGCCCAGCTCGCGCCGGCGCTGCGCCGGAATGAGCTCGCCCAGTTCGCGCTGCGCTCGCCCGAGATCATCACGGCGCTGCGCGAGTCGATCGCGACCACCGAGCCGCGGCGCGCGACCTATCTCGACCATGTCCCGGTCGATCGCTGGATGGAGTTGACCATCACGCCGGTGCCGGTGCCGACGAGCTTCGGTGGCGCCGACAAATGCATGCTGATGACCTTCCACGACCAGACGCCGCTGCGCCGGGTCGAGGAGATGCGGGCCGATTTCGTCGCCAACGCCAGCCACGAGCTGCGCACGCCGCTGGCCGCGCTGTCGGGCTTCATCGACACGCTCCAGGGCCAGGCCAAGGACGATCCCAAGGCGCGCGAGCGCTTCCTCGGCATCATGCACAATCAGGCCACCCGGATGGCGCGCCTGATCGACGATCTCTTGTCGCTATCGCGGGTGGAGCTGTCGGCCCATGTGCGGCCCGACACCCTGGTCGACCTGCTGCCGATCATCTTGCAGGTCGCCGATGGGCTTGAGCCGCTGGCGCGGGAACGCCAGGTCGAGGTCGAGACCGAGCTGCCTGAGACCCCGGTGCTGATCGCGGGGGACCGCGAGGAGCTGCTCCGCCTGTTCGAGAATTTGATCGAGAACGCGCTCAAATACGGCGCCTCCGGCGGTCGCATCATCGTGTCGCTGATATCAGGCGCCGCCCCTGATGGAACTCAGGAAATCCGGGTCCTGGTCCGGGATTTCGGCCCCGGCATCGCGCCGGAACATTTGCCGCGGTTGACCGAACGCTTCTACCGGGTCGATGTCGGCGACAGCCGCTCGCAGGGCGGCACGGGCCTCGGATTATCGCTGGTGAAACATATTCTTAACCGTCATCGCGGGCGGCTTTTGATTGAAAGCGTGCCCAGACAGGGCGCCACTTTCACCGCCTGTTTTCCCCAGGGCAAGCCTGCGGCTCTGAGCTAAATTCCAGCAATTTCAGCCACTTAACACTGTCATCCGACTGTCACCAAACCTTCGTAAAAGCTCAGCTGTCCGCTCCTAAAGGGACGGCACGGGGAGCGCGATCGGGCGCTGATGGCGCTTCGCTCCCCTGTATGGAGACCAGCATGAATTTCCTCAAAACGATCGTTGCTGCTGGCTTGGTTGCCGCATCGACGACGGCGGCCTTTGCTGCCGACATCACGGGTGCCGGTGCGACGTTCCCGTTCCCGATCTATTCCAAATGGGCTGACGCCTACAAGAAGGAGACCGGCAACGGTCTGAACTATCAGTCGATCGGCTCCGGCGGCGGCATCAAGCAGATCCAGGCCAAGACCGTGACCTTCGGCGCCAGCGACGCGCCGCTCAAGGCAGAGCAGCTCGAGAAGGACGGCCTCGTCCAGTGGCCGATGGTGATGGGCGCCATTGTTCCCGTCGTCAACATCGAGGGCGTGAAGCCCGGTGAGATGGTGTTCGACGGCGAGACGCTGGCCAGCATCTATCTCGGCAAGATCACCAAATGGGACGACGCCGCGATCAAGAAGCTGAACCCGAACGTGAAGCTGCCCTCGGAGGCCATCACCGTGGTCCGCCGTTCGGACGGTTCGGGCACCACCTTCAACTTCACCAACTACCTCGCCAAGGCCAGCGCGGACTGGAAGAGCAAGGTCGGTGAGGGTACCGCGGTCGAGTGGCCGGTCGGCGTCGGCGCCAAGGGCAACGAAGGCGTGTCCGGCAACATCAGCCAGACCAAGAACTCGATCGGCTACGTCGAGTACGCCTATGCCAAGCAGAACAAGCTGACCTACACCGGTCTCGTCAACAAGGCCGGCAAGCCGGTGCAGCCCACCGTCGAAGCCTTCCAGGCGGCCGCCTCCAACGCCGACTGGGCCAAGGCTCCCGGCTACTACGTCATCCTGACCGACCAGCCCGGCGAGAAGTCCTGGCCGATCACGGCGGCGACCTTCATCCTCATGCACAAGGACGCCACCGACAAGGCGGCCTCGCAGGAAGCCATCAAGTTCTTCCGCTGGGCCTTCAAGAACGGCGACAAGGCGGCTGAAGAGCTCGACTACATCCCGATGCCGGACCCGGTCGTTCAGCTGATCGAGAAGACCTGGGCTGCCGAAATCAAGAGCTAGGTTCGCGACGCTCGTGCCCCGGATGCGCTGCGCCGCATCCGGGGCACGGACCAACAAAAAACGTATAATATTTTAGTACAGGGGACCGGCGTGGCAGAGATGGCCGTTCAGAGCGATGTAATCGACGACGCCGGACCGTACGATCGCGCCAAGGCATTGAGCGCGTTCAAGCTCGGCGACGTCACCTTCTACTGGATCACGCGGCTCTCCGCGATCTCGGTGCTTCTGATCCTCGGCGGCATCATCATTTCGCTGATCGTCGGCGCCTTCCCGGCGATGAAGGAATTCGGGGTCTCGTTCCTGTGGACGCAGCGCTGGGCGCCCTCCGCCGATCCGCCGGTGCTCGGCGCGCTCGGCCCGATGTACGGCACGCTCGTCACGTCCTTCATCGCGATGCTGATCGCCATTCCCGTGGGTCTCGGCATTGCGATCTTCCTCACCGAGCTCTGCCCGCAATGGCTGCGCCGCCCGATCGGCATGGCGATCGAGCTGCTCGCCGGCATCCCTTCGATCATCTACGGCATGTGGGGCTTCTTCGTGTTGGGTCCGTTCCTCGCCAACACGTTCCAGCCCTTCATGATCAAGATCTTCGACGGCGTGCCCGTGCTGGGCGCGATCTTCGCGGGTCCCCCGTCCTATCTCAGCCTGTTCAATGCCGCGCTGATCCTCGCCATCATGGTGCTGCCCTTCATCACCTCGATCTCGGTCGACGTGTTCAAGACGGTGCCGCCGGTGCTGAAGGAAGCCGCCTATGGCGTCGGCTGCACCACCTGGGAAGTGGTCCGCAGCGTGGTGATCCCCTACACCCGCGTCGGCGTCATCGGCGGCGTCATGCTGGCGCTGGGCCGTGCGCTCGGCGAGACCATGGCAGTGACCTTCATCATCGGTAACTCGTTCCGGATCTCCTCGTCGATCTTCGCCCCCGGCACCACGATCTCGGCGGCGATCGCATCCGAGTTCGCCGAGAGCGACGGCCTGCACCAGTCCGGCCTGATCCTGCTCGGCCTGCTGCTGTTCGTGCTGACGTTCTTCGTGCTCGCGGCGGCGCGGCTGATGCTGATGCGGCTGGAAAAGAAGGCGGGGAACTAGCGCCATGAACCCGATTTATTCACGCCGCCGCCGCAAGGACATCGTGGTTCGCGGACTCTGCATCGCCGCAACTGCCTTCGGCGTCACCTGGCTCGCGCTGATCCTGATCACGCTGCTCTACAACGGATTGGCGGGACTCAATGTCCAGCTGTTCACCGAGAACACGCCGCCACCGGGATCGAACGAGGGCGGCCTGCTCAACGCCATCGTCGGCTCGCTGATCATGACCGTGATCGGCGTCGGCATCGGCGCGCCGCTCGGCATGTTTGCCGGCACCTACCTCGCCGAATACGGCCGCAACGACAAGCTGACCTCGGTGATCCGCTTCATCAACGACATCCTGCTCTCGGCGCCCTCGATCATCATCGGCCTGTTCATCTACGGCGCGGTGGTGGTGCCGATGCGCGGCTTCTCCGCGATCGCGGGCTCACTCGCGCTCGCGGTCATCGTGATCCCGGTGGTGCTGCGCACGACCGAGGACATGCTGCTGCTGGTGCCGAACGCATTGCGCGAGGCGGCCTCGGCGCTCGGCCTGCCGCGTTCGCTGGTGATCAAGCGGATCGCTTATCGCGCCGCGCGCTCCGGCCTCATCACCGGCGTGCTGCTCGCGACCGCCCGCGTCGCCGGTGAAACCGCGCCGTTGCTGTTCACCGCGCTGTCGAACCAGTTCTTCAGCCTCGGCCTGAACAAGACGATGGCGAACCTGCCTGTCACCATCAACAACTTCGTGCAGAGCCCCTATGCCTACTGGAAGCAGCTGGCCTGGAGCGGTGCGCTGCTCATCACCCTGACCGTTCTTGCCCTGAATATTGGCGCGCGCATCCTTGGCGCCGAGAGGACCGCAAAATGAGTGATCTTTCATTATCGTCGATGAGCGCGGCCGGGGGTCTGCCGCAGACGGCGGCGCTGCCGGAGGCGCCTCCGAAGGTGACGGTGCGCAACCTGAACTTCTATTACGGCGAGCACCACGCGCTGAAGAACATCAACCTGACGCTCGGCGCCAATCGCGTCACGGCGTTCATCGGTCCGTCGGGCTGCGGCAAGTCGACCCTGCTGCGCATCTTCAACCGGATGTACGACCTTTATCCAGGCCAGCGCGCCACCGGTCAGCTCATGCTCGACCAGACCAATATCCTCGACGGCAAGCTGGACCTCAATCTGCTGCGCGCCCGCGTCGGCATGGTGTTCCAGAAGCCGACGCCGTTCCCGATGACGATCTACGAGAACATCGCGTTCGGCATCCGTCTCTATGAGAAGATATCGAAGTCCGAGATGGACGGCCGCGTCGAGAAGGCGCTGCGCGGCGGCGCACTGTGGAACGAGGTCAAGGACAAGCTCAACGCCTCCGGTCTGTCGCTCTCCGGCGGCCAGCAGCAGCGCCTCTGCATCGCCCGCACCGTCGCGGTGCGGCCCGAGGTGATCCTGTTCGACGAACCCTGTTCGGCGCTCGACCCGATCTCGACCGCCAAGGTCGAGGAGCTGATCCAGGAGCTGTCCGAGGACTACACGATCGCGATCGTCACCCATAACATGCAGCAGGCGGCGCGCGTCTCCGACAAGACCGCCTTCATGTATCTCGGCGAGCTGATCGAGTTCGACGATACCAGCAAGATCTTCACGTCGCCGACCGACCGGCGCACGCAGGATTACATCACCGGCCGGTTCGGCTAGGAGACGCGACATGGCTTCCGAACATACCGCAAAGGCTTTCGACACCGACCTCCAGGAACTCACCCGCCTGGTTGCGGAGATGGGCGGGATCGCCGAACGCATGATCGTCGAGTCCGTCGACGCACTGATCCGCCGCGACGTCCCGCTCGGGCAGCGCGTCGTCGCCACCGACACCGAGCTCGACGCGCTGCAGAAGCGCATCGAGGAGCGCGCGGTGCTCACCATCGCCCGCCGCCAGCCGATGGCGGTCGATCTGCGCGAGATCGTCGGCGCCATGCGCGTCGCGACCGATCTCGAGCGCATCGGCGACCTCGCCAAGAACATGGGCAAGCGCGTCGCGGCGCTGGAGACGGACTTCCATCCGCTCAAGCTGTTCCGCGGCCTCGAGCACATGACCGACCTCGTGCAGCAGCAGGTCAAGTCGGTGCTGGACGCCTATGCCGCGCATGATCTGCCGGCGGCGATGGCGGTGTGGAAGGGCGACGAGGAAGTCGACGCCATCTGCACCTCGCTGTTCCGCGAGCTCCTCACCTACATGATGGAGGATCCGCGCAACATCTCGTTCTGTATTCACCTGATGTTCTGCGCCAAGAACATCGAGCGGATCGGCGACCACGCCACCAACATCGCCGAGACCGTGTTCTACATGATCGAGGGCCAGGCGATCACCGACAAGCGGCCGAAGGGCGACATGACGACCTTCGCCAACACGGTACCGAACACTTAAGGAGCGACGACCCGATGGGCGCACGCATTATGGTGGTTGAGGACGAGGAAGCCCTGACCGAGCTTCTCCGCTACAACCTCGAAGGCGACGGCTATGACGTCGAGACGGTGATGCGCGGCGACGACGCCGACACCCGTCTCAAGGAGCACATTCCCGATCTGATCGTGCTCGACTGGATGCTGCCGGGCCTGTCAGGCATCGAATTGTGCCGGCGGCTTCGCACCCGTCCCGAGACCAAGCAGCTCCCGATCATCATGCTCACCGCGCGCGGCGAGGAGAGCGAGCGGGTGCGGGGTCTTGCGACCGGCGCCGACGATTACATCGTCAAGCCGTTCTCGGTGCCGGAGCTGCTGGCGCGCGTGAAGGGCCTGCTGCGGCGCGCAAGCCCCGAGCGGCTCGCCACCGTCCTTGCTTTTGGCGACATCGAGCTCGACCGCGACAAGCGCCGCGTGGCGCGCTCGGGCCGGCCGATCGATCTCGGTCCGACCGAATATCGCCTGCTGGAGTTCTTCCTGGAGCACCCGGGGCGGGTGTTCTCGCGCGAGCAGCTGCTCGACAGCGTCTGGGGCCGCGACATCTATATCGACGAGCGGACCGTCGACGTGCATATCGGCCGCCTGCGCAAGCTGCTCAATCTCGGCCGCGAGCAGGACCCGATCCGCACCGTCCGCGGCGCCGGCTACGCGCTGGATGATCGCTTCGCGAAGGCGGAGCAGGTGTAGGGTTGCAGGCTTGAGGTTCTCAGCCGTCATCCCGGACAAGCGAGCGAAGCGAGCGCTGATCCGGGACCCATAACCACAGGGAGTGGTTTGGCGAAGACTCGGAGTGACCCCTTTCGCGCAACAACTGCGTGCTCGGAGTATGGTCCTGGCTTTCGCCAGGACGACACTCCAATTGAACTGTCTTCGCGCGACGACTTGCCGTGATTAGCGCGGACCCGGCTTCACCGGTGCGCGGCGCCGATCCGACGCCGGCTGGTACGCGACGCGCGAGTGCTGGGCGCAATAGGGCAGGCCGGACAGCGCCCTTCCACCGCAGAAGAAGAAGTCCGGGCTGGAGGGATCGCCGACCGGCCAGTGGCAGGTCGCCTCGTTCAATTCCAGCAGCGACAGCCGCTGGCTCATTGGCACCACGTTGTCGTAGGTGACCGGATCCGGCTCCGCCTCGACCTCAAACGCCTGCGCCAGCGCGGTGTTGCCGCGCGAGATCGGGCGGCTCACCCGCATCATGTGCTGCGCGGGGCGCGCCTTGCGCGGCCGCGGCGCTGCCGATGATGGGCTCTTGGCGCGGCCCGAAAGGCCGAGCCTGTGCACTTTGCCGATCACGGCATTGCGGGTCACATTGCCGAGCTCCGCCGCGATCTGGCTGGCCGAAAGTCCGGCCTCCCAGAGCTTTTTCAGCTGCTCGACGCGATCATCGGACCAGGTCAAAACCGTCATTGCACCCTTTCCCTCGCTGCGCGCCAGCCATCCTGGGGCCTCGCAGCGAATGCCTAAGCCTTCAAAAACCCGTGCCGCCAGAATCCCTTAAGGCTCGCCGGGCGCGTCTTGAACGCCCGAACGTTTACGCCGGTACATAAGGACTTAAAGATCAGAACCACTGCACGAGATGTCGTATCTGACAATCCAAACGCTACAATATGGCGTGACTCCCGCGCAAGAGTCCGCCGACTCGCTTCCACATGTTCCGTGGCTAAATCCCGCAAAATCGGCACCGCAAGACTACGGATTCAGCGTTTCGCGAGGCTTTCCGGGCGGCATTGACACCCGTTTCACCAGGCCTAAGATAGTCGTGCGTGCCGCCCTCAAGAGGCGGCACGTTTCGTTTTCCGGGCCGGTCGATGGTGCGTTGCGCAATGCACGCTCACGCCGTCCGCAACATTCAAGTGACCGTCATGACTAACAGCGCAGCGCCGCATTTGCTCCCCGTTTTCGCCAGGTCCGACCTCGGTTTCGAGCGTGGCGAAGGCTGCTGGCTGATCGCGACCAACGGCGAGCGCTATCTCGATTTCACCTCCGGGGTGGCGGTGAATGCGCTTGGCCATGCCCATCCGGCGCTGGTCGCGGCGTTGCAGGAGCAGGCCACGAAGCTCTGGCACATGTCGAACCTGTTCCAGAGCCCGGACGGCGAAAAGCTCGCCGCGCGCCTGTGCAATGAAAGTTTCGCGGACTTCGTGTTCTTCTGCAATTCCGGCGCCGAAGCGCTGGAATGCGTGATCAAGGTCGTGCGCCGCTATCACGCGGCAAAGGGCCATCCAGACCGCTATCGCATGATCACCTTCGAAGGCGCCTTCCACGGCCGCACGCTGGCGACGCTGGCCGCGACGGGTTCGGCAAAATATCTCGAAGGTTTCGGCCCTCCGATGGAGGGCTTCGACCAGGTTGCGCATGGCGATCTCGACGCGGTGAAAAAGGCGATCGGTCCGCAGACCGCCGGCATCCTGATCGAGCCGATCCAGGGCGAAGGCGGTGTGCGTTCGGCAACGCCCGCCTTCTTGAGGGCGTTGCGCCAGCTCTGCGACGAGAAGGGTTTGTTGCTCGCCTTCGACGAGGTGCAGACCGGCATGGGCCGCACCGGCGATCTGTTCGCGTACCGCCGCCTTGGCGTCGAACCCGACGTGATGTCGCTGGCCAAGGCGCTCGGTGGCGGCTTTCCGATCGGCGCCTGCCTTGCGACCGCGGAAGCGGCGTCCGGCATGACGCCGGGCTCGCACGGCTCGACCTTCGGCGGCAATCCGCTCGCGATCGCCGCTGCGAACGCCGTGCTCGACGTCATGCTCAAGCCCGGATTCTTCGACCACGTGCAGAGGATGTCGCTGCTGCTGAAGCAGAAGCTCGCCTCCGTGATCGACCGTCATAGCGATGTCGTCAGCGAAGTGCGCGGCGAGGGCCTCCTGATCGGCATCAAGGCCGTGGTGCCTTCCGGCGATCTCGTTGCCGCCTTGCGCGACCAAAAGCTGCTCACCGTCGGTGCCGGCGACAATGTCGTGCGTTTCCTGCCGCCTTTGATCGTCACCGAAGCCGAGATCGAGGACAGCGTCGGGCGGCTCGAGCGCGCCTGCACCGCGTTGTCCGGCAACAAGCGGGCGGCAAGCTGATGAGCAAGTCGCCCGATAAAGCACCCAAGAAAACACCGAAGCACTTTCTCGATATCAACGAGCTGCCGCTGTCGGAGCTCAAGCGCATGCTGGCCGCGTCCTCCGCGATGAAGGCGAAGCAGAAGGCGCATCAGCCGGTCAGGCCGCTCGAAGGCAAGACCCTGGCGATGATCTTCGAGCGCCCCTCGACGCGGACGCGGGTGTCTTTCGATGTCGCCATGCGCCAGCTCGGCGGCGAGCCCATCATGCTCACCGGCGCCGAGATGCAGCTCGGTCGCGGCGAGACCATCGCCGACACCGCGCGCGTGCTGTCGCGCTACGTCGATGCCATCATGATCCGCATCCTCAATCACGATGCGCTGCTGGAGCTCGCTGCGAACGCTACCGTCCCCGTCATCAACGGCCTGACGCGGCGCTCGCATCCCTGCCAGGTGATGGCGGACCTCATGACCTACGAGGAACATCGCGGCCCGATCGAGGGCAAGACCGTGGCCTGGACCGGCGACGACAATAACGTGCTCGCCTCCTGGGCGCACGCCGCCGAGCGCTTCAAGTTCCAGCTCAATGTCGCGACGCCTCCGGAGCTCGCGCCGAAAAAAGCGATGCGCGACTTCATCAAGGCGACCGGCGCGCCGATCATGCTCGGCACGGATGCCGAAGCCGCCGTGCGCGGCGCCGATTGTGTCGTGACCGACACCTGGGTGTCGATGGGCGACAAGGAAGGCGAGCACCGCCATAACGTGCTCAAGCCCTATCAGGTCAATGCCCAGCTGATGTCGCTGGCCAAGCCCGATGCGCTGTTCATGCACTGCCTGCCCGCCCATCGCGGCGAGGAGGTCACCGACGAGGTGATCGACGGTCCGCAATCCGTCGTGTTCGACGAGGCCGAAAACCGCCTGCACGCGCAGAAGGGCATTCTGGCCTGGTGCTTCGACGAGGTGAAGTGATCTCGCTGGAATCCCGGCGGCCACCTCACATATGATCGTCGTCCCGGACAAGCGCAGCTTCTGGCAACGCGTAGCGTTGTCCAGAACGGAGCGCCGATCCGGGACCCATAACCACAGGAAGTCGTTTGGCGAGGATTCGGAGTTGTCATCTCGCGCAGTAGCGTAATCCTGTGGTTATGGGTCCCGGATCTGCGGCTAGCGCTTGTCCGGGACGACACCGAGGTTGAGGTTGCTTCGTACAGTTCCCCAACCCCCCTTCCAATTCCGCCTTCCGACCCCAGATAAGCGCCATGGTTTCCCAATCCCCTGACATGAAAACCGGGCCCGAAGGCCCGGTTCGCGCGCCATCCGCGGTTCCGATCGATGACGCCGTGCTGCCCTACGAGGTCGACGCGCTCGACGTGCGCGGTCGGCTGGTGCGGCTTGGTTCGGCGCTCGACGAGATCCTGACCAAGCACGATTATCCCGCGCCGGTCGGCAAGCTGCTCGGCGAGGCCATCGTGCTGACTACGCTGCTCGGCTCCTCGCTGAAATTCGAGGGCCGCTTCATCCTCCAGGCGCAGACCGACGGTCCGGTGTCGTTCCTGGTCGTGGACTACCAGGCGCCGGATCGCCTGCGCGCCTATGCGCGCTACGACGCCGCGCGCCTCGGCGAAGTCCAGGATTCCGGCAAGACTTCCGGCGCGCTGCTGGGCCACGGTCATCTCGCCATGACCATCGACCAGGGCCCCGACATGAGCCGCTACCAGGGCCTGGTCGCGCTCGACGGCGGCAGCCTCGAAGACGCCGCTCACGAATATTTCCTGCGCTCCGAGCAGATCCCGACCCGCGTGCGCCTCGCCGTCGGCGAGGAATGGCGTTCGAATGACGGCGGCAAGCATCGCTGGCGTGCCGGCGGCATGCTGATGCAGTTCCTGCCGAAGGCGCCCGAGCGCGCGCGGCAGGCCGATCTGCATCCCGGCGATGCGCCCGAGGGCGTCGAAGTGCATGCCGTCGCTGAAGACGATGCCTGGGTCGAGGCGCGCTCGCTGATCGAGACCGTCGAAGACGTCGAGCTGATCGATCCGGAGCTGTCCGGCGAGCGGCTGCTCTACCGCCTGTTCCACGAGCGCGGCGTGCGCGTGTTCAATCCGCTGCCCTTGAAGGCGCAATGCTCCTGCTCGCGCGACGCGGTGGCATCGATGCTGAAGAGCTTTTCGTCCGACGACCGGGCCGCCATGGTCAAGGACGACAAGGTCGTCGTGACCTGCGAGTTCTGCAGCTCGGTGTACGAGTTCACACCGGATGAGGCGGGCGTCGAGGACGCGTGAGACGTTAGCCCGTAGCCCGGATGGAGCGCAGCGCAATCCGGGGCCGCTCGCCCGGCATTCGGCACCTTCCCGGACTACGCTTGCGCTCCATCCGGGCTACGGGACCTCCTCTGTGTCGCCCCTCTGTCAATCCATACGCACAAAAATATTCCACTTTACCGAAATTCGGAAATCGCGTATATGTCGCTCATCCCGGCTCATCCTTGAGGGGCGATCTTGTGGTCGTCATGTTCGCGAGCCGGGCTTGCGGTGGACGCGGCAGCGTTCGGGTGCGAAAGGCGTGGGCAGGGCGGATTGCTCTCCGTGAGCCCAAGGCTTCGTTCCGACGAGCGGCGCTGTCAGGCTTAGTCTCGTCTGTAAGTTTCCGGCTCCGTCGACAGGGCTGGGAAAACTGCGGCGAAATGGCGGGCCGTGCGTACGGCAAAACCGTGTGGTCCTGGCCGTCGTTGCTACGGTCAAGCCCCGGCGAATGCGGCACTTGCGCCAACCGGCGCGATGCCGGTGAATTTCGCGAGGGCGAGGGAGGCCAAAAGGAACTCGGCTCCCGGGAGAGCACGGCATAAGCCGTCCAACCACTGCGCAGGGAAGGCCGAGTGATTGGCTACACCTGTATGCTGCTGTGCGGTCTTCTTGCGCTACACCTTTCGCGCAGCAGACCGTGGGTGCCAGCCGGCACCCGGCCTTCCCTGCGCCCTCTTGGATTTGAGGGTGGTGCGACGAAGCAAGGCTCGGGCGAAATCGGCCGCGAGAACGAAAAGGCGTGTCTGCAAGTCGAAGATGAACGCGAAGACGATCCGCTCTCGTGCCCCGGACGCGGCGCAGCGTCCCTTCGACGGTGCGCTGCAGAGCCGGGGCCCATCTATCCGCATTGGGCCGTGTCGCCCCTGGGTCCCGGCTCCGCGCAGCAACGCTTGCGCGTTGCAGCTTGTCCGGGACACGAGAGTCGGGACGCTATCGGGGAAGCCCTGCCCCAAAAGGTCGCGTCGCCGCCACCCTCAATTCAACACCCGCTTGTTGTCCGGGCTGTCCAGCGAGAACGTCGGCACGTCGATCTCGAAGCGTTCGCCGGTTGCGCTGACCATCTGGTAGCGGCCGGTCATGAAGCCCGAGGCGGTCGTGAGCGGCACGCCGGAGGTGTATTCGAAGCGTTCGCCGGGGGCGAGCGTCGGCTGCTCGCCGACGACGCCCTCGCCCTTCACCTCCTGCTGCCGGCCGGTGGCATCGGTGATGATCCAGTGCCGCGTCTTGAGCTGCACGGTCTCGTCGCCGGAATTGGTGATGACGACGGTGTAGGCCCAGAAATAACGGGAGCGGTCGGCCGACGACTGCTCCGGAACAAAGTTCGGCTCGACGGTCACTTCGATCTGGCGGGTCACGGCGCGGTACATGATTGCCATCATACCGAAAACCGCTCTGGAACCAAACGCTGGAGGCGGTCCTGGCGACATCGTCCCGCCCGAATTCGCAGGGAAGTACACGTCCAAGGGTACGTCAAAGTGTACTTGCATGTGATCCGGTCGCTTTGCGAGATGACGGCCGGACCGGTACACTCCTTGCCACGTCGCGATTTGCGGAAGGGTTTTTAGGCCCCCGATGACCATTGCCGACCAAGTGACGGGATCGACGATCGCCGGAACCGCTAAACCTGTGGAGGTCAAGTCCGCGGGGGCGAAGCGGCGCGCGGCCGCGCCGGCGATTTCGCTGCCCGCCATCGGCGAGCGCGAGCTCCGGCTGGACCTGTTCCGCGGCCTGGCGCTGTGGCTGATCTTCATCGACCATTTGCCGCCGAGCCTTCTGACCTGGTTCACGATCCGCAATTACGGCTTCAGCGACGCCACCGAGATCTTCATCTTCATCTCCGGCTATACCGCCGCCTTCGTCTACGGTCGGGCGATGCTGGAGTCCGGCATCGTCGTCGCCACCGCGCGCATCCTGCGGCGCGTCTGGCAGATCTACGTCGCCCACGTCTTCCTGTTCACGATCTTCCTTGCCGAAATCTCCTACGTCGCGACCAGGTTCGAGAACCCGCTCTACACCGAAGAGATGGGCATCATGGATTTCCTCAAGCAGCCCGACGTCACGATCGTGCAGGCGCTGCTGCTGCGCTTCCGTCCCGTCAACATGGACGTGCTGCCGCTCTACATCGTGCTGATGCTGGCGCTGCCCTTGATCCTGTGGCTGATGAAATGGCGCCCCGACGTGACGCTCGGCCTCTCGGTCGCGCTCTACGCGGTGACCTGGGAATACGATCTCTACCTGTCGGCCTATCCGAACGGCTTCTGGGCCTTCAATCCCTTCGCCTGGCAATTGCTGTTCGTGTTCGGGGCATGGTGCGCGCTCGGAGGTGCGCGACGGATGTCGCGCATCCTGGCTTCGCGGGTGACGATGTGGATCGCGATCGCCTATCTGGTCGCGGCATTCTACGTGACGCTGACCTGGTATGTGCCGCAGCTCTCCCACTTCATGCCGAAGCGGCTCGAGCAGTGGATGTATCCGATCGACAAGGCCGACCTGGACGTGCTGCGCTTCACGCATTTCCTGGCGCTGGCCGCGCTCACCGTGCGCGTCCTGCCGCGGGACTGGCCCGGCCTGAAATCGCCCTGGCTGCGGCCGCTGATCCTGTGCGGATCGCATTCCCTGGAGATATTCTGTCTCGGCGTCTTCCTCGCCTTTGCCGGACATTTCATCCTGGCCGAAGTCTCGGGCGGCCCGGTCATGCATGCGCTAATTAGCCTCTCCGGAATCCTGATCATGTGGGCCATGGCCTGGCTGATTTCGTGGTACAAGCGGGTGGCTGACAAGAGCGGTTCGAAAACCAAAAGCGCCGTCGGCAGCGCCGATATGGCGGGAGGGGGCTGATGAAGGCGAAGGTTTTCCTGAGCCTGATCCTGCTGTGCGGTGGTCTCGCCGCGCCTCCGGCGCGCGCGGATGATGCTGCGCCGGCTGCTTCAGCCGTGCCCGCAGCCTGTGAAGTGCCCTCCTATCTGCTCACCAGCGAAAGCCAGCTTCCCAAGGTCGCCGATGCCATCAAGGCCGGCAAGCCGCTCGAAATCCTGGTCATCGGCAGTCGCTCGACCACGATCCCGGCTTCCGAGGACGCCTCTTATCCGGCGCGGATGCAGACCATCCTGAAGGACAAGCTGCCGCCGTCCGAGACGGTGCACGTCTCCGTAGAAATACAGAGCAAGAAGACGGCCGAGGAGGCGGCCGCCAGCTTCGTTAAGCTGATGGAAGCAAAAACGCCTACTTTGGTCATCTGGCAGACCGGGACCGTCGATGCTATCCGAGCCATCGATCCCGATGATTTTCGTGGCGCGGTGACCGAAGGGGTTGTTGCGTTGCAAAAGGCAGGGGCTGACGTCGTCTTGATGAACTTGCAGTACAGTCCGCGTACCGAAACCATGATCTCGGTGCCGCCATACCTCGACAATATGCGGGTGGTGGCGCAGGAGCACGATATTCCGCTGTTCGATCGGTTCGCGATCATGCGGCAGTGGAATGATCAGGGGCAGTTCGACCTGTTCAGCCCGTCGCGCGGGCCTGAGCTGGCGAAACAGGTCCATGATTGCCTCGGCCGGGCGTTGGCACAGTTCGTGATCGACGCTGCGCATCTGGAGCCGGCCCAGCAGCAAAATTGAGGTCTAGCGTTAATGAGTTCTCTCCGCCCTTTTTGCCTGACGGCATGGCTGGCTGTGCCCGCAGCAGCGCTGCTGCTGGTGCTGAGTCCGGCCTCGCAGTCGCACGCGCAGACGCAGGCCGCACAGGCAACGCCGGCCCCGGAGCAGTCGGCTGATCCGGCTCCCGCTTCACCGTCCCAGACCACAGTCGCAGCGACGTCCCCCGACCAGCGCGGCATCACGGCGCGCGCCATCGACAAGGTGAAGCAGGTCGCGAAATCCGCCGGCGACGTCTTCAGCCGCGTGCCCTGCCTGTCGCCGAAGGGCGGCGCGAAGGCGATGGGCTCGCTGCCGCACGTCGCGGGCAAGCTCGTCGCCGGCCAGCCCGTCGTCATCGTCGCGTTCGGCTCGTCCTCGACCGCGGGATTCGGCGCGAGCTCGCCGGAGTTCAACTATCCCAATCGCCTTGCCGCGCAGCTGCGCCGGCACTATCCGACCGCCGACATCACCGTCGTCAATGCCGGCGTCGGCGGCGAGGACGCGCCCGAGATGATGAAGCGTCTCCAGAAAGAGGTGATCGACGTGCATCCGGATCTGGTGATCTGGCAGGTCGGCACCAATGCGGTGCTGCGCAATCTCGATCCCGGCGATACCGCCAAACTGGTCGAGGACGGCATCAGCCGCATCCAGGCCGCCGGCGATGCCGACGTCGTGCTGGTCGATCCGCAATATTCGCCCGCCGTCAACCAGCGCGCGGACAGCGCCGGCAAGATGGTGAAGCTGCTCGGCAAGGTCGCCGAGCTCCGTCACGTCGGCATCTTTCCGCGCTTCGAGGTGATGCGCGACTGGCACGAAAAGCAATCGCTTCCGGTCGAGAGTTTCGTGATCGCCGACGGCCTGCACATGAACGATTGGGGCTACGCCTGCTTCGCCCAGCTCCTCGGCGACGACATCATCCGCTCCGTCGGCCAGATCAAGCTCGGCGTCAACGTGCCCGCGGACGTGCGGACCTACCGGCCGATGTGACTTGTCGTCCCGGCGAAGGCCGGGACCCATACCGCGTGATCCATCAATGGTGCGCGGTGTTCGTACCGCTCCCCCCCCTTAACTCTGGGTCTTCGCCAAACTGCTTCCTGTGGTTATGGGTCCCGGCCTTCGCCGGGACGACAATAATTCACGCCTTCTCCAGCGCCGCGGTCAGATCCTCGATCAGATCGTCCGCGTGCTCGAGCCCCGCCGAGAAGCGGATAAAGCCTTCGCTGATGCCGAGCGCGGCGCGGTCTTCCGGCTTGAGGCGCTGATGCGTCGTCGTTGCCGGATGCGTGACGAGGCTCTTGGCGTCGCCGAGATTGTTCGAGATCTTGGCAAGCTTGAGCTCGTTGAGCACGCGGAACGCCGCCTGCTTGCCGCCCTTGACCTCGAGGCCGACCAGCGTCGAGCCACCGCGCATCTGTTTCTTCACCAATGCAGCTTGCGGATGATCGGCGCGGCCGGGAAACACCAGCCGTGAGATCTTCGGATGGCTCGCCAGCACGTCCGCGATGCGCGCCGCCGTCTCGGTCTGCGCGCGCACGCGCACGGCGAGCGTCTCCAGGCCCTTGAGCAGGACCCAGGCGTTGAACGGCGAGATCGACGGGCCGGTCTGGCGCATGAAATTGTGGATGTGCTCGGCGATGAACGCTTCCGAGGACAGGATGATGCCGCCGAGACAGCGGCCCTGGCCGTCGATGTGCTTGGTCGCGGAATAGACCACGACGTCGGCGCCGAGCGCGAGCGGGCTCTGCCAGATCGGAGTGGCGAACACGTTGTCGACGACGAGCCGCGCGCCGCCGCTGTGCGCGATCTCGGCAATGCCGGGAATGTCGAGCACGTCGAGCGTCGGATTGGTCGGGCTCTCCAGGAAAAACGTCTTGGTGTTCGGCTTCATGGCGCGCTGCCATTGGTCGAGATCGAGGCCGTCGACCAGCGTGGTCTCGATGCCGTAGCGCGGCAGCAAATCCTGCACGACGTAGAGACACGAGCCGAACAGCGCGCGCGAAGCCACGACGTGATCGCCGGCCTTGAGCGGCGCCAGGATCGCGGTCGTCACCGCGGCCATGCCGGTCGCCGCCGAACGGGCCGCTTCGGCGCCTTCGAGCTCGATCATGCGCCGCTCGAACATCGAGATGGTCGGATTGGAGTAGCGTGAATAGATGAAGCCGGGGTCCTCGCCCTTGAACCGCGCCTCGCACTCCTCGGCGCTGTTGTAGACGTAGCCCTGGGTCAGGAACAGCGACTCCGAGGTCTCGCCATATTGCGAGCGCAAAGTGCCGGAATGGACCAGGCGGGTTTCGGGACGGTAGTGGGCGGTTGGCGCCGGGGACTTCGACATAGGACCTCCTGAAGTGACCACCGAAAATGGTCACAAAAAAACCGGCCTGGAACATCTCCACGGGCCGGGATCACAGAGGTCCCCGGCCTGTTTAGCGACTTATTTAACGTGGCTGCAAGCCGGCCGGCTCAAATCACCACGGGATAAGTCATGCTCATATTCCGCAATGCCCTTTCCGTCAAGACGTCCATCGGATAGCCGTAAAACGCTCATATTTCCCGCATGTCGGGATGTGTTTGATCCCTGCTGAGGACCCCCGGTTGACGTTCACGGTTGCCGCCGACGCCAATGGTATCCTGCCCGACCGCATGATCGCGGCGATGGCGGAGGGCGGTCTCATCCTGCCCGCTTACGACTTCGTCGAAAGCCAGATCCAGCCGGCGAGCCTCGATTTGCGTCTCGGCGACATCGCCTATCGCGTGCGCGCCAGCTTCCTGCCCGGTCCCGGCGCCACCGTGGCCGAGCGCATCGACGAGTTGAAGCTGCACGAGTTCAGCCTCGCCGACGGCGCGGTGCTGGAGACCAACTGCGTCTACATCGTGCCGTTGCTCGAAAGCCTCGCGCTGCCGCCGGAGATCGTCGCGGCCGCCAACCCGAAGAGCTCGACCGGCCGGCTTGACGTCTTCACCCGCGTGATCGCCGACGGCACCCGCCGCTTCGACATGATCGGTGCCGGCTATCACGGCCCGCTCTATGCCGAGATCAGCCCGAAGACGTTCCCGGTGCTGGTCAGCGAGGGCTCGCGCTTGAGCCAGGTGCGCTTCCGCACCGGCGATGCCATCCTCAACATCGACGACCTCGAGGCGCTGCATGCGACCGAGCGTCTCGTCGATATCGACGATGCCGATCTCACCGGCGGCGTCGCCGTCTCTGTTGATCTTTCCGGCGAGAAGAGCGGGGGCTTCGTCGGCTACCGCGCCAAGCGCCACACCGGCGTCATCGACGTCGATCGCCGCGCAGGCTATTCCGTCGAGGAGTTCTGGGAGCCGATCTCGGCCCGCCCCGACGGCAGCCTGATCCTCGATCCAGGCGAGTTCTATATCCTCGCGTCGAAAGAGGCGGTGCAGGTGCCGCCCGATTACGCCGCGGAGATGGTGCCGTTCGATCCGCTGGTCGGCGAGTTCCGCGTGCATTATGCCGGATTCTTCGATCCCGGCTTCGGCTATGCCGGCGCCGGCGGGCTGGGCTCGCGCGCCGTGCTCGAAGTGCGCTCGCGCGAGGTGCCGTTCATCCTCGAGCACGGCCAGATCGTCGGCCGCCTCGTCTATGAAAAGATGCTGGCGCGCCCCGACGCCATGTACGGTCAGCGCATCGGCTCGAACTATCAGGCGCAGGGGCTGAAGCTGAGCAAGCATTTCCGGGTGTAGCGATCACCCCTCGCCCGGATGGAGCGCAAGCGTCCTCCGGGAAAGTCTCACTTGTGGCACGATCCCGGATTATGCTGCGCTCCATCCGGGCTACAAGGTGCTGACATGATCAATTCATCCGAACTCGACGCAAAAATCCTCGATGACGTCGCAGACGCGCTGATCTATTCGGATCGCTCCGGCACCATCATGCGCTGGAATCGCGCATCGTCCGCACTGTTCGGCTTCTCCGCGGACGAAGCGCTGGGCCAGAATCTCGACCTGATCATTCCCGAACATCTGCGCGCCGCGCACTGGAAGGGTTTCGAGGCCGCGCTTGCCAGCGGCGCGATGAAGCTTGCGGGCAAGCCGACACTGACCCGCGCGCTGCACAAGGACGGACGCAAGCTCTACATCGAGATGACCTTTGCGCTGGTGCGGGACGCCGCTGGGGTGGTGCAGGGATCGGTGGCGATGGCGCGCGACGTCACCGAGCGCGTCGAGCGCGAGCGTGCCGCCAAGGCTGCGCAAATTTAGGGCTGCGCAAACTTCGTGATGCGGAATTGGCGCGCCGGCGTGCAGGGCGCCCCGCGTGCGGCTCGGCTTGTCCGTCGCCGGATGCAGTGACACACTCGATCAAAACAACGATCGGGAGCGAACATGACCGCCGCATCAGACGTCGCGCAGGAAGCTCAGTGGAAGCGCTGGCGCGCCGTTGCCGATCTCTATCACGCCTATTTCACCGGCCTGATCCTCACCGTGGTCACGCGTCGCGGCACGGCGGATGCTGCGGAGTTCGTCTTTCGCGTGTTCCGCCGCCAGCAGCAGGAGCGCTTTCTGCCGGGGCTGAAGAAGCTCGGGCTGAGCCATCTGCCGCCGGCAGTCGCCGCCGCGCAATATCACTACCTCTCGAACTGGATCGGCGGCGTGCACGTCGAATACATGTATGAGAGCGACCGCAAAGCCTGGATCCGCTATCCGCCGCCGCGCTGGATCTGGAAAGGCACTGCCATCTGCGGCGTGCCGGGCGAAGTCTCGCGCGCGATGCTGCGCGGCTGGCACGCCAACAACGGTGTGGCGCTCGGCGATACCAGATTGGGGTTCGTCTGCACCAAGCAGAGCGTCGACGGCCAGGACGGGCTCGAAGGCTACTATCACCAATATGACCAACCGCTCGAGCTCGACCAGCGCCTCGTGTTCGCGCGGCATCTCGAAGCGCCGCTGTTCGATGCCGCCGCGGCTCCGGCCTTGCCGGTGTCAAGCTGGCCGAGACCGCGACTGGAAAAGGCCTATCGCAACTACGCGATGGAATATGTGCGCACCGCCGCGCCCGTGATGGTGCAGCTGTTCGGTCCGGAGGATGCGGGCTATCTCCTGCACCTCACGGGCAAGCTGATCGGGATGCAATATTTCGATGAGGTCGCCGCGGCGCTATCGATGGGCCGCGGCGGTGCGGGCGAGTTCGCGACGTTCCTCGACGCGCTGTTTGTCGCGCAGGACGATGTGGCCGAGACGACGCAATCCGAAGGCACGTTCGAAATCCGTCAGCAGAGCTGGAAGTTGATGGACGGCGTCGCCGATAACCACCCTGCTTGCGCCAAAGTACTGGCGGGGTTGTTCGAAGGGCTTGCGGCCGGATGCGGGCGGCACATCGGCGTGCACCTGTCCCCGACACCGCCCGGCCGTTCGCCATTGGTCTGGACGATTGGGTAATGCCGCGCGGGCGTCTCGAAGGATGGCCCACGGAGACTGAGAGTCGCAATTCCACGGGCTGAAATGCGCTGCCGCAGGGCACGCCTGCACCTGGCGCAGGAGGAATCGCTGCGTGTCGTGCTAACAAGCCTCTCGTTGCGCCCTGCGCGCGAACCAATTCATTGGCACACCTACGCATTGCCGCGCCGCAAATGGCGCTTTCTCCCGGAGAGGACATGTCAGACATCGCCGAGATTCCGGTCGATGAACAGGAGCGCCCGCTGCCGCCGCCTCCGCGCCCCGTGAGGAGCGCGCTGATGGACGGGCCGATCCTGCGCACGCTGCTCGGGTTGGCTTGGCCCAACGTGGTCGCGCTCTCCGCCGGCACTTGCACGGTGATTGCGGAGACCTCCTATATCGGGCGGCTCGGCGTGGAAGCGCTGGCCGCGATGGCGCTGGTGTTTCCGACAGTGATCCTGACCATGACCATGTCGGGCGGTGCGATGGGCGGCGCGGTGGCCTCCGCCATCGCGCGCGCGCTCGGCGCCGGCGATCGCGAGCGTGCCGGGACGCTCGCCGCGCACGCGCTGCTGATCGGCATCGGCTTCGGCGTCGTCTTCATGCTGGGCATGCTGATCTTCGGGCCGCGCGTTCTGGAAATGCTCGGCGGCCGCGGCGATGTGCTGACGCATGCTATCGCCTACACCCAGGTGTTTTTCGGCGGCGCGGTGCTGCCCTGGCTGCTCAACACGATGGCGGGCGTCCTGCGCGGCACCGGCAACATGAAGCTGCCGTCGCTGTTGATCCTCAATTCTGCGGCCTGGCAGATCGTGCTCGGCGGCACGCTCGGCCTCGGGCTCGGTCCGGTGCCGCAATTCGGCATGCGCGGCGTCGCCGCCGGCGCGCTGATTGCCTATTGCATGAATATCGGCGTGATGGGCTGGTACCTGTTCTCCGGCCGCGCCCGCGTGACGCCGAAGCTGCGCGACCTGCGCATCCAATGGGTGATGTTTTTCGACATCCTCAAAGTGGGGGCCATCGCCTGCTTCTCGCCGCTGCAATCGGTGCTGACGATCTCGATCTTCACCCACATGCTTGCGAAATTCGGCACCGCGATCCTGGCCGGCTACGGCATCGGTGCGCGGCTGGAATTCCTGCTGACCTCGATCGCGTTCTCGTTCGGCATCGCCTCGGTGCCGATGATCGGCATGGCGGTCGGCGCCGGCCGCATCGCCCGCGCCAGGCGCATTGCCTGGATCGCGGCGGCGAGCGCCTTCGTCGCCGTCGGTGCACCGGCGTGTCTGGTTGCGATCTTCCCCGATCTCTGGGTCAACATTTTCACGGACAGTGCGACCGTGCGCGCCACCAGCCATCAATATTTGTCGACGGTGGCGCCGTTCTACGCCTTCATCGGCCTCGCCTCGACGATGTATTTCTCGTCGCAGGGTGCTGCGAAGGTGCTCGGCCCGGTGCTGGCGCAGACCGCGCGGCTGATCTACATCTCGGCGGTCGGCTGGTGGCTGTCGACGCATGATGCCACCGCCCAAAACTTCTTCTGGCTGGCAGGGAGCTCGATGGTCGTGCTCGGCCTGCTCTCGTGCTCCAGCGTGGTGCTGACACGCTGGGGACCGCGCCAAACCAAATCTGCGATCAGGCCGGCGCTGTCGGCCGCTGCGGACTAGCGATGCCTGTGGCGGCGATGACCGCCACCGCCACCGACATTGGCGAGCCGCATCAGTTGCGGAATCATCGCCATCATGTCGCCGCCACCGGCGCCGCCGATCATGCCCATGATATCGCCGCCGCCTATGCCGCCCATTCCGGTCGGCATGTATCCGCCTGCGCCCATCGGTGCGTAGCCGCCGTAATTGGGCGCGCCGAAACCGCCGCCGAGATTGCCACCGCCGAGGCCGCCAATTCCGCCGCCGCCCATCATGCCACCAAGACCACCACCGCCATTCTCCATCATGCGGCTCATCATCGGGCCCATGGTCTGCATCATCATGCCGAAGCGGCGCTTGCCCATCTTGGCCTTCATCATCTCCAGCATCGGCGCCATTTGGGTCATCATGTCCTCGCCGCCGGCACCGCCGCCGCCGAGGAACTGCGCCTTTGCCGGCGCGCTCGAAATCGAAAACATCAGCAGCACGGCGGCCGCCTGGCAGATCACCTTGTCCGCACCTCTCATGGCCTGCTCCTCGCGTGCGTGGCGCCGCCGGGAGAGCGGAGCCAACCGGACGCACGCCGCCATGGTTATTGCGGACGAGGGCTGGGCTCTGTGAGAAAGATCACGCAGCCGCGGCTGGGAACGCTCGGTGTATGGCGGCGACGGCGTCCTTGGTCTGTCCCTGCACATAGGGCGCGAGCTCGTTCGGCAGTATGTCGATGATCCAGACCAGGCGGCATCTCGCCTCGCCCTCGGCGATCACCTGCACCGAGGCGCTGTAATGCTTCAGCCGCTCGTTGTTGATCGCGTAGACCAGCCGCTGCCGCGCATCGTCGCAATCGACCAGCACCTCGCGCGCCACCGAGCCATTGGCGAAGGTGACGACGCGCGCGTCGCCGTCGAGCGTGCAGGCCGTGACGAAGCCCGGCGCCAGCCGCCGATGCAGCGCGCCGAAATCGCGTACCGCATCCCAGACGTCTTGCGCGGAAGCGGAGAGGGGGATGTCGTTGTGGATGGAGGCCATGAAGGTGTCCTTGATTGGGAAGTTCGTAGGGTGGGCAAAGGCGCGCTCTTCGCGCGCCGTGCCCACCATTCATAGGCACTGTCGCACGCGATGGTGGGCACGCTGCGCTTTGCCCACCCTACGAGTGCTCGCTAGTTGTGAAATCACACACAAACCGCCTCGACATTGTTGCCATCGGGATCGATCAAGAATGCCGCGTAGTAAGTCGGGCTGTAGTCCTTGCGCGGGCCGGCGCCGCCATTGTCGCGACCGCCGCTCTTCAAGCCCTCGCTGTGGAATGCCTTGACTGAATCATGATCGCCTGCCCGAAACGCGATATGCGCGCCATCGGCCTTGCGCCCCTTGTTCTGGTGCAGCCACAGCGCCGGCTCGCCCTTCGGCCCGAAGCCGGCATAACCATCGCCCCTCGAGCACAGGACGCAACCGAGCGGCGCCAGCACCGCAGTGTAGAAGCGCGTGGCGGCGTCGAGGTCGGCAACACGCAGTCCGATATGGTCGTACATGGTCGTCTCCATTTCCAAAGCGCCGCAATCGGCGCGCGCCGGAGACGAACCTAGTCAGTTGAGGGCGAGTTGCTCTTGGAGAATCTTGCGCCCTCCCTTCGAGGCCTGACGGAACTTGGTCGGCGATACGCCGGCGGCGCGGTGGAAGGTGCGGACGAAGTTGGAGAGATCGCCGAAGCCAACGTCATAGGCGATGTCGGTGACTGCGATGTCGTCGTCGGTAAGCAACCGCGCCGCATGTCGGAGCCGCGAGCGCACCAGATATTGATGCGGGGTGACGCCGAGCACGGCCGAGAACAACCGCAGGAAATGGAACGGGCTGAGGCCTGCATGACGCGCTGCCTGTTCGAGGTCGACCTCGGCATGCGAATTGGCGTCGATCCACAGCGCGGCTTCCACGGCACGGCGGCGGTCGCGCGCGGTCGGCGTTGTCGGCTTGCGCGCCTTGCCCGAGACGACATCGACGAAACGGCCGGCGAGGATCTGCCCGACCTCGTCGAGACCGAGGTCGCTGTTGCCATCTGCCGCCGTCTGGGCCAGTTCGCCCAACACCATCAGCTCGGGCAGTGGCGGCGTCGCGCCAACCTGCCAGACGTCGCGTCGGCCGCCGAGCGCCTCGACCAGCTCCTCATTGAGGAAAAAGGACAGGCAGACGTCGCCGGCGACATGCTCATGCGTGCAGGTGTATTCCTCGCCCGGCGCGCCGACCAGCATCGAGCCCGCCACCAGATCGAAGAAGCCGGCGCGGCAATGACAGCCAAAGCTGCCCGCGCGGACATAGGCGATGGAATGGCCGGTGCGACACTCCGCAAATGGGCTGTCGTCCGGTCCCGCGTCGCAGCGAAACTCGGAGACCGTCATCGAGGGCGTCGTCAGCAGCGTGGTTGCGTCCATGCCACCTATCTAGGTGGAGGGCCTCGGCGGGGCAACGGGCAGCAGGACGTCGAACAGCGTCTTGCTGGCGATCGGATGGGCGCCCTCCAGCGACAGCAGCCGCCGCTTGGAGATCACGCCGCCATAGGGGGAGAGCCGGTCGGTGTAATTGCCGGCCTCCAGCACCCGGTGGCAGGGCACGATCAGCATGTAGGGATTTTTCGCGATCGCCTGGGCTACCGAATGCGCGGCGCCGGAGGCGCCCAGCACCTTGGCGATCTCGTGATAGGTGCGCGTCTCCCCGCGCGGGATGGCGCAGGCGGCTTCATAGACCCGCCGATTGAAGCCGGGCACCCCGCTCGCATCCAGGCTGACTTCGGAGAAATCAGCATCGCTGCCTTGCAGCAAGCCCACGATGCCCTCGATCGCGAACTCGGCGTTCGCGGAAGGCCGCTGCTCGCGCGCCTCGGGATGGACCTGGAAAATCCGGCGGCGGGTGTCGATCTCCCGCGCCTCCGGCAATTGCACGGCGACGATACCGGTGCTGCTCCAGATGATGCCGCAGCGCCCTATGGTCGTGTCGAAGATCGCGTAGCCACGCCCCACCATGCACACGCCCCACTCAGTGCACGTCTCCCCAGACAGGCGATCATAACACCGCCACAATCCGGCGCACCCAAAATCTTACTGGAAACTTAAGAAGGGCCAGGCGGGCTGCGCCAAAGCGCTTGGCGAGATGCGCCGTCTCGGCTAATCAGAGCGGGCGCAGGCTGCGCATCCGCGGGCGTAGTTCAATGGTAGAACGGCAGCTTCCCAAGCTGCATACGAGGGTTCGATTCCCTTCGCCCGCTCCAGCTTATTTATTCAATCATCTCAGTAATTTGCACGAAGCGGATGCTCGCGATCCGACTTTCGGCGCCCGTAATTCTACAACACTTCTACAACGTCTCCCAAAAATTCCTATCTTGCTTAGGGTCTACAACGTCGCTCGATGCGCAACGGCGTCGGCGTCCCATTGTTGTACGGACGACGTAATTGAACGGATTGCCTCGGCATACTTTGGCGAACGTCACAAGCGATGGTGCGAGGTCTGCCGGGTCATCTGCGACGACACCTGTTTGTATCTTGTCGGCATTCGATGAAGGCCTAAGTCTCGGCCGATTGCTTTGACCAAGGAAGTTGTGTCTAGGCACTATGAACTAGCTCGGATCAACGTGCTCGTTGCGGTCAGGCAACGTCGTGCGCCCATGATGCGTCGCCCCGTGAACTGATCGTCCCACGAGGCAACCGCAACGGATCGCTGGCACGGTCGAGCCGTCGTCCCCAGCGTGCATCGATGCTAGGATCGGAGGGAGACCTTCCACCGGTCGCCCTCTGTCCGAGAAATCCGATGGTCCTTGAAGACATCGTGGCTCCCGACTCCCGCCTATACGCGAAGAGCGAGTGGGCGCCAGCCAGCGCCTTGTGGCCGGCGCTCTCCTTCTCGCAACGCGGAGTCGCCAACAAGTTCGGCGGCTTCTATTCGCAGGGTCGGGACTTCGTCATCACGGTCGGAACCGGCAATCGCAAGGACACCCTCGATCCGGCGCATCGGCAGCGGCTGATGTCGATCGTGGACGTCGCGCCGAACATCATCGTCGCAACGGGAGATCTCGTCGAGCCGGAGACGTGGAGGCGTGCGCAGATGACGCACCCGGATCGGTGGAAACTTTCGATGCCGATCGTGCGCTGCTGGACGTTCGCGAACTTCCCGGAGGCGAAGGCCCGCATGTCGGCGACCTACCGGAGGTTCTCGAATCCCACGAACCGCGGAAAGCCTATCTCCGCAGATGGAGTCGATCTGGTCAGTCTGCTGGGTCTCGAAGTGACCGCCGTTGAGATTCCTCCATACGTCGAGCGTCGCCTGCATTCGATTCCGACCGACAGGCTCTTGAACCAGGACATCTCGCGGCTCGCGAACAACATCGCGAACGCGGTGGAGCGAGCGGGCACGGAGCGCGAGGGCACCTATCCGGAACGGACGTCGCTGAACTTCTCCGATCTGTTCAAGCTTCTCAACGAACTGTGGCGGACCCAAAAGGGATCGTGCGGTCTGTGCGGCGGCCCGATCGTGCCGGGCGAGGAAAACGCGCTTCTGCGGATGTCCGCCGATCGCATCGACAGCGCCGACAAGCGCTACGGTACCGGCAACGTTCACCTGACCCACGTCGGCTGCAACCTGGCAAAGAGCTCCGCTTCTCTGGAGGTGTGGCAGGATTTTCTCGACGTGGTGCGAAGCGTCAGGACCGACGAGGCACCCACGTCCTGACCGAAAAGCGCGTGGACGAGATCTGAGCGCGAGACCTGATCCGAAGATCATTACCGACGGATCGCGAGCGCGGTGGATGGCCGCGTTATTCGAGCAGAACAACGTGTTCGGTATCGAAACGCCGGTGCAACTCTACGCGAAGCTCGTCCAGGAGTTCGACGACGCGTGCGAGGACCCCGGCTCGGGTCGGCACGCGATGAACTTCGCGATCACGGCGTATCACCTGACCGAGTGGGTTTGGAAGGACCTCCTGAAGGAGGACGAGGCGAAGCGCCGGGAGCTCGGTATCGGAAAGAGCATCGAGAGCTTCAAGGGATGGATCGCGGAGAAGAGCATCTGGACCGCGCAGATGCAGGACCTAGCCAACGGATCGAAGCATTTCCAGGCAAAGGGACTTCCGATCCTCCGCCACAAGGTCGGACCGCTCAACACGGCCGCCTTCAACACGCTCGCGTTCAACGAGGCGGCGATGATCCTCATGGTCGAAATGGGAGAACTCGACGGGATACCTCATTTCGTTCCGGCGACGCATCTCTTCGAGGTGGTGCTGCGGTTCTGGCGCGACTTCCTGCGGCACCATTGTCCTTACGGCGGCATCGTTCCGGCCGGGCGGACGAGGCCGTCCGACGAGTGACGGGACGCGGCGGCGAACGGTTGCGCCGGGGATGTGAGCGGTCTGCAGCGCCGCGGCGAGGGCATTCCTTCGTGAGTAGAGGAATAGTGCAAATGAGACACAGGTAGCGAATAATCTCAACCACTACTTGCCAGCGAGCAAACGTTCGAGAATTATTGCGACATTGCGTCAGAGCAGGGGATAGCCGTGCTCAATCTCATTAAGCGAGTTTGGTTCAAGAGCCTCTATAGGATGTTCGGTTATATCAGACCGGCGCCGGCTAACCGTGTGTTGCCGCCGGATGCCGACGTCACCGCGGAAGTGCAACGTCTCAAGACCGTCGACGACGCGGTCATCGAGTGGACAGATCCGAAAAAGAAACCCGCGCCTAAGGCGCCTGCTGGCAGTTGCGTCTTTTTCTTCGCGGAAGGCGGCAGCGCTTGCGCGCCGGGCGTCACCGGCGGCAATTGCGACAAATGGGGCGACTGGTGGATTAATCAGGGCAAGAACGGCTGGGCGCAAACCGAGCCGACGTGCCCACCCGGTTCGAAAGTCTACAAGGTATGAGGTGGAAACTGGCCTCCGCCCTCGCGCTCGGCGCGGGACTGTTGGGCGGTTGCTCCAATATCGATCGTTTCGACATACCGACCGATCCCAACACCGGAAGCCCTACGCCAGCGTCGATCATAACCAGATTCAAATGCGAACTCGCGGCCATCGCCGCGGATGACTACAGATTCAAGGCATTCATGGACGCTAACGACTTCGTGGTCGGCGTCCAGCTCGACTTGTCGGTTACCGACGACGGCAGCCTCGCGCCGTCCTTCACCTACACGAACGGCCTCTTCTCCTTCAACGCCGGAGCGAAGCTCGAGCTTTCGAGGGCGCAGACCTTCACGGAGCGGGTATTCCTGTCGGTCGCGGACATACGCATCCAATCCGACGGCAAGCTCCCCAACGATCCGAAACACCCTCGGCCGACGCTAGATTGCCCGAAGTTCAACACGCTGCTCGCCGGGGACCTCGGCGTGAGACAAACCGTGGAGATGGCGATGGTGACGCCGGACCTCGCGCTGACGAGCAGCAAACTGACCGGCAGCACCGGCGCCTTCGGCGGATCCGTGAATTTCATCGTCACGAAGAACCTGAACGGCGTAGGACCGACGTGGACGTTGACGCATTTCAAGGGACCGGGAAGCCTCGCCGGCGTGTCCGAGGTGAATAACGACAAGATCACTTTCGCATTCGCCGCGCGCAAAGCTACGGACGGCATACCTCCCGCGGCCAAGGTCGACAGATTTCTCGACAGCCTGATCAACAGCTCGATCTCCACCAACATCTCGAATTTGAAGCCGACCCAGTGAAGGGGTGAGGAACACCGGCATTGCCGCTCGATCGCGGCCGAAGCTAACAAACGCGGCAAGCCGAATGGCCGGGTTCGATGAAGACCGGCAGGTTAGGCCTACGAAACGGCGTCGTCAGGCGACCGACGCCCGAGGTTGTGCGATCGTGCCGATCTCCCTGGCGGCTGCATCCCCGACGCAGCGGATCAACATCTCGGTGCCGAGAGACAAGACCGAATCGACCGACCGCGCGCCGGTGGCCGCCAGCGCGAGGTACTGGCCGCGCGACAAGGCTAACGGCAGGCCCATTAGTCCAAGAGCTTCCGTCGGGAGACCAAACTCGAGGCGCCGCAGCAGCCCGTCGAGCGCGAGCAGAAAGTCGGGATGCGAAGGGAAAAGCGCCGACAGAATCTGGTGGGCCGATCGAAGATGGAAGCGGGCACCGTCCGCTATGCGGGCGATGTCGCCGTAGCTGACGGCGCCTTGGAACGGGGTCGTCGTGTAGCGCCGCTCGATCTCTTCGACGGGGACGCCTTCGATCCAGTCGTACAGGATGACGGCACGCTTGCACCTCGCCAAGAATTCGAACTCGCCGTCGCAATAGCGCTGCAGGAAGTGCGCCATGTCGGCCCCGAAGCGCTGTCCGACCTGGCTGGCGCGGATGCCCTCGGCGCGCCCGCGTTTCATCACGGGCGTGTAGATCGCGTCCATCTCGTCAAGCACCTGGACGATCCCGAGCACTCTGACCGGGTCCGTGCGCGCGATGTCCAACTGACGCATCAACTCGATTAGGCGCAGGCTGGACTCGAAGGCGAGCGAGGAGGATCCGCAGGCGCGACCGAGCAGCGTCAGACGGATCAGGTCGCCGTCGCGCTCGGCAAGGCCGGCCTGCAGCAATCGGTCGACGAGCGATGCGACGTCGCTCTCGACCTGCCGGATCCAGTGCGGATTCGCCAGAGACGCGGAGTAGCCGCCGAACGTGTTGGCGAGCACTCCAGGGACTTCTTCGGCGCGCACGCCGCGGACCTGGCTGAGCAGCCGGAGGATCCATGTCGGAAGGTCGCGCTGCTGGAACGAAGAAGTGACATCTTCCGGCCTGCCGAGCACGTACTTCTGGAATAGCTGCGCCCGCTCGACCGGCGTATCCGCAAGGATGATCGCCTTGCCGATCTCGTTGTAGCCGAGCCGTCCCGCGCGGCCGGCCATGTTCTTGTACTCGGCGATCGTGAAGGGGCGCCCGTCCTCGCCGACGAACTCGTTCTCCGCGAGAATGACCGTCGAGGCCGGGCTGTTGATGCCGGCGGCGAGCGTGGTGGTGGCGGCGAGCACGTGGATCTGCCCGTTCAAGGCGCGGTATCCACGCTCCACGGCTTCGCGTTCGGCCCGCAGCAGATTCGTGTTGTGGAAGGCGGTGCCTCCTGCGAGGCAGTTGCGCAAATCCTGCGACGCGGCCGTCAGATCCTGCGTCGGCAACGCGGAGAGGACGTCGGTCGCGGCCTGGAGCCCAAGCTCCTTCGACAGATAGCGCGCGCATCCTTGTGCCGGACCACGCGTGTTGCGGAAGACGATGATTTTCTCGCCCTTGGCGACCAACTGCTTGGCGAGAGGCACGATTACGTCCTGCGAGCTCGGCTTGTCGCGGCGTTGGACGATGTGGACGGGCGGGACCAGCGTCTCGGTCTTCGCCGTGCCGTCGGCGTCGACGAATTGGAAGGTACCGCGCCGATCGAGCACGCCTTCGATCAGCGGAACCGGGCGGTCGCGCGAGGTCAGCAACGGCAGATCGAGCCAGCGGTCGAAACTTTTGAGGTTACCGATGACGGCGGACAGAACCACCAATTGGGGATCGATGCCTCGCTGCCGCGCGCGGAGCAGCAGCGCGAAGATCAGTTCGACAGTGATGCCGCGCGTGGGATCCGTAATGAACTGCCCCTCGTCCAGAACGACCAGACCGAGCTGGTTGAGCAGTCGCGGCGAGGAAAGCGCAAGGTTCAGGAACATCTCATAGGTGAAGAAGCCGAGGTCGTACCGACCGCTCAGTACCGGCGCGACGCCGTCGGAGGCGTCGCCACTGCAGCGGACGACCCGAAGGCCGGCCGGCGCGAAGCGTGCGCTGAAGTCTTCAAACTTTTCGTTCACCAGCGCGCGGTACGGCAGCAGAAAGACGGCTTTCTTGCCGGCGGCGACCGCGCGGATGGCGGCAAGTTCGCCGACGAGGGTCTTGCCGCTGCTGGTCGGAGCGACGACGAGCAGCGATTTGCCGTCCAGCACGCCGAATTCGTTGACCGCCTTGATCTGCAGCGCGTTCAAGCCGCCCGGGAACGTCGTGGTCCACTGGTCGACGATCTCCTGCGGCAGGCCGCCGCCGGCGAGCTCCGCGAACGAGCCGGTGATCCGGTGCACCGGCACGGCCGGAAACGCAGCAGCGTAGTTCGCTCCGCGCACCAGCGCCGGGAAGACAAGTCCCCCGTGGACGGTACCCAGAAACGCCGGCGTTTGCGTCACGCCGATCCGCGTCGCCTCGACGCGTGCGAGGCGTATGATCTCGTCGGCCACCGCTGGAAAGCTGACGGGCGCGCCGGCGCTTCCGGTCATCGCTTGGATGGTGGCGTAGGTGAGAAGTCCGTGGCCGGTGCCCGGCTGCTCCCACGCGGCCTCGGACGGCGCGCAGGCTGCGAGCAGGATCCGGCCCTCGCCGAAGATGCCGGTGAGGGCGAAGGCGCTGCGTGGCCTGGCCGCGGTCTCGAGCACGCGGGCCGGAGCGTGGCCGCTGAAGCAGCAATCCAGAACGAAAAGGACGACCTTGGCCTTGGTGGTCCGGAACGCCTCGGCCAGCACGGTCATCGACAGCGCGGTACCGGGGAGATCGGACGGTTCGGTGTCGTATAGGACCAGACTGCCGTCCGGAGACCCATGTCCGGCGAAGCTCACGATCACGGTGTCGTCGGCGTCGGCGGCGTTCAGAGTGCCGACGATCGCGTCCCCGACCTCCGGAAGGGTTGCCTGCTCGTCGACGAGAAGGCGGGAAGCGAGCCCGGGTATGGAATCCGTGAACAGTGCCCACAGCGCGGTCGCGTCGCGCTTCGCGCCGCCGAGTTCGGGTACGTCGGGACTGCGGTGCCGATCGATGCCGACGAAGACCGCCTTCAACGCCATTCACGCCCTCCTGAGTTCTCTCGCCGAAATGGTCCGCCCGGGCGGACCCGGATCACATTAGGCCGATCGGCGGTGAGTCGCGCGCGACCTTTTCTCGCTCGGGCCGGCATAGCGCTTCAGAGGCGCATCCTCCAGCATCGCCGCCCGACCCGGAGCGGACCCATCACGTCGGAACGGGCCCTTCATAGAGCAAGGATTCGATATCCGACCGCCGTTGCACCGGCAGCGACGGAGGCGATGGCGGCGACCGCGGACGCGGTCGATTGTGCGCTGCCGGATCGGCCGCATACCGATCCTTGGCGTTGTGCTTCGGCGGGTGCGACGACGGCAGGAAAGAGGTGCCTGGCGGCGCCGTCCGAGGCGGAATCGGCAAAACCGAAAGTAGAATAATATTCTCTTTGGGCGCCTAGCAGCGCCCGGATGGACTTTGCCCCCGACGAGGGCGGGGGGCTCCGGGGAAGCCGGGGCAAGCGGCGAGGAGGTCGCCGAGGTGGGGCCCTGGGGGCCACTGTGGGGAATTTAGAGGCGGATTAAATCCCCATCGGTCCCGCACCGTCCCCTTCGTTCCCTAATTAGTCCTGTGGTCGAGTTCCGGGCTGGTTCGGCAAGGTGCTGGCGAGAAGCGCTATTTTTTGGGGGTAGAAAACCAGGTAGTGCCTCGCGCGCGCGGGGTTACCGCTTCGACCCCGAGCAGGATTACGTCGTGGTCGACATCGAGACCACCGGCTCATGGTCGAACGGCGACCGCATCACCGAGATCGGCGCTGTGAAGATCCGCAACCACCGGGTCGTGGACGAGTGGCACTCTCTCCTCAACCCGCAGCGTTCCATTCCGGCAAAGATCGTCCAGCTGACCGGCATCACGAACGAAATGGTTCGGGACGCGCCTTTGTTCGCCGAAGTCGCGGATTCCTTCATGCAGTTCATGGCCGACGGCATCTTCGTCGCCCATAACGTCAGCTTCGACTACGGTTTCATCACCTACGAATTCGAGCGGATTGGGCGGCGCTTCAGATTTCCGAAGCTCTGCACGTGTGCCGGGATGCGGCGGCGCTATCCGGGACACAAGTCCTACGGACTGGGGAAGCTCTGCGAGATCTACGGCATATCGCTCGCCACCCACCACCGCGCCCTATGCGACGCGCGGGCCTCGGCGCAGCTGTTGAATCTCATCAATCAGAAGCGGAGTGAGGAGAGATATATCGGCGAAGCCGCCTAGCGGTTCGAGCCGATCGGGTGGCTTGGAAACGGCGCCAGAGAATTCCGATAAGACGAAATTTGTCTTGCTCCGTCGGGCAAAACAGTGGTTCATAAGGCGCTGGTCCTAGCGAGACGAAGGAGCCAGCCCGATGGCGAATGACGTGGACACCTCCTCGGAATTGTCCAAGATCGCGAAGCTGAACGGTGACTTCCGAAGGAATTACGGCACTCTCATCGGTGCGATTTTGTACCTCCGCACCGTAAGCGCCGCCCGCCGAAGCCCTTGGCTTTGGGCTGGCCTGATCTCGATCGCTTTTTCGGCGGTGCTGAGCTGGTTGGGGCGGCACGGGTGGTTTTTGCCAGCGTTGCTTTGATGGCCGCGAACAGCGCCCCCCTTTCCCGGTAAAGCGCCCCGCGATGGCGACGAAGGGAGCCTGATGCGAGCCAGACGTAGCGTCCCGACCTCAACGAGGCAGGCAGTAGAACGTAATCCTCGATCTCGCGATTTGCCGCATCCAACCGCATCACGGCAAGCAGGCCCGATGAAATCTGTCTTCGATAGGCCTTCCATTGCGCAGCGTGATCCTCTCCCCGTCGCGCCAGCCGTCGCGCGACGAGAAACGAAACTACCCGCCTGCCTTCGACATCGACGCCGATCCCGTCCGGAGCGAGCTCCGGCCGAAGACCAACGTCGTTTCGCAACACCTCCGCGAGCTCGGTTACGTGCCTCGCCTGTTCGGCAGTCCAAAACTCCCGGGTGTCGATCCAGTCGCAGTCGCGCGGCGACTCGTATCCGATCAGCGCATACGCCTTCCGCAGCGATCCGAAATGCTTCACGTACGCCGAGACGTGATTGAGACCGAGCGTCGTATTGATGATGCGCGAGTTGAGCTTTCCGCGCCGGCGCAGCGTAAGGCGCAGGCGCAACAACATCTCATTTTCGGGGATCTCCACGCGCCGTTCGGCCAGCAGTTTCTGGGCGCGTGCGAAGATGCCGGGGTCCACGATAGGCTCGATCTGCGCAGCGCCTCGGACCCAGGTGTGATCCGGATTCTTGACCAGCTTCTGCCCCAACCGTCGCGAGGTGCGATTGTAGACGGTCTTACCGATGTAGTTCTCGTTCGCCAGGATGGTGGGGATCATACCGTCGGTCCAAGGGCGGCCATTGTGATTGGCGATGCCTGCGTCGTTCAGGTGTCGCCTGATGTCGCTGTACGATCTTCGGCCGTTCACGAACTGATCGAAAATGGACCGGATCACGGCCGCCTCCTCAGCGGAGCCGTGCTGCAGGCGAACGCGATCCGATTGCAGGGCCTTGAACTGGCCCTTTGCGAGAAAGCCCTTGGGATGCTCGCTTTCGTCGACCATCAAGCGTCGAAGGCCGTAACCCACAGGAGCGCCGACCCGGTAACCGAGGCTCGCGACCCGGCAGTGTCCCGCGTGCACCTTGACCGAGAGTTCCCGGCTCCACTCTGCGGCCATGCCGCGCTTCAGGCTTTTCGCGATCCCTGAAACGAAGGTGCCGTCGTTCTTGAAGAGCTCCGCGCAGTATTCGACCTGCACGCCGCTCCGCTTGCACAGGAATTCGTAGTAGGCGCTCTCGTCGACATCCTGGAATCGCCCCCAACGACTGACGTCGTAGACGAGGATGTGGTCGAAGTCGGCTTGCCCCGACTGCACGTCCTCAATCAGCTCAATGAGACCCGGCCGTCCCTTGATCCGGAGGCCGCTGCGGCCCTCGTCCGCATAGGTGCGGACGATTGTAAGAGCGTTCGCCTCGGCATAGGTGGCGATGGCTGCCATCTGGTTCTTGATCGAGTAGCGTTGGAGCTCCCTCGACATCCGGACGTATTGCGCGGCGCGACGCGCTCGGGTCCGCCTCGCCAGGCCTGTCCCCTCGGGAACGACGAGCCAGTTACCCACGCACCCCTCCTGCTACTTCAGAGGTACCCGCGAGTGCAATTACACCTTCCGCGGTCGGGATAGCAACGCTGAACACCCCGCAGAGCTTGGGGCGCGCCTCATGCTGGCACCGGAAGGTGGCGTTGTGCACAGCGCCGCGGAACACGGGAACAAACCTCAGCCCTGCCGATTGCGAATCCCTGCTGCGTGCTAACCGCCCGGAACGAGAAGACGGGCGAAGGGATTCGTCCCGGCAGGAGCAAGCTCGATGCTGATGACGAAGGAAAGACGCCCGGCGATCAGAACACTGCGCGGATGGGCGCTCGGCGTGCTGCAGGAGGCGGGCGTCGTTCACGAATGCGAGGAGCATGGCTGGGCGAAGGACCGCGCCGACCCTCACGCCCGGGAGCGCGCGTTGGACATCGCGAGGCAGGAACCCCCAGACGGTTTGTCTCCGGACCAGGCCGTCGCCGAGGTCCGCCAAGTGCTGGATTCGGTCGGCGATACCTGCCCGGAGTGCCAGCCCGAGGAGTAGCCGTTCGACCGAGAACGTCAGCAGCGGAACCTCGCCGTACCTCAGACGTTCGAAACTGATTGCGAATCAAAGTCTTGAGGGTCGTCCGGTGCGTATACTTGTAGTCGAGGACGATCCGCTCGTTCGGGAGTTCGTAGTCGAGGCGCTGCGCGACGAAGGTTGGAACGTGATCGAGGCCGGAGAAGGCGAGGAGGCACTATGATTGTGCCGAACGAAACATCCGGACATTCTCGTCACCGACATCAAGCTGCCCGGACGTATCGACGGTTGGCAGATCGCGGAGCGGTGCCGAGAGCGCGATCCGGGGCTCCCCGTTATCTACGTGACCGGCTTTTCCCCGGTCGAGGCCAGGCCGGTCCCGGACAGTTTCACCCTCCACAAACCGTACCATCCGGACCGTATCGTTGAGGCCATCAGGACGATGGGCAAGGAAAGGCCGAGCCTCGGTTGAAATCCAAGACATCCCCCTCGACCCCGGTACTCCGGCCGGTCCAGGAAGAGATCTGTTGGCGAGCCACTCGGCCGCGACTAGGATGACAAAAACCTCCCGAAATAAGAAGAGGCTACCGATGCCGGGCGTGATCGAACGAAACAATGTCCACGTCCGGGGAGCCGGCAGCAGGGGGATGATGTTCGCTCACGGCTTCGGCTGCGACCAGAACATGTGGCGGTTTGTGGCGCCCGCTTTCGAGAAGGACTTCAAGACGGTCGTGTTCGACCACGTGGGCGCCGGCGGCTCCGATCTGTCGGCGTACGACCGGAGCAAGTATTCCAGCCTGGGCGGGTATGCGGACGACGTGGTGGAAATCGGCCGCGAGCTAGATCTCCAGGACTCCGTCTTCGTCGGTCATTCGGTCAGCAGCATGATCGGGGTGCTCGCCGCTCAGAAGGCGCCCGGCATGTTCGGCAAGCTGGTGCTTATCGGCCCCTCCGCCCGCTACATCGACGACGAAGGCTATGTGGGCGGGTTCAGCGCAAAGCAGATCGAGGAGCTCCTTCAGTTTCTGGAGTCCAACCACATGGGCTGGTCCGCGCAGATGGCGCCGGCGATCATGGGCAATCCGGATCGCCCAGAGCTTGGAGCCGAGCTCACCAACAGCTTCTGCCGAACGGATCCCGAGATCGCAAAGGCATTCGCCCGCGTGACCTTCACCTCCGACAACCGGAAGGATCTGCCGGGCGTCAGCGTTCCGACCCTGGTCCTGCAGTGTAGCGAGGACATCATCGCATCCCAGGAGGTCGGCGATTACGTGAACCGCAGCATTCCAAACAGCCGGATGATCGTTCTGAAGGCGACAGGCCATTGTCCGAACCTCAGCGCGCCGGATGAAGTGGTCGAGGCGATGCGGACATTCGTCTAGTGGACATCTCTGGCCCAGATTTCCAGGACCTGGTCGAGAACGCACCGTGTGGGTACATCACCCTGCAGGCGAACGGTCGCGTCGATCAGGTGAACCGGACGTTCCTGGACTGGAGCGGACGTTCGGCCGAGCAGATGATCGGGAAACGCTTCAGCGATTTCCTGACCATGCCGGGCCGCATCTACTACGAAACCCACATCGCGCCCCTTCTGCGTATGCAGGGCTCCTTCCAGGAGTTCGCTATCGACATGCTGGCTGCCGACGATACCCCGCTGCAGATGATCGCGAACGCGAACGAGCGCCGGGATGCCGACGGCAAGCTGCTGCTGATACGGCTCGCACTGATTAAGGCGACCGATCGGCGGCGGTACGAACAAGAACTGCTTTCGGCACGCGAGTTGGCGAAGGCAGCCGAGAAGGCGATTGAGGAACGGCTACAGCGCGAGAACGAGGCCTCCGAGTTGCGCGAGCAGTTCATTGCGGTCCTGGGCCATGACCTCCGCAATCCGCTCGCCTCGATCAGCGCCGGCGCCCGTATTCTGGATCGCACCGTCCAGAGCGAGAAGGAGCGCCAGATCATCGCGATGATGCAGACGACGGTCATGAGGATGTCCGCGCTGATCGACGACGTGCTCGATTTTGCGCGCGGCCGGCTCGGCGGCGGAATATCTCTTGACCGCAACACGACCGAACCGCTGGAACGCACTCTCGCTCAAGTCGTCGACGAGCTCAGATTGGCAACGCCCGGCCGGGTGATCGACGCCGAATTCGAGATCGATCGCGCCGTGAATTGCGATCGCACCAGGATAGGTCAGCTCCTATCCAACCTGGTGGGCAATGCGCTGACGCACGGGTCCTCGAACAAGCCAGTCGTGGTGGGCGCCGAGACGACCGCAACCGCATTCGAACTTTGGGTCTCCAACGCGGGGGATCCCATCCCTCCCGAAGCAATGGACAAGCTGTTCGAGCCATTCTTTCGCGGAAAGGCTCGTGCCAGCCGTCAGGGTCTCGGGTTGGGCCTCTATATTGCGTCCCAGATCGCAGAAGCTCACAAGGGAAGGCTGACGGTCACATCAACTCCAGAGGAGACACGGTTCACGTTCTTGATGCCGCTAGATGCCGTCTGAACGTCTTGGAACTTGTGAAGCTACGGACTGACTGCGTGACCATGATTCTGAGATCTCTCAGAGATAGGCTTGACGGTGTGGCGCGGCCGTCTGCGGAGATGAACTGATCCCGGACCGGTTTCTACGCCATGGTGGACCGTTGAAGCGGCTTCACCAGAGCACGAACTGAACTATTTCAGATCCTGTGCAGCAGCTTCATCTCGGCGGCCAGCTGGAAACTTCGTTTTCCGGCCAGCGCCGTCGCCTCCCAAACGGCGCCATCGGCCTCGCAGCTGCCCGAGAAGCCAATGCCCACTTCGTAACCGCCGAAGATCGCGTCGCGAGCCGCCGTGTGTTCCTGGTTGACGATTTCACCGCGCCAGCGGTTATCCGCAGAGGAGTAAGAGCCGAGATAGTAGAAGAAGGCGTCTCCGCCCAGCATGCGGCCGTCCTCCAGCAGCATCACACCGGTCAGTCCGCCGTCAATCCCATCGAGCGCGCGCATGCGCAGCCCGTAAAGGCCATTTGGGATGCCGCCGTTGCCGACCTTTCCTGGCGGCGGCAATGCCTCCTCGTCCAAGCTGGTCATCACGGCATGCATCACTTGATTAGGGAGCCGGACCGGAGAGGCGTCGAAATGATAGGAATCGCCAACCGCGCGGCCGCGCAGGATCAGCTCGTCATCGTCCGCACCATAGAGCTGCCGCACCTCGGGATTCATGGCATGGCGCTGTCCGGCTACGCGACCGACGATCACGCCATCGATCTCTTCGTAGCTTCCGACGTGGGCGAAAGCCGAGTTTCCCCCCAGCATGCGGCCACCGCGCACATGCATGACGCTACGGTTCAGCACGGGGCCAGCGCGATACTCGCATTTGTACAACCCGTCGAACAACACCCTGTCCCCGCTATGCCTAGCGTATTGTAGCCGGTCCGAGGGTACGCGAAAAGGCGGCTGGTACAGCAAGAGCAAACCGCCGCCTCACGGCTCGCGTTAATCCGCCATCCCGGCGACGGTACTGGCGACCCAGCGGCCGCAGGCCAGGAGAGTGTTTGGAATGTCCTTGCCGCAATGGATTTGAGAGCATCGAACGACCACGTTTGGACCGTGGTCAATGAGCTGGAAAGCGCGATTTCAGGGCCGTTCGTTCGCAACTGACCGAACTGTCAGCGGCGCTGCGACCGGCACCAACCATTTCATCACGCATCGCGACAGGAAATCTCAATATTGGCTTGGGCTCGAGCCGGCCGCCGGATTCAATAGGCAAGCGCTCCCGAGCCGCCGCTTCGGCCACGTGACGGGTCGGCCATTGCCGCCGGCGGCCGGCTCGCCCCCCTCTCATCGGCAGAAACATCGGTCCGGGAGGCGGGGGCGGGAATCCGGATCAACAACGTTGGATCAGGCCGGAATTGGGCCGCGTGCCGTGCCGCAGCTCGTCGGACAGCAGCTTCCGCGGCGCGGCCCGGTCGGGACGCCGCCGACGATAGCGACGACGTCCATCCGTAAATCGGCTCCTGCGCATTTGACGTACCAGTTCCGCGCCTCCCCAACCGCCGCGTTTGTGTTTTGAGCGACGGGAAATTTCCCAGGTTTCTGCAACTGTTCTCCGTAGAATCCGCGAGCGCTGCCGTGTCGAGGCGCTACGCAGCACGGCGCAGGGTGACGTTAGGAAGCGTTGGCCCGCGCTCGTTCGCGCGCCTCGCGCCGACGCTCGCGGCGTTCGCGCCGCCGGTTCGCCCGCTCGGCCGGTTGCGGGAGGGCGGGCAGCGGCGCTGCTACGGTCTCGGCCGAAGGCGCCTCGATCGTCCGATCGGTCTCCGGGCGAGCTTCCATGAACTCCAGCACCGCCCGACCCTTGTCGGTGATCTTCCACCCGCCGCTTTCGCGCTCGACCAGGCCTTGCGAGAAGATGTCGAGGTCGGGTATGCGGGCGCCTAGCCGCTTCGTGCGCTCGGCCCAATCCCGACCGCTGGTGGCCAGGATCGCCATGTCGCGTCTGAGGTCGGCCATCACGGCGAAGCCGCATGGATAGCTCACCAGGATCTTCAGCACCGTGACCTGGAAGTTCACCGAAGTCCCTCGGTCAGCGCCACATCGTGGGCGCGCGGGAGAGCGCTTCGCGACCGACCTGTCGGAGACTTTCGGGCGAGGTTTCGCCCTTGGTGGCGGCCTCCAAGATCTTCGAGGCGACGTGTCCGTGCCCCGATCTCACGGTGCGAAACGCTCTGGCAGACTTCATCGAGGACCGCGCGCAAAAGCGCGGTGGTGGCGGTATCGAACATGAGTTGCCCCCAATAAGGGAAAGTAGGATCTTAGCCAAATTTTCCCGGTTTTGGATTCAGGCATGTTAATCGGTAAATGCGGATCGAGGCAGCAACAGATTTGAACATTCCGAGACGCAGGGCAGTCAGCTTCTGCTTCCTATTGCGGACGTCCCGCCGGCTGCATGTGAAGACCGCTAGTGACCCCGAGCGGACCCTGTTGCAATCGTAGAACAAGACCGCATTTGATCGATCTCGACCATCCTCACACGAATGTCGCCGGGCAACGAGCTTCCTAAATTGCCGGCATAGACTGCTGCAACGTGCTAACCTCGCCCCGCAACGGCGTGGCCCGTACGAGGGGGGACACATGCGACGGCGAGAATTTATTGGAAATCTCGGCGTTCTTGGCGCTGCAGCAGGATCGACATTGTTTAGTCGGGGCTCGAGCGCTCAGCCTGCGCGAAAACGGCCGGTCATTGCGTGGGCGGGAGCTCCGCCCGCAGGTGCGCCTGCAGGCGTAAACGTGCCGCAATTCATTTTAGACCTGGTGTACGGCAATTTTGTTAAGGGTCTTGCGGAGTTCGGATACGAGCATGGTCGGAATGTGGAGGTCATAAAGCGCTTTGACATGTTTTCTGATCGAGTAGCAACCATGGAAGAGATGGTGGCCCTAGCCAAACCCGATGTCATCGTCGCGCCCGCGACATTGCAAGCCGTCGAGGCCCGAAAGGCGACATCGACGATACCGATTGTTTGCGGCGCACTCGCAGACGCGGTTCATCTCGGATTGATTGCCAGCGAAGCTCGTAGTCCTTCAGACCAATCTGCTCCTTGTCCGATGCGAGCAGATCGGCGCCATTGCCCTTGAAAGGCGGCTGCCGACCGTGTTCGGATACCGCGAGCATGTTATTCACGGGGGCCTTGTGAGCTATGGCGTTGACTTGCGCTGGTGTTATCGCCGCACAGGCTATTTTGTGGATAAGATACTCAGGGGGGTACACCCAGGCGACCTCCCCATCGAATTTCCAAGCAAGCTGTGGCTGGCAGTCAACCTCAAGACGGCAAAGGCGCTCGACGTCGCTATACCAGCAGCACTCCTCGCCCGCGGCGACGAGGTGATTGAATAGTTCCGCTTCTGGCCCGGAGCCGTCTGTGAGGGCAGCGCAGAGTACGTCTGCTCTGCCCCCGAAGTCAGACGTCAACTTGTTCAGCTATCGCGAGGGCGTCGTCGACCTCGATGCATAGATATCGGACGGTGCTCTCGATCTTGGTATGCCCCAAAAGGAGCTGTACGGCTCGCAGGTTGCCGGTTCGGCGATAGATCAAAGTCGCCTTGGTCCGGCGGAGGGAATGCGTCCCGAACAGGTGCGGATCCAGTCCGATATCGGCGATCCAGTAAGATAGGAGTCGGGCGTACTGGCGGGTCGTCATATGCCCACTCCGCCGGCGGCCAGTGAATAAGTATTCTCCTGACTTCTTGCCAGTAAGCCGCAGGTAGTCGTCGATTGCCTGCCGGGTCGATTCCGTCAGTTCAAATTTAACTGGCCGGCCGGTCTTCTGTTGTCGGACGGTCGCGCGGTCGGCGGCATATCCGCCCGGCGCAAGGTCATCGACTTTCAAGGCTACGACGTCGCAGCCGCGCAGCTTGCTATCGATGGCGACGTTGATCAGCGCCAGATCGCGCATTCGGCCTTCGACCTGGAGCTTGGTTCGGATTGACCAGACGTGCTTCGGACGGAGCGGCGGCTTTGCGCCGACGATCTTGCCCTTGTTCCAAGGAACGTGTTTCGAGACAGCAGGGATGGTGCTTGGGATATCGGTCATGGTGACCT
This sequence comes from Bradyrhizobium sp. WSM471, assembly GCF_000244915.1. Taxonomy (NCBI): domain Bacteria; kingdom Pseudomonadati; phylum Pseudomonadota; class Alphaproteobacteria; order Hyphomicrobiales; family Nitrobacteraceae; genus Bradyrhizobium; species Bradyrhizobium sp. WSM471. Next base: position 7,481,702 of record NZ_CM001442.1, on the reverse strand, counting down.
CCTCAGCTAGTGAGGGTGGTCATTTTCAGCCCGGAGCCCTTCCAATCCCGCGTCCGCTTCTAGACGATTGGAGACGTACTTGTGTCCATTTCGAGCGATGATCAGACCGTTTTTGACCCGAATCGGTCATCGCGGGGCCAAAACCAGCCGTGCTTATGAGAGCCGACGTCAAGGCAAACGAGTACGGGGTTGATCTCGGCTTTTCAGGCGGCAACAATGAGATAGGCCCGAGGTTCGCTCGATGACTAAATCAAAGCTGCCCGAGACGCGCTATGCCCAAAGTGGCGAAGTTAGCATCGCCTATCAGATGATGGGCGAGGGGCCGGTCGACCTCATTTTAGTCCCCGGCTTTATCTCACATATCGAATTCCAGCACGACTTACCAGGATACACCGCTTTTCTGCGGCGGCTCGCAAGCTTCGGCCGGGTAGTGACGTTCGACAAGCGCGGACAGGGGATGTCGGACCGGATGTCGGGTGCGCCGTCCCTTGAAGTGCGAATGGACGATGTCCGTGCCGTCATGGATACTATCGGCTCCAAGCGCGCGGCGCTGGTCGGTTTTTCCGAAGGTGGGTGCATGAGTGTCCTATTCGCTGCGACATACCCCGAGCGCGTCTCGCATCTCATTCTGATCGGCTGCTTCAGTCGATCCGCGGACCGTTGGTCAGATGAGGCGTGGGAGGCACGCTTGGATCAGATCCTAAGGCTCTGGGGTGCTGGCGAACTGACCAAAACCATAGCTCCGAGCGAGGCGGGCAAACCAGCTGTGGTCGCGCAATATGCAAAATGGGAGCGGTTGGCGAGCAGTCCCGGCGCGCTACGAACACTCCTGCAACTCAACCGCCAGATCGACGTCAGCGCGATCCTGCCGACGTTGCAGGTGCCGGCCCTAGTGCTGCACAGCAAGGCCGACCTCCAAGTGCCCGTCGATCTCGGCCGGAAGCTTGCCGCAGGGATCTCTGGCGTCAAATACATTGAAAACCCGGCGGGCGACCACGCCGTTTGGACCTCCAATAATGAAACCGTGCCGGGCCAAATCGAGGAGTTCGTTACCGGCCGTCGCGATCACGGTGCGGTCGAGGTCGAGCGTGTGCTGGCAACTGTGCTATTCACCGACATTGTTGACTCAACCCGCAGCGCGGCGGCAATGGGCGACGAGCGCTGGCTTCGGCTGCTCGGCGATCACGACCAGATTGCAAGGGATATGGTCGGTAAGCATCGTGGCAATCTGGTGAAGAGTACTGGCGATGGCGTTCTCGCGACCTTCGACGGTCCGGGACGAGCGGTGCGCTGCGCCATCGCATTGCCTCGGCAGTGAAAAAGATCGGGCTTCCCGTACGCGCCGGCCTGCACACGGGCGAGGTTGAGATGAGAGGCAACGATATTGGTGGCATCGCCGTGCACGCGGCTGCGCGCGTGATGTCACATTGCGGATCTGACGAAGTTCTGGTCTCGCGAGTCGTCACAGATCTCGTCGCCGGTGCGGGGCTGAAATTCGCCGAGCGCGGTTCTTACGAACTCAAAGGATTGCCCGGGAAGTGGGCTCTGTATGCCGCGAGCGGATAGCCCCTGAAGACGAAAAGATCGCGTTTTGTCCCATCAGCTGGCACAGCTACAGCGTGCCACAACTTCAGCTTCTGGACCGGGGCGGCCGTTCAAGTAGGAACCGTTCCCTTCACCGCCCAGGCGCTCGCGGCGAACGAGCGGGGACCATCAGCTTCACCATCTAAGTACGCGGCGCGAACCGCATCGCGAAGCCGTCTCCTCGCTTCAATCTGGAGGGACGCGACGTACTCAGCACCAGGTCCATCCTTACCCTCATAGGGTGCCCAGTAGTCCTCGAACGATGCGAATTCCATCCTGGTCGTCAACAGCGCGCCCTGCACATCGATCAGGCCGCCGCCGCGCCACGCCTGAGTCAGTTCTCCCGGTCGCGTCATTGGCCGCGTATTGTTACGGGCTCGCCGCTCATTCCCGCTCGGAAACAGCGCTGCAGCTGTATCGAAGAAGATCCGGGCAGCAACGAAGCCGCCGCGCGCATCCCAAACGGCCGCTCCGATTGTCGCGCCGGGTCGGGCAACACGGCGGAATTCGGCTACCGCCTTGCTTGTGTCCGGCACAAAGTGCAAGACCAGTAGCGACAGCACGTGGTCGAACGTTGCGTCGTCATAGGGCAGCGCGCAAACATCGCCGACGCTAAATTGTGCCTGTTTTCTTGGATTTGATCTGCTCGCATGTTCGACGTAGGCACTTGAAAAGTCGATACCCGAGATTTGCGCAGTGCTCGCGCGCTTCAGGATTGCCGACGTCAATGCTCCTGTACCGCACCCTGCGTCCAGAATGAATTCTCCATCGCAAGGTCCGCAAAAGTCCAGGAAAAGCTCCGCGAGACGACGGCTCCACCTTCCCATCTGCAGTTCATAACCATCCCCGCTAGAGGCAACGAACGTCGATGATAGAGCCATTGTGCACCCTACTATTTTGCGAATTTGCCTACCATGGCGCCTTGGCCGAGAAGATGAACCGTCGCTACATTGCCGATTGTCTTAGATTTTATCACTTGCCACGACCGCCACATAGCGGCACGAACAAAGGCGCGTCTTAGTGGTGACGCCTTCAGTTCGTCTCCCTCGAGCGACTGAATGACTGCTCATGGCCAGTCACGGCCTTTGGCCCGCTGCCGCTACATGTCGGTTAAGAGGGGTACAGCGGAAGTTCGCGGCCGAGCGCTAGACAGACGCTTGTGACCCGAAGCGGTCCTTGGACGGAGCATGCGCTGACTTCTATGGAAAGCGCACCTACGATCGATAAAATCCCCTCTCTAAGAGAGACGTGCCTTTGCGACCAAAAAAACTCCTACACACCGTCGCGGGCGTTTTGATGGCGCGGCAAAATGACGCCCGAGTACCGAACGAACGTAGGTTACGGTCGCCGCGCAGTGAGATCGCCCGCGGCTATGTCGAAGATGTTGGCAAACTGTGAGGTAGTTTATATCCCTGCATTCTTGGCCCACGCTAAGTGTGGCAGAGGCTTCTTACTTCAAAGGAGGCATCCAATGCTCGCCGCAATCAAATGGAACTCCCGATATAGCGCTCGCGAATGGGTGACGATGGCTGGGGTGCTCGTCGTCCAACTCCGCGCACTGAATGCAAACCGACAGAAGGGTGAAAGCAAGCCGAAGCGGCCACTCTGGAAACACTTCGACGACACTCATCATTGGGACTCAACCGCGGAGGAATGGGTCCCCGACAAGATCAGTGATAGTGCAACGTATAATGCGTCCCGCAGCCCGAGTTCCGAGACTCCCTCTCACTAGCGGGCCTATCGAGCGGTCCGGTCGCGCACAAGTAGCTGGATCAGGATGTGCGTGCCTCCGGCCGCTTGATAGCGATCCAGCAATTCCTTGGGCCGTTTGCCGGCCGCTTTGGTAAACAATCTGGATAACAAGGTCGGCCATCGCGCGCGTCGAGCAAGACACTTTCATCTGCCACATGCGTCAACTTGCCTGTCTTTCCCGACCGCATTCGCCGCCCGCCCCGTCGTAGGTTGGCGTGCGCCAAGCCGTGCAAAATGGCATATACTCACAAGGCGGTAGTATTACAGCCTAACGAAAGAATGCCCCTCGGAACAAATGCAACGCGACGTCCTACGTCAGGAGGACGTCGCGGTGCAATTGTGCATCACAACCAGAGGGGAAGTTGCTATGAAGCGACGTTCATTGCTCTTGGCATTGTGTTCTTCCGCCTTCATCTCTGCACCGGCACTGGCCGATGCGGTCAAGCAGGAGGCCGAAAAATTAGCCGTCGCCTACACCGACTGCGTCGCCAAGAAAGACGCGGCCTGTGTCGCTGCGCTCTATACAAAGGACGGGGTCCAGATCAACCCGGGCGGTGTGTTTTCCGATCTCAAGACCGTATACGAAAACAACTTCAAGAACGGCACCGATCATATAGAGATCAGAGTCGGCAACATGTCGGTCATCAACAACGATCTGGTCGTTGCCAACGGCGAGACCGACATCTTCGGTAAGGACTCTAAGAGCGGCGACGCCACCAAGGTCACAGTGTTCTGGGGCGCCATCGACATACGTGAAGGCGGCGCTTTAAAAATCCGCCAGTTGACCGTCGGCATGAAGCCGCCTCCAGCTAAGGAAGCCAGCGCCGACAAGAAGTAGGACGTCATCATGTCGTAAGTCACCACGCGCCCATCCTCTTTGAGGGTGGGCGTTTGATCTTGCTGCACGTCGGTCCGAAAGCGAAATACGGTTGCCTCGAAATGCACACCGCTCGCGCGATGTCTGCAAGTGGGGCCCTTAGCCGAAGGCCGGCTGAGCCCATGTCACTTCGGCTTTCGGAGGCAAACCCGACGGCAATCCAGCATCGTGTCTACCGCTGCTTTTGACTGGAAGCGCCCATCACCCTTCCGGCACGCCAGCGAGGCGAAAGCCTTCACACGTGCGCTTGAGCCCGGCAAGAAAAGCCGGGTTGTCACTTTGTTGAGCAGCGACAAAACGACGGATGGTGAAACCTGAGTTGAGCGCAAGTCCCGTTCTCGCAGCAGTTCGCGCCTCATCCAGCGCGCCGGTCAGGCCCAACGCTGCGGCGAGCGACAAATGAGCGATAGGGAAGTTGCGGTTCGCCTCAGTGCTTTGTCGTAGCCAATTGACGGCTTCGACGTCCAAACCAAGCTGTAGCTTCGCCACGCCCACAAAACACGTCCACTGGTAGGCTTCAACGTCGCGAGGGGAGAGACGTAAAGCCTCGCGTATATGGCCTTCGGTCTCGGCAGCGCGACCCAAATAGAACTTGGCAAAACCAAGGGCGGCATGAGAGTTGGCCCTATTCGAATCCAGCGCCAACGCATGCTCGAATTCACGGATGCCTTGGGCGGCCCGGTTCGTAAAGATCTGGACCCAACCCCGAGCCGAGTGGGCTGAAGTATAGTTCGGCCTGATCGACAATGCCTTATTCACCATCGCCTCAGCCGCTGCAAACCGCGCAGGCCCATCATCCGTGGTAAAGCTGGACCCAATTGCCGTATCGACAGTTGCCAGGCCAATCATTGCTTCGACGTTGCCGGGGTCGAACTCCAGAGCGCGTTCGAAGAAGCTCCGCGCCTGCGTTACGTCTTCAGCGCTAAACCCCTTCATCAACCAGGCCCGGCCCTGGAAGTACAAGTCCATCGCATCGGGATGCAGCGTACGCTCGGCTCGTCGCGCCTCAGCCACGATGAGTTGCGCACCTAATGTATTGGCGAGCCTCGATACGATTTCGTCCTGCATGTCGAACAAGTCGACGACAGGCTTCTCGAAGCGCTCGGCCCAAAGATGCTGGCCGCTCCTGGCATCGATCAACTGCACGTTCATCCGAAGCCGCTTGCCGCTGCGTTGCACTGAGCCTTCGAGCACGTAGCGAACGTTTAATTCGCGGCCGACTTGCCGTAAATCGACTGCTCTGCCCTTGTATAAGACGGCGCTGTTCCCTGCGATGACAAATGAACCAGCGATGCGCGACAAGTCCGTGGTCAAACTCTCGGTTACACCATCCACGAAATAGTCCTGCTCGCGATCCCCGCTCAGGTTCGCGAAGGGTAGCACGACGATGGATAGGCGCGGCGTTGAAAGCGGGGCCCGACTTGCGCGTTCAACCTGTGCCTCGGAGCTAGGCCCATCCCGGACCGCTGCATAGGTCCGGACGGGAAGGGCGATGTTCTTGAGGTTCTGCTCGCCCAGATCAGCGAACTCGATGCCCACTTTACCTCTGACGTGGTCATACGCGGAAGACGAGATGCAGATACCGCCTGGTTCTGCGATGCTTTCGAGCCGCGCCGCAATGTTTACGCCGTCCCCAAAAATGTCATGCGGTTCGACAATCACGTCGCCTATATTGATGCCCACCCGAAAGGCAATGTGATTGCCTTCCGGCTCATCGATCGTAAGTTCGTGAGTCCGGGTCTGGAACTGCATGGCGGCCCGAACCGCCTCTACCGCGCTGGCAAACTCCGCCAAAAACCCATCGCCTGTGTTTTTCACGACGCGGCCACCGTGCTCGGCGATCGCGGGGTAGACGGCCTCCATGAGGAGCGTCGTCAATTTGGCATGCGTAGCCTCCTCGTCATGGTGCATCAGCCGCGAATAGCCCGCCACGTCGGCTGCCAATATCGCCGACAATCTGCGTTCGATCCGGGACGGCCGCTCTTGCGCCATGACCTGGAGACCTTTTGGACTTGCCCATTCTACGATAAATCCGGCTGCCGTGCCACGACCACTCAAGCGGGACGGCAAAGTGGGCGTAATCGCCCGAAGATGACCATAGTGACGGCTGCATCAATCGGCATGACCTCCAATCGGTTCCCCGTTCAACCCCAAAAATCAGGCGCTCGCCTGCGAACGTTTCGTCCATTGCCAGAAGCTGCGAGCGTTGACGGGCGAAAAACTCAGGTTTACCGCCCACCCGAGGAGCGTTGCTCGGCCGTCGCAGATGAGATGATGTCGCCTTCTGGCCCAAGACGAAGAGCGGTTCAGTCGCCGTGACGTCGGCTGTCGCTGGTAAACCGGACGCCGAGCTGCACTTGCCGGCCAGCCGCTTTTGACCCAGAGCGGACGTCGGCCATATTCATCTCTCGGAAGCGGGATTCCTACTCAATCACTCGGTCCGCCATCAGAAGCACTTGCTCAGGGACAGTCAATCCCAATGCTTTGGCCGTCTGGAGATTGATCACAAACTCAAATTTGGTCGGCTGCTCAACCGGCAAGTCCGCTGGATTGGCGCCCTTTAGAATGCGGTCCACGTAGCCAGCCGCAAGTAGGAAGAGAGCCTTAAGGTCCGGCCCATAAGCCATCAATCCGCCCCGGTCTGGGTAAGTGTTGACTTGAAATATCGTGGGCAGCCGATACTCCAGAGCAATTGATGGCAAGGCATCGCGCGGTGGGTCCGCAAGTACATAAACCACATCGCAATCCGCCGCTTTCATATCCGCGAACGCTTTTTCAAGGTCTTCCGGGTTCGGCGCAATGAAGCGTTGCACCGAGATGCCGATGACCACTGCTGCCTTCGTCGCAGTTTGTGCCATCGCCGGGTGCACCGGGTTATTTGAGGTGAGTACGCCGATTTTCTGTACCTTGGGAAAGAGCAGGCGAATGATGTCCAGCGTCTTGGTCGTGAGATCAGCGAACATATTCGCTGTGCCGGTTATGTTGCCCCCGGGCCTGGTGAAACTCTTGACGAAGCCTGACCCGACAGGATCGGTGGCTGGCGACATAACAATCGGAATCGTCGAAGTGGCCCTTTGTGCCGCCGCAATCGCAGGTGTCGCTTCAGCGATGATAACGTCTGGCGTCAGTGCGATGAGCTCCGAGACTAGACCGGGCAGCAAAGAGTAGTGGCCTTTCGCCTCGCGCAGATCAATGATGAGGTCGCTCCCTTCCCGGTATCCCATCAACTTGAACGCTTCTCTGAACCATCCGATAATCCGCTCGCCTGAGCCAGAGGTAACCAACCCGACGCGCCGCGGTCGCAATGAATCGGCATCTGCAACAGCAGCGATAGCAATCGAACAGGCCGTCGTAAGCACCGCGCGACGCGTTACTATTCGACTCACGAGCCTCTCCTGATGTCCAATGATCCCGAAGGTAGCACGATCAGCGCGGGGATGGCTCACTTTGTTGCGGTGCACGAGTCCGCAATTGGCCCCAAGCCGGTTGTCACTGGCAAACCGGACGCCGATCCAACTTGGTGTGCACCGGTGCTTTTGCCCCATTGCAGACTTGAGCGGACACCCGTCTGACCTGGAGGCCGATTCCCAATCTGCTTATCCTTAAAGCTTTGAGCCACCGCCGTAACCTGAGCCAAACTATGCTCAGAAGCGATGGGTTTACTGATGATCTCTACCTTAGGTCGCGCAAGCATAGTCGGAGGTCTACGTGGGTTGGAAGCTTTTTGCATTCTTCGCTGTCTTGCTCGCGTGTTATGGTATCGCGGACGCTGGGACTTTTAATGCGGTGCAGATTGTCGACCTCGTAATTGAGGTGCTCGCGGCCAGCGGTCTCGTGCTGATGGCAATCGAGAATTTCCTTCCCGGTACGTTTTGGCGCGGATTCGCTGGCGCCTATTTTGCGTATTACTCTGTTTGGTTTGCAGAGAATGCTTTCATCACCGAGGGCGGGCCTGCGTCCGTCGTCATCGAAAGTGCACTCACATACGCTGTCTTTCATATCGCCATCAGCTATGGGCTTTGGCTGAATGGTTCGAGGCATGAGCAGCACGGCGCCGCGCGTCAAACCACTGGCTAAGACATATCCCAGAAGGTTAGCGCGCCGATGTACTTCCTCACTGCCTGTCTGATCGTGGTCGTCTTGAGTGCCGGGGCCGATCGAGGGCTCTATCACGGAACCCTCAGGGGCGGCTCGCGGCGTTTCTGCCCGCATTCTGCGCGGCAGTCTTTGCGTTGGTGCTACTACAGTTTGACCGTATTCAAAGTAAGCAGGAGGTCGGTCCCTTCGCAACGACCTATCTCCTCATGCTTGTTGTCTCCTTCTTTGGCGGTTCGTTCCTTGGCATTATTGTCGGATTGCCCGACGACAAGCAGCCATGACTGGCAACATCCTTTTGAAGGTTGGCCATCGTGTTAGTCGGTACTGCGGCAGTCTGGACCGAGGGGTAGAGCAGACGTCGTCCCACCGAGGGGCTAAGGGCTTGCCTTTGACCCGTAGCGGCCCTGGGTCGGAAGCATGTCGAATGTGACAATTGTCACATAAGCCCTACTTGCCTTTCGGCAGTCTGTGCATAGGCTGCGCACTTATTGCCGGGGATTGTAATGGGCGCTTTTCGCTGGTTTTCTTTGTTCGTTTCCATATGGCTGATGTGCAGTTCAGCCCACGCCGAGCGTCGTATCGCGCTGGTGATCGGCAACTCGGCTTACAAGAGCGTACCCAAGCTCTCCAACCCTGCGAACGATGCCGCCCTGGTCGGAGGCATGTTCAAAAAAGCCGGATTCGACTGGATCGACATCAGGACCGATCTCAATGCTTCCGAGATGCGCAAGGCGCTGCGTGACTTCGGCGGGCGGGCGCGAGATGCTGAGGTCGCTGTCGTCTACTACGCCGGTCACGGCATCGAACTTGACGGCACCAACTATCTCATCCCGACTGACGCGTCTCTGGAGACCGACAGCGACGTTCTTGACGAGACCGTGGCGCTCGATCGGGCGCTGTTCGCCGTCGAGCCTGCCAAACAGCTTCGCCTGATTATCCTGGATGCCTGCCGGGATAATCCGTTCGCCAAAACCATGAAGCGCACGGTTGCTGCCCGTGCCATTGGTCGCGGCCTTGCCAAGGTCGAGCCGACCAGCCCGAACACGATGATTGCGTTCGCGGCGAAGGCAGGCTCTACCGCTTCGGATGGCGACAGCAAGAACAGCCCATTTGCCGCAGCGCTAGTAGAGCGGCTACCGACGCCGGGTCTCGATCTGCGCAAGGCATTCGGCTTCGTCCGTGACGATGTCTTGAAGAACACCAGCTACAAGCAGGAACCGTATGTCTACGGCTCGCTAGGCGGTGATGATATAGCGATCGTGGCCGCGAAGCCGACAGCAACCGGCCCTCAGGCCAGCCCTGATGATGCCATTCGCCGCAACTATGAACTTGCCCTGCAGCTCGGCACTCGCGATGGCTGGAACGTTTTCCTCGCTCAGTACCCGGACGGCTTTTATGCGGGGCTGGCGAAGGGCCAACTCAACAAGATCGCCGCGGAGGAGACCCGCGCAGCAGCGGTCGAGAAGGCTCGGCAGGCCGAAGAAGACAAGGCACGGCTTGCCTCTGACCGTGCAAAGAAGACCGAACAGGACAAAGCCGCCGCCGCCGCCAAGGCTGCTGAGGATGCGCGGCTCGCCGCCGAGAAGGCCAAGCAGGTCGAGGAGGCGAAAGCCGCCGCCGCCGAGCAACGGCGCAAGGAAATAGAGGCCATTGCGAAAGCTCTGGCCGACAAGCAGGCCGCCGAGAAGCAAGCTGCCGAGAAACGGCAAGTTGAGGACAGCCCCCAGAAAGTTGCAGCCGTTGCCCTGACCTCGTCACAGCCAACCCTGTCCCCCTCAGAGACGGCGAAGCTCGTTCAGTCCGAACTGCGCCGCGTCGGCTGCCTGGCCGCCGCTGCCGATGGCGACTGGAATGCGTCATCACAACGCTCGCTGACGTTATTTAACAAATACGCCGGGACGAAGTTCGACGCCAAGCTGGCGACCTTCGACGCGCTCGACGCCATCAAGGCTAAGCCGGGTCGGATCTGCCCGCTGGTCTGCGATCGCGGCTTCAAGGCCGATGGCGACGCTTGTGTGAAGATCGCCTGCCGCGCCGGCCATCGCGTCAACGACGACAATGAGTGCGAGAAGGTGCAGGACAACAAGCCGTTTGGGACCCGCGAGGATGCCAAGAAGCGAGACGACGAGAGGAGGAAGGTTGAAGCTGCGCCCGCGAAGCCGCAGGCGACTGGACAGATCGTCTGTGGTCAGGGTGGCTGTAGGCCGGTGCGTCCGGGCTGTCGCCTACAACCGACTAATATGTATGCTGACGCGTGGCGGCGGGGCGGGACGGTAGAAGTTTGCAATTGAAGACGGCTCTCTTTCGGCCGAATTACGGCGATGAAGCAGCCGCCGCCGCGAGCACAGCGGCAGCATCGATTCGTGCTTTTCGTATCGCCGCTGCAAGCAACACAATGGCCGAACACCTGGAGCGGGACGCACTCGCTGTACCGGCTGCGGGAGATGTATCCCAAGCTGCTCGCTTCCAATTTGGAAGGACGAATTGGGCCCTTATCGAAAGACCGAGAACGTTTCGCGATGCGAAGAAGGATTACGCCAAGCCGGGCTGCCGGAGTAACGAGCACTCAGGCCTTATGACTGGCACTTCCGGTTTTGGCCCATCGAGGAAATGGCGGCAGCCCTCCGGGACGTCCGCTCACCGAGGCATGGCGGACCAGATTTGCTCAGGTTGAGTTCTTCGCATTTTGACCCGGAGCGGAAGCGGCAACGAGCATTTTCGACCGAATGCCCCAGCGCCAATCTTGACTAAGGTCAAGGAAAGAGCCCAGCCAAACGTACAATTTACCACGGCGTGAGTGGGTTGCGGGTTTGCTTGGGCGGGTTGGGTGGAGCTTGATGTCTTCAAATAAGGGCGTTGTTTTCGTCGTCGATGACGACCCCGGTATGCTGCGAAGTATAGGTCGAATACTGCGACAGTTCGGCTACGGCAGCCTGCTCTTTCCGACTGCGAGTGCTTTCGAAAATCACGCCGATTTCGACGACGTAATTTGCGTTCTGCTCGACATAAACTTGGGTGATGGGTCGGGGATCGAAGTGAGACGGCGTCTCAAACTGGCCGGGAATAATGTACCGGTCATCTACATGACTGGAAACGACAGCCCCCTCATTCGCGAGACTGCACTTCAATCTGGGTGCCTTGCCTACCTGGTAAAGCCGTTCTCGGCCAAGTTGCTGATAGAGCCGATTGAGCGAAGGTCGAGTACCCAAACCGGATATCCGCCCTAGCCCGACCGCCGATAGCGCTTTTTCTTGTCAATCATCTTATTGAGCCCTTATCGTTCCAACACTCGGGTTAAGTGCCCGGACTAGGATGGCAATGCGTTTCTGGCCGACTGCCTTATCATGGCGAAATTGTCGCGCGCGGAGCTTCACCGCTGTGCTGGCCATCGCTTTGTTGCAGGTGACGGTGCGCCAAAGTCAGGCGGCCGATCCAGCAGCCAAACGCGTTCTGATGTTGCATTCGTTCGGACCACAATTCAAGCCTTGGAGCGATTATGCTCGCACGATTCGAGCCGAAACCATTCGTCAGGTAAAATCGTCGATTGATTTCACAGACTTCTCGCTCACCAGCGCAAGATCGGACAACGCAGAGCCCGAAATCCCGTTGGTTCAGTATCTCCGGGCGCTCTATCTCAGGGAGCCACTCGACCTGATAATCGCGGTGGGAGCGCCCGCCGCAAGCTTTATCCAGAGGCATCGCAGCGAGTTGTTTCAAACGACCCCAATGATCTTCACGGCTGTTGACAGGCGCCGCGTCGATTTTAGTCAACTTTCGGAAAACGACACGGTCGTAGCCGTCGATCACGATTTTGCTGCCATTCTCAAGACTATCCTGCAAGTGCTGCCGGATACCAGAGCGTTAGCAATTGTGAACGGAGTATCTCCCAACGAAGTATTCTGGCACGCGGAAATACAGCGGCAACTAGCTCCCTTTGCGAACAGGGTCGTCTTGAAATGGTACGATGAGTTGCCTTTTGCCGACATTCTCAAGGACGCAGCGAAGCTGCCGCCACATAGCGCGATTCTCTGGCATTTGATGAATGTGGATGCAGCAGGTGTCTCTCATGAAGAAAACGAGGCGTTGAATGCATTGGCTTCCGTAGCCTCTGCCCCCATCTTCTCTTACGACGGCTCCTTTTTTGAAGGCGCCCTCGTTGGGGGGCCGATGTTTTCCGTGTTGGAGAGCAGTGCAATCACGGCCAGTGTCGCGAACCGAATCCTTTCGGGGGAAAGGGCGGGGGACATCAAGACCCGGCCGATTGAGTTCGCGGCTGCAAAGTTCGATTGGCGGCAAATGCAGCGCTGGGGAATTAGCGAGAACAATTTGCCTGCTGGAAGTACCGTTTACTTCCGAGAACCGACGGTGTGGGAACGGTATGCATGGCAGATCGCATCTGTCGTCGCGATTCTTGTGATACAGGCCGGATTTATTATTATCCTGTTACGCGAACATCGTCGGCGTCAACTTGTCGAGGTGCAGTATAGGCAGCGCACGGCGGAACTTGTCCATGTCAATCGCATCGCCACGGCTGGCGAACTGACCGCCTCAATTGCTCATGAAATCAACCAGCCGCTCGGCGCTATTCTGACCAATGCCGAAACCGCTCAGGTGATCCTGAAATCTTCGAGCCCCGACATGGCGGAACTGAACGAGATCGTCGGCGATATCCTGCGCGATGACCGCCGCGCCAGCGAAGTCATCCGGAGGATGAAGAGCCTGCTGAAAAAAGCACCCTTTGAACTGAAGAGCCTCGACTTCAATGATCTCGTTGGTGAGACTGTCGAACTCGTTCTTGGCGTTGGACGAAAGGTCGAACTGGTTAGTGTGATCACGCCGGAAGCTCTTCCGATCCTCGGCGACCGCATTCAACTCCAACAAGTCATTCTTAACCTTGTCACGAACGGGATCGACGCGATGAAGGAGATACCTACCGAAAACCGCATCATAAGCATCCGGACTGCGCGCGTCGAAAAATTTGCCGAGTTGTCCGTGTTGGATCGCGGGCCGGGCATTCCCGAAGACAAACTGAAAGAAGTCTTCGACCCGTTCTACAGCAGCAAAGCCGAAGGCATGGGCATGGGGCTGTCCATCGCGCGCACCATTATCGAGGCCCACAATGGGCAGATAAGGGCCGAAAATCGGGATCATGGCGGTGCGTCGTTCCGGATCAGGCTTCCTATTGTCCAATAGTTCGTGAACCATCTCGCGACCCGATGACCGTACTTCTGCTTATGGTACACAGCTGACCTGCCGCGCGCATCGGTGGCCCCAAAACGGGCTCTTGATGTGCGGTCGGCGGTTCACGATCAGTTTCTGAGGTTGCTCAATTGTTCTCCTGCAGTGCAGGATGCTGGCCTGCAGTGGCCCTAGTTTGGATTTGCCAAGGTTGCCGCAATCTGTTCTCCGTGAGACTTCGGGTGTTTTGTGGGCGGTTCCGTTGAGCTGCCTCAAGCTCAGGTCGTCAAAGCTTCATAACATGTAGACGTAACCGAGCGACCTTCTGGCAGGGCTGCTGAGGTTATGGCCCCGGGCTCCCAGGCACTCTGGGCCGCCTTCTCCAAAGGAGGAAGCAGTGGAAATCTTAGCCGACGCCGAAGCAGTCCTCGAACGGATTGAGCGGAGCGCCGCACAAATCAAAGATGAAGAAGGCCGCGAAGCACTGTTAGAGTACGTTGAGGCGCACCGAGAGGTCATCAATGTGCTGCGGCGGCGGCTCTACAATTAAGGCCGCCTTAGTGGGCGACCTCTTTCTTAGCCCGCAAAGTGACTTCCGCTTGTGGCCCGTGGCGGACTCTAACTCAGAGTCGCGCGAGGTCTGCTTCCTGAGGGTGACCGGAACAGGACTATGCAAGCTGGCCAAGGCAGCTTCTGACCCAAAGCGGACCTTCCGATCTCAACCCTTGCGAGCCGTCGCCTGGCCGACGCCGATCTGCATCAGGTCTCGGCCAATCACCAGTTCGCCCGAGAAGCCCTTGCCCGCGGGTAGCAGTTGCTCTCGCGTAGCGTTGCCGGGCACGATGTGGCTGAGAACAAGTTTCTTGACGCCTGCCGCTTCAGCGATCGCTCCAACCTCTTCGACCTGGGTGTGGGCGTTGAGCAGATGCTGCATCAAGCCTTCCTGTGCGAGCGAACGCGGCGTCGGGAAGAGACCTTTGACCCAGTTCGTCACAATGACCTCGTGAACGAGAATGTCTGCGCCTTTCGCGAGCTTGATCAAATTCTCACTTCGCCCCGTATCGCCGGAGAACACAATGGATCCGTCGTCAGTATCGAAGCGATAGGCGAATGCAGGCCAGACAGGCGCGTGCTCGACCAGGGTTGCGGAAACGCGAACGCGATCATCCTCGAAGAATTTGAACGGCTCCATTGGCGGAGAGGGGGTTTCATTGGGTGATTTGAAGCCGGCAATCGGCGGGAGTTCGATGTCGTGCGCCTCGACCACCGCTTCGAGGCTCGGCTTGCCGTTGTCGCGGATTCGGTCATTCAGATCCGTCGCGAAAGCCTGATAGAGGTAGCCCGTCATATCCCTGGTGCCGGGCGTCGGATTGTCGGGATTGATGATTGGCACGGTCGGAGTGGGAGAGCCGGGCAGCGAAAACACAGGTGCCATCTGGCCTCGCCGACCCGGGCCGAAGTTTGAAAGGAGTGGACCGGCGGTCGAGCCCGACGAACAAACCGAACAAAAGCAGGTTAGCATAATCGACTGTATGATCGGAATGCAGGTGGGTCAGGAACAGCGCTCGCACCTTGTCGTCCATCACACGGCTGCTTGTCGGCGATATCGCCTGTTGAAGGCGTTTGCCGACCCCCTCGCCGCAGTCCACGATATAGTGGGCGTCACCGACCGCCACGGCCGACGATATGCCGCACTGATCCGAATTCGGCCACCAGGTCGGGCCGCCTGCCGTGCCGAGCAGAATGAGCTTCGTCCGCGAATTGATGGCGTCTGCGGATGATTGGGCGAGCTGAATTCGTGTGTCCAGGCTGCCGTCGCCGGCCACGGCCGTGCACATCATCGGCCCAAGCAAGCCGGCTCCTGCCGCACTTCCCGCTAGGAAGCCACGGCGCGTGAGCGCTTGCTGGATAGCGTGTCCGATCAGGTTGCACATTTGGCCCCCAAGACGGCTTCACGAGACAATTTCTGGTAAGTGGACCAGAGAGCCCGTCAACGGACAGCGTTTCGTCAACATGCAGACATCCCGTCGCCAAAACATGCGCAACCGGATCCACTTTCGGACTCCGCTCGCAAATTGCACGTAAATTGTATGGAGGACATGTACAATCGGCAGTCCAGCAGCGGCAATTGGCCGCCTTTGAGAAGATGAACTTAAAGTCTGTTGCGCTTACTAAATCATCCGGCGTGAGTGCCAGACTCACGTCTGAGTTTGGCCGTCAGCCGAACTGCCTTTGAGCGGCCGTAAAGGCCGCTCTCAGAGGAAAACCGGACTTCGCGAGATGAGCGGTCGGACCGCCGCTTGTGACCCTTAGCGGACTTCCTCAGTTCATGGAAAATTGAGCATTCGCCGTGTTCACGGTTGACTGCCTGCTGCTATGCAACTCAAAAGAGGGGTTGTTGATATAGGCCATCTTTCCCACGGTCAAAGCTGAGACTAAGCGTGAATCCTCTCTGCAAAGCCGTAGCCCTAACTCTGCTGGCTGCTACGAGTTTAGCTGTAGCGGCTTGTTCGCCCCAAGATGACGCACATCTCGCTTGTGCTGCGACTATTTTTGTCGCGGAAAGACTTATGGAGGCAGGCAAAGTTCCAGCCGACGACGCGTTACGACAGAAAGCGAACGATGCTGAGATCAATTACCAAAACGCATGGGTGGAGTTTCCGAAGACTGGACACACGTGAACCTGAAGGTGAACGTGAGCGTCTCATGGAGCTTGCTCATATATTTGGTCGCGAACGAGACCGACTTCTCAAAGAGCTACCGCCAAAGGAAGTCGTAGCACGGGCAAAGATCTGTATCGATCAGGCACCGCCGAAAGGGCGAGGGTTTCCGTTGCCAAAGTGATTGCGCGAGCAGATGATGAGATACATCGTTAGGTCCGGACCTCAGGTCTATCGGGCCGCGACACCGCAAGACGCGCTTGCGCTGGGCGAACAGATGGCGGGCGAAGGGATGGACGACATCTGGATCATTGATCAGGGTCCCCACGGCGTCATTTTGAGCCTCGAAGCCTTACGATGCGCGCTCAAAGACCTCAGCTGTAAATGCTGATCGAAAAATGACCCCCATCGGCGTCTTGCGGACCCCTTGAAGTCATTGATTGCATTGAATCTGATCCATTGGACCCCCACGCCGATAAGCGTGAGACCCCGCGCCGAAACACAGTCAACCATGTTCCAAGGATCAAGGACTTGCTTGATCGGATCATGGTCGAAGCCGAGACGATCACCCGCCTCGGCCGGCGCCCGGCCCGCGGCGCCCGATTGCGAAGTCGCGCTGGCGCGAGTGCTACCACGCCAATTCGAGTGAGCGGTAAGCTTTGCATCATGATGTTCGGAAATCGTTTACCATCGGCTTGAATCCGCTTGAGCTGGGCCGCCGGTTCCGGTACAGACTGCCGGTACACACAACCCGCCGCGGTTGTCCGGAAACGCTGATTTTACTGCGGTTTTCCAGGTCCCTGGGACCCCGGCGGAGAATCCCACTCTCTCGCCACCTGACGATCACCACGGATTGATGGCCGGTAACATTGCCCCTGCGACCAGGCTGATGTTGCGCGCTTGTTAGGGGTTGAGCTTCGCGTTACGGTAACAAACCCTAGCAATTTCAACGATCCCGCCCAGACTACGAATCTGAGGGTCGGACGTTCGAATCGTTCCGGGCGCGCCATTTACGCCAAAGCACGATATGGACAGCCTGCGGCTAGCGTTCGACGCAAACGCTCTTGATCTCCGCCATTTTTGCCACAGCTCGCGCGCTGTTTGACCAGCTATATAGCTCTCATTTGGTCTGGTTGGCGCTGTGATGAAGTAGCAGTCATCAGCTCGCAGCAACCGACCTTTCACGGCGGCAGCGATCATGCGACGTCACGGTTCTCTATGCGGTACCACCTCGAAGATCAGGCAGGTCGTGCTCGCCTGGGCGAAAAGCCTGCCACTCGCATCCGTCAAGCTCGCTTCCGCCATCGCTGTCTGGCGGCCCAGATGGATGACGCGCCCCACCGCCTTCATTGGTCCGGAGTCGCGATCGACGCCCCGGAGGTAATTCACCTTGATCTCCAGCGTCGTGTACGCCCGTCCGAAGGGAAGCTTGGTGTGGACGGCGCAGCCCATTGCCGAGTCGAGAACCGTGGCGATTATGCCGCCATGGACTGAGCCGATCGGATTGTATTGCGACTCTTGCGGCTTCAGAATCATTTCAACGCTGCCATCCCCAACTCGGTCGATGCTGAACTCGACCAGACGGCAGATCGGCGGGAGCGGAACGTCGCCTCGAAGCATAGCTTCGAGGAAATCTCGCCCGCTCATCGTCTGACCTGCTGCGGCCAAGGCTTGCGGATCGTCCCAGCGAATTGTGCGCTCGCGCGGGAGCTGTGCGGATAGCGTTGGCATGTCGATCATCCAGCCAGGACGACTTTGCCAAACGGTCGATCCTCGATCAGATGGCGCAGGGCTTCGCCCGCTTCACCGAGGAGATAGACCCGCTCGACGACAGGTTTGACTGATCCGCCCACGATCAACGGAATGATGTCCCGCCATGCCGCGGCAACGACGAGCGGTGACTGGGCGAACAAAGAGAAACCGCTCATACGCGCGCCTTTCCAGATCAGGTCTGTCACATCGATCGTGGTCTTGCGTCCGGCGGAATAGCCCAGCGTAATCAGGACACCGCCGAGTGTGAGGGTGCTCAGCGCCTCACTGGTCACGGTGCCGCCGATGCCATCGATAACGATGTCAACGCCCTTGCCGTCCGTTATCCGGCGTACGCCGTCGGCAAGATCTTCCGCGGAAAGGTCAATCACGTCTTCGAAGCCAAGCTCGCGTGCTCTGGCAGCTTTCGCAGCGCTGCCGGCCGTTGAAATCACCTTGCCGGCGCCCTGTGCCCGCGCGAGCTGATAGGTCGCGTTGCCCACCGACCCACCGATTGCCGGAGCCAGCACCGATTTGCCCGGTTTGAACCCTGCGAGCGTCAGCGTGATCTGCGCCGTCAGATAGGCCACCGGGAGGCTGGCCGCGACGACATTGTCGATCGCGTCGGGCACGAGCGTTGCATCTTTGGGGCTCACCAGCAGCCATTCTTGCCATGCGCCATTTTCGCGAACGCCATAGGGACCGGCGAACATCACGCGACTTCCCACCGCAAAACCGGAGTCGCCGGCATCCTCGATCACGCCGACACCTTCATTGCCGAGCACCAATGGCGCCTTCGCCCGGGGCAGCCCACCCGACAGAATTGTGTGATCAAGCGGCGTGACGCCGGCGGCCGTGACGCGAACCAGCAACCTGTCCTTTGCGGGTTTCGGTTTGAGCAATTCGATCTGCCGCAGCCCGCCATAGCCGGAGAACGTTTCCGCCTGCATCGCACGCATCGATATTTCTCCATTAAAGTTACAGACCTGTCAGTAACTTTTATATTACGGACAGGTCTGTAACTTTGTCAAACGATAAGTCATCAAAGCGAGAGCAAGCGGATATGGAGACAGTAACCCGACCCCGGCGGGGTGCCCCGCCAAAGGGCGAAGTGAGCGCCCGCGAGCGTATCCTTGCGACGGCAAGCGAATTGTTTTACCGCGAAGGCATCCGCGCCATCGGCGTAGACACGGTCGTCGAGCGATCCGGTGTCTCGAAGACGAGTCTCTATCGCCTTTTTGAATCGAAGGACGCTTTGATTGCTGCCTTCGCCGCCGAACAGGATCGGTTGTTCTGGGCGTGGTGGGATCGTATTGAAGACGAGCACGCGGGTGATCCACGCGCTATTCTCGAGGCTTTGCTATCCGGTATCGCAAAGCGGATCACGCACCCCGCCTATCGCGGTTGTCCGTTCCTCAACCTAGCGACGGAATTTCCTGACGAAAACCATCCGGGCCGAGTCATCGCCCGGCGCAACAAGAAGGAAATGCGGACGAGGCTCGCGGTCGTGCTTGGCAAACTTGGCGTCGGTGATCCCAACCGCACCGCGTCACAAATAGCGCTGATCATTAACGGCGCATACGTCACGGGCCTCATCGCACAACCGGCTGATCTGAGGGGCGACCTCACCGATGCCGTCATCAAGTTATTGGTCCAATGATTTCATCGCTTGAGCGCGCTAAATCACAGGCGATCACATGTCTTCGGGTTCTGACGTGATTTTGGATACAGCATCATTGCGCCGCGGCGAAGCAATAGTGCCCATCTTCATCGGCCGTGGCGCGCCATTTCGGAATACGCGATCAGCGCCGATTTCCCCACCCGACCCGTTCGGTTTCATCCCCAGCGGCGTCCGCGATTTCGCGATTACAACTCGCTGCACTGCTTCCAGGATTGCGCGTGCCGTAACAAAGCCCGCTTTAGCGCCGTCCAACTTCCTGCGCCGCCGGATCCGAACCGAGCCCCTTGCTCGTCAGCAAAAGGTTGAACTGATCCGCGAAGAAAAGCTGCCCGTTCGGCGCCGTGATCGAAACCACAAAACCATTCACCGCGTGCTTGCGGGCCAGGATCACCGCAACGATCGCGCTGTCACGGAAATCCACGGTGCGGCAGTCGTCTTTAATAGCTTCGATAATAAATGTCATTTGGCCCATGACCACAATTGGCACGCGCTAATTGCGCGCCGGGCAACTCAACCTCGTATCGGTGAAAATGATATTGCCGACAAGCCAGCTATTGACCCGATGGAACCGCGGCCATACCCATATTGGGGGAAACAGCAGACCGGTCCTGCCTCACGCGGTGCGCCACGGAGACATAACCGGCTTGCAACCGACTTGTGGGCGTTGGACCGGAAATCCGTAGAAGCGGGCACTGGTGATGGTTGGTACGGCGAAAGACGAGGACATCGCGGCGGACTTGATCCGAACCGTCTCCCGCCACTCGTTGGCTTACATGCTGTGCGCAGCCAGCGAAATGTTCCGCCACTACGATTTCGATCCGCTGGACTTGATGATCATTCATGCGGTCTTGAACGCCAACGTTCTCAAGATCATGAAGAACCCCGAACTGGACCGGCAATTTGGCAGCATCCAGGCGGTTGAGCCGGATAAGATCAAGCAGGGCGTTTCCCGTGCCGCCTTGTCCCGCTTTTTCGGTCTGCCGATCGAAACCGTCCGGCGGCGCGCCGATCGCTTGAAGAAGCAAGGCATTTTCCGCGAGACCGACCAGGGACTGATCGTAACCGAAGCCAACCAGTTCAAGTTCGGCAATAATCACGAGCTGCAGAGAACCAACATGCTCCTGGTGCGGAAATTCCTCCGTGACCTGACGGAAGCGGGCGTCGAGCTTCCCGGCGGGATTTGACGGCCGGATCCGGCGTTTGTTTGCCCGCGGCATCACGGCGCGAAGGCGGGACAATCCGGTTGGATCTCCTTCGCGCATCGCTGCCGTGTGAGGTTCAGCACGCAAGGTCACCTGTAATCTGCTTCACGCGCGCGCCCCCTCTCCGCGCAGGGCCGTGAGTCGTCTCTTAACGAACCGTTTACTGAGCTACGCGGCCGCCGTAACCGCGGGTTAACCATGGATATTTACGGTGTAGCAAGTCTCTAGGCTGTGCCTGTCAGTTGATTTCGAGTCCAATTCCATGGCGTTCGGTAGAAGCGCATCTCCGCGAAGCATCGCCCCGACGGAGCCCGCGGCTTCGTGGGAAGCGCCGCGGGCTGCGGCGGCGACGCCCGACAACACCGCACCCGCGCTGATCAAGGGATCGCTGACCCTCACCGGCGCGTTCTCTTTCCTGCGCGAGAACGGCCGGCGCATCCTGATGCTGGCGCTGGCACTTTTCGCGCTCGGCCTCGTCGTGCTGATTGTGCTGCCGGTCCGGTATGCCGCGACGGCGCTCGTCGTGGTCGATCCCCGCGAGCTGCGCGTGACCGCGGATCAGGACGTGCTGCCTGGCATCGGCCAGGACGCCGCTGCGCTTCAGAGCCAGATCGAGATCGCCAAGTCGGACGGCTTTCTCCGGCCCCTGATCGAGAAGCTCAAGATCGCCGACGACGAGGATATCGCAGGCGGTCATACCGACATGACGCGCCTGCTCGAAAAACTCCGCAGCCGTCTCGATATCTCGCGTCGCGGCCTGACTTACGTCATCGCCATCTCGTTCACCTCGAACAGTGCGGAGCGGGCGGCTTATTATGCCAACGCCATCGCAGAGGCGTTCGTCGCGACCCAAAGCCGCGTCCGCAGCGATGCGACGGACGAGGCGGCCGACTGGCTCAAGGACCGGCTGAAGGCGCTGAACGAGCGCCTGCGCGTCTCGGAAGACGCCGTCGCAGCCTTTCGGCTCGAGCACAAGATCCTCAATGCCGGCAAGGATTCCACCACCCAGCAATTGCGGGTGACTGACCTGAACCAGCAGGTCTCCGCGGCTCGCGCGCGCACCGAGGAAGCCAAGGCGCGTTACGAGCAGGTGCAGCGTGATCTCAAGGCGAATGTCGAAGGTCCGGTGAAGCAGGATCTCCTGAGCATGCTGCGCGCGCAGCGCTCGACCCTGAACGACCAGATCGCACAGAAGAAGGCGGTCTACGGCGACCGCCATCCTGATCTTGCGATTTCCTACAGCCAGTTGGCTGACATCAACAGACAGATCGAGGTCGAGCGGAAGAAGAACATCGACACCGCGAAGTCCGAATACGAGGCCCAGCTCGAGCAGCAGGCTGCGCTGGAGAAGCAGCTCAAGGCGGTCGAGACGCAGATGCTGGTGGACGGCCAGGCGCTCGTGAAGCTGCAGGAACTGCAGCGCGATGCCGACGCCAACAAGAACATCTACGAGCAGTTCTTGTCGCGGTTCAAGACGACCAACGAGCAGCGTCAGCTTCAGAGCTCGCAGACCAAGATCGCCTCGCCCGCGATCCCGCCGCTGCGCTCCACGCGTCCGCCGCTCGCCCTGCTGCTCGCCGCGCTCGCGATCGGCTCGCTGTTGACGTCAACCGCTACGGTTGCGGCAATGACGAGCATGTCCGACAAGTCCGATCCTGCCGAGGCTCCGGCTCGAACGCCGGCGCGTGCGGAGGCGAGGGAGACGCCCAAGCGGCAAGTCCAGCGTCCGGCTCCGGCCGTGCAGCAAATAGAGGCGATGCCGAACCTTCCGGTCTGGTCCCGCATTCCCGAACTGGTGTCGGGAGCGGCGCCCAACACTGTCTGGCAACGACCGATTGCCGCCACAGCCGAGCTCGATCTCGGCGCCTACTTGCGTCCGCTGCTCGAGCGTATCGATCGTGCCCCGGTGCGCGGCTGCAAGGTCGCACTCGTGCTGTCGGTCGGCAAGAGCGCCGGCGGCAACACCGTTGCGCGCTCCCTCAACCGCGCGGCGGTCAATCGCGGGATGATGAGCGTGCTGATAAGGCTGCAGCCGGAATTTGCGGGCGCCCAGCCGCCGGTGACCGAATGGCAGGACGGCTCCACCACTGCGGGGCTCCAGTCGATCGACGAGCTGCTGAGCGCCGGCAGGAAGGCCAATGCGCGGCCAGAGGACGACATTCGCTCGGAGTTCGACCTGATCATCGTCCATGCGAACAATCTTGCCTTGCAGCCAGATGCGATCGCGCTCGCCGCGCACGCGGACCTGATCATCCCGGTGGTGCGCGCCGGTGAGCTCGGTTCGGCGGCGATGCGGCGGGTGACCGCCGCGCTGGCGAAGTACGACACCATCGCGACCGGCCTCGTCGTCAATCATGCGCCCGCGGGCTCTGCCGCGCCTCACCCCGACGGCGGCGCGCTTAGCAGGGCGGTTTGACGATGGCGACGCCGTGCCGTCGTCTGCTCCTTGCCACGATCTTGCTGTCCACGATCTTGATGCCAATGTCGCTCGCCCGGGTGGCATCGGCCGAAACTTGCGTGCCTGTCCCGCAGACTGTTGCGCCGGACAGGCTCGCCGCGCTGTCGCGCGGGTTCAATGCCGACGGCTGGATCAATGGCGAAAAATCCGCGCCTCCAACGCGCGAGTTGCTGCAGCAGCTTCGCAAGGCGGGGATGAGTCATGTCCGCTTGCCGGTGCCAGCCGAGCGCGTGATGCTGCGTTTCGCCTCGAAAGCGGACCGCGATGAGACGCTGCGGGCGCTCGACAAGGCATTGAAGCTGCTGATCTCGCTCGGCTATTCAATCTCCGTCGATCTTCATCCCGGCGATCGTTTCAATCGCCTGCACAAGGACGACGCCGACGCGTCGCTGCGCGAGCTCGAGGATGCGTGGGGCACGCTTGCCCGGGTCATTCAATCGTTTCCGGCCGACCGCGTCTTCGCCGAGCTGCTCAATGAGCCCGACATCGAAGCCGACAGATGGCAAGAGCAGGTCGAAACGCTCGCCGCCTTCGTTCGCCAATTGCTTCCCGCGACGACGCTGATCGTCGGCCCGGTCGACTGGCAACGCGCGGACTCGCTGCCGCGGTTTCGCCCGTTGCCGGATCTAAACGTCGTCTACGCCATCCATTTCTACGATCCCATGGTGTTCACACACCAGGGCCACTGGGACGTGCAGGATCCGCTGCACGACATCACCGATCTGCCTTATCCGATCAGCGCCGGCGATCCCGGGGTTCAGGCGCTCCGCCGGGACTTGCAGGACAGAGGCGCGACGAAGGCGCTCGGCATGCTCGACACGGCGATTGCCGCCGCCAGGGACAAGCCGGATGTCAGCCGCTGGCTCGCGCCCGCGGTCGCGTGGCAGCAACGATTTCCGCGGCCGATCATCATCAACGAATTTGGCGTGTTGAAAGCCGCAGCGCCCAGGGACAGCCGCGTGCGCTGGCTCGCGGCTGTGACCGCATATGCGCGGGGGCATTGCTGGGGCTGGGCGCATTGGGAGCTGGCGCAGGGATTCGGCCTGCTCGAAAGCGGCACCGGCAAGCCCGATCCCGACGTCATGCGCGCGCTGCTCGGCGCCGCGAAGCCGGGCCGGCGCTGAACCCGGTCCGCCATCGTTAACGAATCCTTACCCATCCTGCCGCTATCGTGGCCGCCGCGCTGCGCCAAAGGACGAGTCATGATTGGCGGGACCTCACCGCATCTTCAAGCTGTGCAGGCGGGCTGTCCCGAGCCTTCGCGTTCGCCTTGGCGCGAGCTGATCCCGACGCTCTGCATCGCCATCGCAACGATCGGCTTTGTGCCGATCCTGCACGTGGCAAGCCCGGTCCTGTCTCTGACCGTCGAAGTTCTCGTCGCCATCGCCATCGTGGTTGCGGTTCCAACCTACGCGCCGGCGATCGCGATCTTCGTCCTGTTCTTCCAGAACCTCTTCGTCTCGATCCTGTCGCCGCTGATTTCGGCGCCGTCCGACCTGGACTTCATCAAAGGCTATAATTTTCTCGTCTGCTCCGTGATGTGGCTGACGACATTTGGGTTGTATGTCGCCGGCCAAAGGAGCCGGTCGACCGAGGTCGATCAGATCATGCGCTGGGGTGTCGTGACCCTCGCCGTGGTGTCGTTGTATTTCGCGATCGGCTTCGTCCAGGATGGCCAGGCGGCAACGGTCTATCTGCGCAATATCGTGCTGCCGCTGTTCCTGTTCCAGCTCTCGCTGCTGACGGCCGCGACCTATGAGGTTCGCGCCACGCCGTTCCTGGTGACGCTTGGAGCCATTCTGATCCTGTGCGGATACGTCGAGTTTGCGTTTCGGGATTTCTGGCTGGCCATCACCAACGGCTACACGTTCTGGGGTTTCGACGAGCTCAAGGCGGCCCGTTCCGGCGTTTGGGAAGCCGAGATGCGCGCCACCGGCAACGTGCCGGTCGATCTGAAGGATCGCTTCAGCTTCGACTTTCTCAATACGCCCCTGCTCGAAGGGTTCGGCCTGTCGAAGATCCTCCGCATCCACGGACCGAATATGCACCCGATCAGCTTCGCGTACGGGATCGCGTTTTTCGGGCTTTTCCTGTTTTCGGTAGGGCGTCCGTTTCTGGCCCTCGTGGCGTTGCCGCTGCTGATCGTTTGCAGCGTGAAGGGAGCGCTCATCGTGGTGGTGTTCGTCGCCACGGCCTGGATATCGACCCGTCTGCTCGGCGCCGTGGTGACGCTATGGCTCGGCTTCGTGGCCTTGATCGTGTTTGCAATTGCCGCGATCCGCGTCGGCTTGCAAATCGGCGACTATCACGTTCTCGGCCTCATGGGCGGCTTGAACGGATTTCTCGAAAAGCCGTTTGGCCGCGGCTTGGGCGTTGGCGGCAATCTGTCGGATGACTATTTCTCGATCGATTGGAGCGCCGCGCAGGCCGCCGGAACGACGAACGGCGCCGTCGAGAGTGCGATCGGCGTCCTGCTATACCAAATGGGCATCGCCGCCCTCGTTCCGCTGGCGTTTCATTTCGCGGTGGCGCTGAAGGCCTGGCGTCTTTATGCATTCTCTGGATATTTGACGCAGGGGCTCGCGGGCTTCGGCGTCATGGTCGTGCTGCTGAATGGATTGTTTCAGGAAGAGGCCTTGTTCGCGCCGCTGGCGCTGGGGCTCATGCTCTCGCTCACCGGGCTGGTCATCGGCAGCCACATCAGGGCGCAGACGGTCTCCGTTCCGGATGACGACCCGGAGCGGCTGGCACACTACCAGGCCGCGACGTAGCCCGTAGCTCACCAGCCGACGGTCACCCAAGCCTGCGCCTTTTTCCGCCATTCGTCGTCGAAGCGGGCCGCGATGTCCTTTGCCGCGTCGTGCGAGAGAAGCTGCTCGATAGCGGATGTCTCGATGTCGCTAATATCGGGAACGCCGGTGTATCCGAGATTGGCAAGCCGCTTGGCAAAGGGCGGGTGCGTCGCGTCCGGATCGTGCTCGCGCGTCAGGCCGGCGACGGCAGCCGCGGTCATCGGCTCAGGCGCCCTGATGTCCCCGAGCTGGTTCAAGACGCGCTCGAAAGGCGGGCGGGGTGCATGGATGGCGCCCAGCACCTCTTTCTCCAAAGGGGCGTAGATGAGATCGGTGAGACGCGTTCCGCACGCCTCCATCAGGATCAGCGCCCGCGCCATCTCGGCGCGGCCAACTTGTTCGGCGGCCCCGAGATCGGCGTAAAGCTCGTTCTCTCGCGACAGGGTGCGATATTCCCTCTCGAGCCATTCGAGCATGGAGCGGAGCAGGGCTCGGGCAATGCGTCCCGTGATGGTGTGGTTCGGATCGGCGTAGAACAGCACGTTCTCGGAGGCCGCGATGAAATCCGAAAGGTTGATGCTTCCCGAGGTATGGCGAAGCCGGGCATGGGCCACTTCATGGGCGATGACCGCGCGA
The DNA here is from genome assembly GCF_000244915.1 of Bradyrhizobium sp. WSM471. Classification (NCBI taxonomy): domain Bacteria; kingdom Pseudomonadati; phylum Pseudomonadota; class Alphaproteobacteria; order Hyphomicrobiales; family Nitrobacteraceae; genus Bradyrhizobium; species Bradyrhizobium sp. WSM471. Next base: position 7,455,035 of record NZ_CM001442.1, on the reverse strand, counting down.
ACTGCACGCTCATCCAGGATGATCAGCAGTGGCAGGCCGACGATCATCGTGATCTGACGCCCGAACAGCCCGGCGTATCGGCTGACCTCGCTGATCGATGCGTTGAAATTGGTGTCGATCCGCAAGCTGCGGTTGGATCGGACGAAGCCATGGTCGAGCTCCTTCCACGCCGCCCAGAGGCCTGGGGCGGTCTCCTCGCTCGCCTCGAAACTCCGATGCTTTGGCGTGGGCAGGAGCAGCAGGCCAATGGCGACCGCCACCGCGGCCGTGAATATGGAGAACACGATTGGTGCGGTCGCCAGCGTCGCGACCGTGTAACGATCCATTGCCATCAGCCAGACAGCCAGCATCACGCAGGCCAGTGCCACGACCGGAAGAACGGCGTAGCGGCCAAGACGCAGGATGATCGTCAGGGCAAGGCGTCTCATCAGCGCTTCGAGAGCGGAGCGATTCGAATCACGCCTTGCCCCACGACCCGTTGCTCTGATGCAGGCTGGCGACGTCCGCGCGACCCTGGTCCTCCGTGACCTGGATCAGCGTGATCGCGCCTGGTGTCACGATCCCCATCTGCGGCTGGGCGGAGAGATAGGTCGTGCTGCCGGCGCGCAGATCGACGCTCATCTTCTCGCTGCCCTGTCCGAACAGATTGGTACTCAGCGGCAGATTGTTGACGGCGACCTCGTGGGGGCCCGGAGGCAGCTCGCACGCCACGAAACCTGCGGCCTGGCTGCCGCCAATCACGCGCCCGTCGACCACATAGTTGGGCTGAACCGCAAATCCCAGCGCCGAGGTCCGATAGACCACAAGCCGTGCAGTATTTGACTTGACGTTGTCAGTGAGAGCCGCACTGCCCATCGGCCCCGATGCGCAGCCCGCAAGACACGCGGCCACGACCAGAGCCCCCAGATAACCACCCCGCATTTTCGCCCCTGATGAATTCCAAATCCCCGGCGGCATCATTGTCAGGGTAGTGACTGAAGTCAATCGCGACTTCAGGTCGTGCGACTGCGGCTCCCGTCGGGGTCACACGGGCCTGGCTTTGCCCTTCCCGTCACCTCCACCCGAGCGCCGGCGCCACATGCGTCAAGATCGCATGCGCGCAATAGTCCACGCCCAGCTGGTTCGGGATCGTCAACAACAACGTGTCGGCCTCCGCGATCGCCTCGTCCTGCCGGAGCTGCTCAATCAGCGCATCCGGTTCAGCCGCGTAGCTCCGGCCGAAGATCGCTCGCGTCCGCGGGTCTATGAAGCCGATCTGGTCTTCGCCGCCGCGCTCGGAGCCGAAATAGGCGCGGTCGCGATCGTCGATCAGCGCGAAGATGCTGCGGCTGACGGACACGCGAGGCTCGCGGCTGTGGCCGGCTTCCTTCCACGCGGCGCGATAGGCGCGAATCTGGGCGGCCTGCTGCACATGGAAGGCCTCGCCGGTCTCGTCATTCTTCAGCGTCGAGCTCTGCAAATTCATGCCGTGCTTTGCGGCCCATACCGCAGTCGCGTTCGAGCCGGCGCCCCACCAGATCCGTTCGCGCAGCCCTGGCGCATGCGGCTCGAGGCGCAACAACCCCGGCGGGTTTGGAAACATCGGCTGCGGATTGGGTTTTGCAAAGCCCTCGCCGCGAAGCAGGTCCAGAAAGACCTCCGCGTGGCGCCGGCCCATGTCGGCATCGCTCTGGCCCTCGGCCGGCTGATAGCCGAAATAGCGCCAGCCATCGATCACCTGCTCGGGCGAGCCGCGGCTGATGCCGAGCTGGAGCCGGCCGCCGGCGATGAGATCGGCGGAGCCTGCATCCTCCACCATGTAGAGCGGATTCTCGTAGCGCATGTCGATCACGGCCGTGCCGATCTCGATTGTGCTGGTCTTCGCGCCCACCGCCGCCAGCAGCGGGAAGGGGGAGGCAAGCTGCCGCGCGAAATGATGCACGCGGAAATAGGCGCCGTCGGCGCCGAGCTCTTCCGCCGCAACCGCAAGCTCGATGGATTGCAGCAGCGTGTCCGCGGCCGAGCGGGTCTGCGATTGCGGCGAGGGCGTCCAGTGCCCGAAGGAGAGGAATCCGATTTTTTTCATCGGCGTCATTTAATGATGGCAGGGGTGGCGTCAACCGCCGGCGCCGGCGGTACGGGTATGCGACGAGGCCGGCGCGAAGTGCCCGGCGCGTTCGACCAGGAGATTCAGGAAGCTTCGCGCGCGCAGCGACATCCACTGCGTCTCCGGATAGACCGCATGCAGGGGCAGCGCGGCGATGGCGTAATCCGGGAGCAGATGCTCGAGCTCGCCGCTGCGAAGGCCGTCCGCCGCGTTCCACTCGGGCAGGATGGCGATGCCGAGATGCTGCATCGTCGCCTCCTGCATCGCGTCGGCATCGTCGACGTGGATGGGGCCGTTGATGGATGCGACGTGACGGCCATGCTCGGATTCAAAGGCCCATTGCTGCGCCGGCGTCATGCGCGAATAGACGATGCACTGGTGTGAGCCGAGATCATCCGGTGTCCGCGGCATCGGGCGGCCGTGCAGATAGGTGGGCGTCGCGACCAGATAGCGCTGCACGGTGCCGAGCCGGCGGGCGACAAGCGTGCTCGCCTCCAGGTTTCCGATCCTCAGCGCGAGTTCGATGCCTTCTTCCACCAGATTGACGAAGCGCTCGCTGAAGCGGATGTCGACCCGAACCTCCGGATAATTCCGGACATATTCGGCGATGACCGGCATCATGTAGCGTCGTCCGAACGACGACGGCACGCCGATCCGGAGCGTGCCGGTGGGGCGGGGCGCTGCCTGTTCGACGCTCGATCGCGCCATGTCGAAGCTCTCCAGGATCTGCCGCGCGAGATCGTAGATCCGGTGCGCCTCTGCCGTCGGCTTCAGCGTGCGCGTCGTGCGCAAGAACAGCTGCGTGCCGAATTCGTCTTCCAGCATCGCGATACGCTTGCTGATGGCGGGCTGGCCGATGCCGAGCTCCTTGGCCGCAGCCGAGAAGCTGCCGCTCTCAAGCGTGCGAACGAAAGAGCGCAGGCAATCGATCCGGTCCATATTTCATTCCGATCTGGAATAAATTATATCCCATTTATTCCGTAGTGTGCAATACAGCGGGCGGCTAGGCTTCCTCAAAACGAACAATCACAGGGGAGGACACCACGGTGGCACGCAACATCGGAATCATCGGCGCCGGAATCGCCGGGCTGCATCTCGCGCTCTACCTGCAGAAGCATGGCGTCGACGCCACTGTCATCACCGACCGGCCGCCCGAGGATTATCGCAATATCCGGCTGCTCAACACCGTTGCGCATCATCACGTGACGATCGCGCGCGAGGACTATCTCGGCGTCAATCACTGGACCGATCCGAAGGACCATTATTACTACCACGATCACGTCTTCAATTTTCCGCAGCCGCTGAGCTTTCGCGGTGACTTCTCGAAGCCGAGTCGCGCCGTCGACTACCGGATCTATCTTCCGGCGTTGATGAAGGATTTCGTCAGCCGCGGCGGCAGGATCGAATACCGCCGCATCGAAGAGCGCGATATCCGTCCGCTGGTCGCCCGCTTCGACCTGCTGGTCGTCTCGACCGGCAAGGGACCGCTCGGCCAGCTCTTCACCTACCGTCCGGAGCACACGCCTTATTCGCAGCCGCAACGGCGCCTATGCGTGGGGCTCTACACCGGCGTGCGGCAGCCCGATCCCATGAATGTCACTCTCTCGGTGTCACCCGGGCACGGCGAGATGATCGTGATTCCGACCGTCACCTTCGGCGGTGTTGCCAATGCGCTGCTGATGGAAAACGTGCCGGGCGGCGACATGGAAGAGCTGGCGACGCTCAGCTACGACGAGAACCCGAAGCACTTTTTGAAGGTGCTGCTGGGCAAGCTGGAGAAGCACCATCCGACGACCTACGACCGCATCGATACGGCGCGGTTCGATCTGGCCCAGCCGCAGGATCTGCTGCAAGGCGGCGTGGTGCCGACGGTGCGCAACACGGTGGTCGAGTTCGACGACGGCAAATGCGCGATCGCGCTCGGCGACGTCCATGCCATTGTCGATCCCATGATGGGCCAAGGCGCCAATATCGCTTCCTATGCCGCCTTCGTGCTCGGCGAGGAAATCGTCCATTCCGACGCGCTCGACGCTCGGCTTTGCGAGAAGATCGATCTGAAGCGGCAGGATCGCGTGCTGGCGGCGTCGCGCTGGACCAACGTGATGCTGCAGCCGCCGACGGACGCGCTCGGCATGCTGATCGGCGCGATGAGCCAGAATCCCGCGCTGGCAAACGAGTTCACCGAGAACTTCAACTTCCCGGACCGTCAATGGGACCGCATCTCGACACCGCAGCGCATCCATGCCTGGATCGAACGCATGTCGGCGCCGCCTGAGCCCGTCAGAGCCATTGCGTGACAATTGATGGCGTGACGACCGATGGCGCAACGCTCTTCCACCTCACGAGCGGAGACTGAGATGCAACACGCCAATCCGGCTTCGTTTCGCGAAGCCGCGTCGCGCTTTGCGACCGGCGTTGCGGTGCTGACTGCGCTGGACGAGCACGGCCATGTCTGCGGCATGACTGCAAACAGCTTTGTCACCGTCAGTCTGTCGCCGCCGACCGTGCTGGTTTCCATCAGGCCCGGCCGGATGCACCGCGCGATCTCGGCGACCGGACGCTATTGCGTCAACGTCCTGCCCGACCATGGCCGCGACCTGTCGCGGCATTTCGCGAGCCAGCCGAACACCGGCGCCACTCCAGACTACGACATCGTCGACGGCCTGCCGCGCCTTCGGGAATGCATCGCCTGGTTCGCCTGCGAGGTGACCCGGGACGTCGATGTCAGCGACCACACGCTGATCATCGCCGAAGTCTCGACCTGCGACCACCGCGACACCACGCCATTGGTGTTCTTTTCCAGCCGGTATCATCGAGGGGCCGGGGTGCCGGTGGAGAGGTGAGGGCGCGGGCCTCGGTCGCTCTCAGGGAATGCTGTGACCACGGATGTCCGCAACACGCCAGTCTGCATAAATGCATGCGATAGGATAAGCAATGAGGCGAGCGGCGGTAGTTGGCTCGCAGCCAAGTGAATGCCAGGACTGCGGCGCCGCCAGCGGCAAGCAAGTGCATCCGCGTACCCGTTGGGGCCCGGCTTCTCTTTCAGCTGACCTGCCGCGCGCAGCCGGTCGCGGACCGCTGTTGCTCCGGAGCTGAACTCAAGTAGTTTCTGGAGAGCTTCGCAAAAAACGCAAGCCGCCAACGCGCTCCAGTCATTCCGGCTCATGAGAAAGGGCCAGCCCGTATGGCTGGCCCTCTAAGTATATCATGTAAGCCGTCAGTAACGAGAGGCCGACGCGGCGCCCCAATTGAACCGGTAGTTCAGGCCGGCCTTGATGGTGTGCTCGTCATTGCGGAAGCCGACGGCGGTAACAACACCAGCGGCGCTGGTGAAGAGAGCGTTCCGCGTGCCGAAGTCGTAGTACTGGTATTCGACCTTGCCCGACCAGTTCTGGGCGAACATGTATTCGAGACCACCGCCCACGGTGTAGCCGTCGCGACCACCGCCGTTGTTGGTGAAGGTGCCACCGCCGAAACCGTTCGTAAGGCGGGAGTCAGCCCAGGCATAACCGCCTTTGACGTACAGCAGCGCCGGACCCCAGGTGTAGCCGAGGCGACCGGTGACCGAACCGAGCCCACGATTGACGAAGGGATTGCTATTGGTGTCGAGGAAGCTGTAGTTCGCTTCAATGCCCAGCACCCAGTTCGGCGAGAACTGATGGTCGTAACCGACCTGCGCTCCGCCCATGAACACACCATCGTTGCTGCTGGTGCCGGTGAAGCCGGGCGCCAGAATGTTGTTGCTGCCGCCGAATGCGCCGCCGACGTGACCGCCGATGTAAAAGCCGGTCCAGTTGTAAATCGGCGAAGGCTGCATCGCTGGGGCTTTGGTGTAAGGACGCGCGGCCATATCAGCCGCAGATGCTGTACCCGCTAAGGCAGCGAAAGCGACAGTAGCGAGAAGGAACTTTTTCATTTCGAGTCTCTCAGGTTTAAAGAACGTGTGCCAAACGCTAACCCAACTCACCGAATTTGCTGTAGCGCGCCAGACACACGTGGCCGATCTGCCTGAGGAACGCTCTGGTCATTTGTTAGTTGAGGAACCGTGTTGACCCGTGACCGGGCATCTGAGCTACGAGTTCCGTGGTTCCGCCATCGCGAAGGACTCATCATTGTGCATTCCAAGGCCCCGGCATGATCCAGAACTTGTTGTGCCGTTCATACTGGAAGCTCATCGACCCGGGATGTCGCATCTTCTCCGCTAGCTGACCTGCCGCACGCAGCCGGTGGAGGACCGCCGGTGACCATTGCGGACTTCCGAATGTCGGCCGATGATGTCGCATGACAAGCCGTGCACCTGCGCTGATAGTCTTTGGCGGCCTTCCCGGCACGGGCAAGACAACGCTTTCTCGGGAACTGACCAGACGTCTCGCGGCCACGTACCTTCGTATCGATGCCGTTGAGCAGACGCTACGGACCGCAGGTCATACGGTCGGCGCGATGGGCTATGTGGTAGCCACCGCACTCGCGGCTGAAAATCTCGAGCTTGGTCGTATCGTTGTCGTAGACTGCGTTAATCCAGTCCTGGCAAGCCGCGTCGGATGGCGACAGATCGCCGCTCAGAAGTCGGCATGCCTCGTTGAGATCGAAGTGGTTTGCAGCGACCTGATCTTGCATCGACAACGAGTGGAAACGCGCACCTCAGACATCAGCGGCCTCAAGCTGCCAACGTGGGCTGAGGTAGTGAACCGAGACTATGAACCGTGGGATCGAGAACACCTGGTGCTCGATACGGCCGTTAGCTCGCTCGATCACCTGCTCGAACAGGCAGAGACGTATGTTCGCGCCCAGACTGGTTAGTCTCCTCTTGGCCCAGCTGACCTGCCTCGAGCAGCCGGCGGAGAACCGATTGTGACCCCTTGCAGACATTGTTGCGTCAGAGGAGTCCGACGCGTCCGCAAAAAAAGCTTCCTATACGGGATAGCGCCATTTCAACGTGCGGCGCAGGAAAAGCAAGGCCACGATTATCGCAATGGCCGCAATCCATAGGAAAGCCGGAACGGGCGATTGATTGTGAATGTGGGCAATGTACAGAACCAGGGCCAACAAGACGGCAACTAGCGCGTTCGACACCCAATACAACGGAGAGCGCCCAATTCCAGCTGCTGCGAGTTCTGCCGCCCGTTCACTCGCCAGCCTAGTAAGCCACCAATAAAAGCCGAAAGAAGCGAGCGCAATGATCCAGGACATTCCCAGTTTTTCTCATGAAGCTTTGTAGAAGGCTCTATTGAGAATACTCGAATTGAGTGGATCAGTTTAACGCACCCGACCGCAGCCCAGCACTTCGCCTATTGGCCCGTAGCTGACTCACAAAGCCGGACTGGCCATGTCCGGTTTCGCGGACAAAGCGGACACCGCCTACCCCGCGATGGGGATTACGACTACGCTCCCCAGCGCATCAGGCGCGCACCGTTGCCTGCTGTGTTGATAGATTGCAAGTCGGGGGACGGTTGCTTCGAGGCGCCGCGGGACGCGGTGTGGCGCTCGAGGATATCGATACGGAGTAGCGGTCGGGGCTCGCCCTGCCACGCGTGCCGCGACAATGGCATCCTGCGCCTGTTTTGCCCGACGAGTCAATATTTCGCCAAAAGCTAATTTTCGTTTTTCCGTTGTCTCGCCCGCCGGATTCAGCGGATTCGCAAAGCGCCTAAGTCATTGATCTCGCTGATGCCGGCTACTGTGCATGGGGTTGTTTTCGAGGTTTTTGTTTTGAGGGCACGACAGTGCGAGGTTGAACCGGACCTGGTCCGGCTCGCCCGCTACTTCATCACCCGCAGATTCTTGGTCGTGAACCGCGGCGTCTTGTCGCCGGGACGAACCGGCCGCCGCGTGCCGGCGGCCTTGCCGGTGCCGGGTGGCTGGTGCGCGGGAACCAGCTGGTCGGGGCGCGAGCCGATCAGATCGGCGCGGCCCATCTCTTTCAGGGCTTCACGCAGCACCGGCCAATTGTCGGGATCGTGGTAGCGCAGGAACGCCTTGTGCAGGCGGCGCTGGCGCAGGCCCTTGATGGCCTCGACCTTGTCGCTGCCGCCTCGGCGCACGCCGCGCAGCGGGTTGACGCCGGTGTGGTACATTGCGGTCGCGGTCGCCATCGGCGAGGGCAGGAAGGTCTGCACCTGGTCCGCGCGGTAACGGTTCTTCTTCAGCCACAGCGCGAGGTTCATCATGTCCTCGTCGGTCGTGCCCGGATGCGCCGCGATGAAATACGGGATCAGGTAATATTTCTTGCCGGCCTGTTCGGCCGCGGCATCGAACATCCGCTTGAACTGGTTGTAGGCGCCGATGCCGGGCTTCATCATCTTGTCGAGCGGTCCGCGCTCGGTATGTTCGGGCGCGATCTTCAGATAGCCGCCGACGTGATGGGTGACGAGCTCCTTGATATATTCGGGGCTTTCCACCGCGAGGTCGTAGCGCACGCCGGAGGCGACCATCACCTTCTTGATGCCCTTGGTCTCGCGCACCTTGCGATAGAGCCGGATCAGATCGTCATGCGAGGTGTTGAGGTTCGGGCAGATCTCGGGGAAGACGCAGGACGGCCGCCGGCACGCGGCCTCGACCTTCGGGTCCTTGCACGCCATCCGGTACATGTTGGCGGTGGGACCGCCGATGTCCGAGATCACGCCGGTGAAGCCGGGCGTCTTGTCGCGGATCTTCTCGATCTCGCGCAGGATCGAGCCCTCGGAGCGGTTCTGGATGATGCGGCCCTCGTGCTCGGTGATCGAGCAGAAGGTGCAGCCGCCAAAACAGCCGCGCATGATCGTCACCGAGAATTTGATCATGTCCCACGCCGGGATCTTCGCGTCACCGTAGGACGGATGCGGGGCGCGCGCGTAGGGAAGATCGTAGACCGCGTCCATCTCGTCGCTGGTCAGCGGGATCGGCGGCGGGTTGAGCCAGAGATCGCGATCGCCGTGGCGCTGCACCAGCGGCCGCGCATTGCCGGGATTGCTCTCACGGTGCAGCACGCGTGAGGCGCGCGCATAGGCTTCCTTGTCCTGCTCGACCTGCTCCAAAGCGGGCAGCCGGATCACGGTCAAGCCTTTCGTCCGCGATGCGCCCTCGTCGGCGGAGTCGAGATCGTCGGCGTGCAGCTCGACGTAGTCCTCAGGCACGCGGCGGAACAGCGCGACGCCCCTGATGTCGTCGAGCTCGCGCGGCGCCTCGCCGGCGGCCAGACGGTTCGCCACTTCGACGACGGCGCGCTCGGCATTGCCGTAGAGCAGCAGGTCCGCCTTGGCGTCGGCCAGCACCGAGCGGCGCACCTTGTCGGACCAGTAATCGTAATGCGCGATCCGGCGCAGCGAGGCCTCGATGCCGCCGAGCACGACCGGGACGCCCTTGAACGCCTCGCGGCAACGCTGCGCGTAGACGACGGTGCAGCGGTCCGGCCGCTTGCCGCCTTCGCCGCCCGCGGTATAGGCGTCGTCATGGCGCAGGCGGCGGTCCGCGGTGTAGCGGTTCACCATCGAATCCATGTTGCCGCCGGTGACGCCGAAGAAGACCTTTGGCTTGCCCAGCGCCTTGAACGGCTCGGCCGAATGCCAGTCCGGCTGCGAGATGATGCCGACGCGAAAACCCTGCGCCTCCAGCAGGCGGCCGATGATGGCCATGCCGAAGCTGGGATGGTCGACATAGGCATCGCCCGTCACCAGCACGATGTCGCAGGCGTCCCAGCCGAGCGCATCCATCTCGGCGCGGCTCATCGGGAGGAATGGCGCCGGCTTGTGCGGTCGTGCCTGCGCCATCAGGGGTTTTTCGGCGGCGATGATCTGGATGTCCATGGCGCCTACGCATAGGACTCCGGGACCGCGAATACAACCGACGGGCACGTGAAAGATCCGGTTCCGTGGCCGGCAGCCCGGGCGTGCGACCGCTTCAACCGTTCGCGGGCGCCGCCATCAGCTGTGTGCACCTTCCCGGATCACGCGCAGGAACCAACTGCCCTCGCGAACATTCTGATGCAGGGTTTGCGCCGGCCCGGCTGGCGCGCGCTCGCGCCCGGGGTCTAGTATCGCCCCGATGTTCGCCACTGGCGGATGGGGGAGCCGTGAGTACAGTCATAGAGAACTTGCTGCTCCGAAAGCAGAAGCTCGTTGAGCAGCTCGAGAAGGCGCCCACGGTCGAGGACCGCGACAAAATCGAATACCAGCTCGAACAGATCAACACCGCGCTGGATTTTCTGGACAGGCCCGGCACGAAAGGCGCGCGGTAGCAGCGCTCAATCGACCTTCAGCGCTTTGGCGTAGACCACGCCCGAATTGGTGACATGCGTGGTCATCAGCGTCGCGAATGCGGCGAACTCGCCGCGGGCGAACAGATCGAGCAGCTTGCGATGCTCGTCGAAGGACGTGCGCGTGCGCACGTCGATCGGCGAAGTCAAATTGGTGCGGAGTGCAGCGACGCGGCTGGATGCGAGTTGATAGGATTCGGCGAGATAGCGGTTGCCGCAATGGGCGAACAGCGCCTCGTGAAAGGCGGCATCGGCGTGCCCGTAGGCGATATTGTCCCTGGCTGCGATCGCCGGCTCCATCGCCGCGATCGCCTCGCTCATCGTCGTGATCGCACCTTCGCGATCGTGGTGAAAGGTGAGCTCGGCGGCCCTGGGCTCCAGCGCGATCCTGAACATGCAGAGCGCGGTGATATCTTCCGCGCTAGGCGTAAAGACAAAACTGCCGACCTGCGGCCGGATCACGACGAGGCCCTGCGCCTGCAGCTGGCCCATCGCCTCGCGCACCGGGGTGCGGCTGACGCCGAAGGAGTTTGCCACCATCTCCTCGGAGATGGCGGCGCCAAGCGCGAACTCGCCGTCGATGATGGCCTGGCGCAGCCGCTGCATCACCCGCTGCGACAGAGATTTCGGTGCATCGAGCTTGAGCGATCGCATCGGCTCTCTCAGATCACCTTGCCGGGATTGAGCAGATGATCGGGATCGAGCGCGGCCTTCAGCGTCCGCATCAGCGCGATCTCGGCCTCGCTGCGGGCATGACCCAGCCACTTCTTCTTCAGCGTGCCGATGCCGTGCTCGGCGGAGACGCTGCCGCCCATCCCGCGCACGAGGCCGTAGATGATCGCGTCCATCTCTTCCTTCGGCTGCTGCTCGACGGCAAGGCCGGTCACCCAGGAGACGAGATGCAGATTGCCGTCGCCGATATGGCCGTAATAGACGCTCTCGCAGCCCTCGATGCCATCCGCCAGCGCCGCCTTGCAGCGTGTGACGAACTCGTCCATCCGCGCCACGGCGAGGCCGATGTCGTAGGAGATGTGCGGCCCGAGCACCTGGCCGAACTCGGCGCAGATGTCGCGCACGCGCCAGAAGCTTTGCGTCTGCGCCAGCGATTGCGCCACCGCGGCGTCGGCGAGCAGCCCGCGCTCCATCAGCTCTTCGAGCCAGCTTTGGAAGCGCGGCGCGTCGAGGCTCTCGTCGGTGCCCTGCGCTTCGACCAGCACGTAGAGGCCGTGGCCTGCGGCGACCGGCGGCTTGACGCCGGCGCGAGTCGTGATCACGTCCCAGTAATCCGGCCACATCACCTCGAATGCCGACAGCAATGGGCCGAGCCCGCTTCGCGCGGCGCCGAGCAGCGCGATCACCGCGGCATAGTCCTGGAGCGCGCAGAGCGCGGCCATGGTCGAGCGCGGCTTTGGAAACAGCCGCAGCACCACGCGGGTGATGATGCCGAGCGTGCCTTCCGCGCCGATGAACAGATGCTTCAGATCATAGCCGGCATTGTTCTTCATCAGCTTGTTGAGGCTGGTGATGATGGTGCCGTCGGGCAGCACGACTTCGAGCCCGAGCACCAGCTCGCGCGTCATGCCGTAGCGGATCACGCGGTTGCCGCCGGCATTGGTCGAGAGATTGCCGCCGATCGCGCAGGAGCCGCGCGAGCCGAGATCGAGCGGAAAGAAGAAGCCGGCTTCGTCGGCGGCCTGCTGGATCGTCTGAAGCGGCGTGCCTGCTTTCACCGTCATCGTCATCGAGGCGTGATCGATCTCCTCGATGCCGCTCATGCGCTCCAGTGAAATCGCGACCCAGCCTGCTTCAGGCGATGCGCCGCGGCACAGCCCGGTCAATCCGCCCTGCGGCACGAACGGCAGATGTGCCTGCCGGCAAGTCGCGATCGCATCCGCAACGCCTTGCGCGTCGACCGGGCGGATCACCGCGAGCGGCGTCTGCGGCAGGCTCGCGCTCCAGTCGTTGCAATTGCGTGCGGGCACCTCGGTGCCGACAAGCACGGCAGCCGCGCCGAGCCTGTCGCGCAAGGCGCCAAGCAACTGGGTGGCCCGCTCGACGGGGGTCACCATGTCCATGCGAGACCTCCTCGGAATCTGGCTGCGTGTCATGTGCGCCATGATGATGGAAAGGATTTGCGCCTTTGTTGTATGTAAGGTACAAGGCGGAAAGTAAAGCAAAAACAAGGCTTGCCAGGCCCTGGTTCGATCGTCCGAGATCAGAGGTCTGGTCCGAAGCCACAGCAACGGATGGTGTGATGACGGAGGCAATTCGCGGGTTCTGGGTGGCTTCGGCGACGCCGCTGGCGACGGACGGCAGCGTGGATTCCGCCAAGCTCGCGGCCCACGCCAAGCAACTCTTCGGCAAGGGCGTCGACGGTGTCGTGCTGTTCGGCACCACCGGCGAGGGCACCTCCTTCAATGTCACCGAACGGGTCGCGACCATCGAGGCCGTGCTCAAGGCCGGCGTCGCGCCGGACCGCATTGGAATCGGCGGCGGCTTTCCCGCGATCAGCGACAGCATCGCATTGACGCGCGCCGTGCTCGGCCTCGGCCTCCGCCACGTGCTGTATCTGCCGCCTTACTTCGACCGCAGCGTCAGCCCCGAAGGCATCGAGGACGCGTTTGCGGCGATCCTCGACGGCGTCGCCGACGATCGCCTGCGTGCCTACCTCTATCATATCCCGCAGATATCGGGTGTTGCGATCCCGACCGGCGTCGCCGCGAATTTGCGCAAGCGCTACGGCAAGGTCGTTGCAGGCCTGAAAGACTCCAGCGGCGACTTCAAGCAGTTCCAGGCGTTCCGCGCCGCCGCTCCCGAGCTCGCCATCACCGTCGGCAACGAGGTTGACATCACCCGCGCGATCGCCGCCGGCGGTGCTGGCACCATCTGTGGCATGGCCAACATCGCGCCGGAGCTGGTCAAGGCCATGATCGACGGCAAGGATGTCGAAGCACGCATGCAGGCTGCCGTGGACATCGTGGTGAAATCACCATCCTTCCTCACGACGCTGAAAGCCATCCTTGCGGCACAGACGGGCGATGCGAGCTGGCTGCGCGTGCGGCCGCCGCTCCGAGCCTTGTCCGACGGCACCGCGCTCAAGCGCAAGCTCGACGAGCTGACGGCTCCGGCCATCGCGTGAGATCGCGCAAACCGCGACAGGTAGCCGCGAATTCGCGCGCTGCGTGTCGCACTCGCTGCGCAATCAATCGAGGATTGCCGAATAGCGCGATCGGAATCTAGAACCATTCAACACTAGAGCGATTCAAGTCCGCTTGCGGTTCTCTTCACGTACAGCGGCTGTTAGACGCGCCAGCTTCTGCGTCTGACTTGGAAGTGAATCGAAAGTGCGTGTCTATCTGGACGGCCAGCGCGTCAGCGGTCGTCGAACGCCTGCCGGCGACAGCCGCCCGGGTCTTCTCATCGGAGCGGCCGTGCTGCTCGCCGAATGTCTCTCCAGCTCCGCGACAGCGCACGCCGAATCCGCACTGCCGCCGGTGACGGTGGAGGCGCCGGCACCGCGGCCAAAAGCGGCGCGCGCATCGGAAACGTCTCAACGTCGGACGCAAGCGGCCGCGCGTCAGCGCAGCCGCAATGCTACCGCGCCCGCAGCTCCGACCTTGTCGGAACGCGCCGCGGCCGACGCCGCTGCGCAACAAGCCGCAAAGCTCGGCTACCGCGCGATGCCGAGCGCGACCACGTTGCGCCGCGGCGCCTCGCCGCTCGACACCTCGCAGTCTGTCAACGTCGTGCCCGCACAGGTATTGAAGGACCAGCTTCCGCGTAATATCGACGATGCACTGGTCAACATCAGCGGCATCACCCAGACCAACACACTCGCCGGCACTCAGGACGCCGTCATCCGCCGCGGCTTCGGCGACAACCGCGACGGCTCGATCATGCGCAACGGCATGCCGCTGGTGCAGGGCCGCAGCCTGAACGCCGCAGTCGAGAGCGTCGAGGTGCTGAAGGGACCGGCTTCGCTGCTCTACGGCATCATGGATCCCGGCGGCATCGTCAACACCATCAGCAAGCGTCCGGAGCTCTACCAGCACGGCTCGGTCACGCTGCTTGGTTCGACATTCGCGAACAATCGCAATGGCGCCGACGGCACGCTCGACATCACCGGCCCGATCGGCGACCAGGGCCTTGCCTATCGCTTCGTCGGTTATGGTGTCAGCGAGGACTATTGGCGCAATTTCGGCCGCCACAGGGAAATGCTGGTGAACCCGTCGCTGGCCTGGTACGGCGACACCACGACGGTCCAGCTCACCTATGAGCACCGCGAGTTCATCACTCCGTTCGACCGCGGCACGGCCTTCGTCAAGGGTGCTCCGCTGGCGATCCCGAAGACGCGCCGGCTCGACGAGCCCTTCAACAACATGTGGGGCACCTCGGACCTGGTGCAGGCCTCGGTCGAGCAGAAGCTCGACGACAATTGGAAGGTCACGGCGGCCTACAGCTACAACACCGAGACCTATAGTGCCAACCAGCTCCGCATCACCAGCGTCGACGCTAAAACCGGCGTCGAGAAACGCAGCAACGATGGCACCCAGAACTCGCTAAGCAACGCCAGTTACGGCACCTCCTATCTCCAGGGTGATGTCTGGGTGGGCGGCTTCCGCAACGAGATCCTGTTCGGCGGCGAAGCGCTGTATCGCACCATCGATCGCCGCGACCTGATCCGACAGGCGACCGCCAACTTCAATTTCTACAACCCGGTCTACGGACTGATCTCGCCGGGCACGGCTGTTTCGGCAACGGACAGCGAACAGACCGACAAGCTCGGCACCCGCGGCTTCTTCGCTCAGGACACCTTCCATCTGACCAACTGGCTGTCGGTGGTCGGGGGTGTACGCTGGATGGAATACGAACAGCTCGCGGGAAAAGGCCGGCCGAACTTCATCACAAACACCAATTTGGCGGGTGACAAGGTGCTGCCGCTCGGCGGCGTCATCTTCAAGCTGAACGATCAGCTCTCCTACTACGTGAGCTATACCCAGTCGTTGAAGCCGACATCGGTCGTCGCAGCGTTCACCACCGGCTTTGTCGTCGACTCCACCATCGCGCCCGAAGAAGGAACGCAATGGGAGACCGGTCTGAAGTTCGATGTCAACAAGCGGCTGTCGGGCACCCTGGCCGTGTACGACATCCAGAAGAAGAATGTCCTGGTGCTGGATGACACCGGCGGTGGCAAGTCGGCGGCGCGCGCCTCCGGCGCGGCCAAGTCACGCGGCGTCGAATTGGACGTGACCGGCAAACTGACTGATCAATGGAGCCTGATTGGAAGTTACGGCTATACCGACGCACGCCTGATCAACGATCCCGTTGTCGGCAACGCCAAGCTGCTGAACGCCGCCATGAACACGGCTTCACTCTATCTCGTGTACGATTTCGGCGATGCACTGCCCGGACGTCTGCGGCTCGGCGGCGGCGCGCACTATGTCGGCGACCGGCCGGGCGACTCCCTCAACACGTTCTTCCTGCCGGCCTATACCGTCGCGGACATCTTTGCGACCTACGACACCAAGATCGACAATCTGCCGGTGATCTATCAATTCAACGTCAAGAACCTGTTTGACAAGGTCTACTATACGTCCACCACCGGAAACGCTTTAAACGTCGCGATCGGCGACGCGCGCAGGGTATCCCTGTCGGCGACGGTGAAGTTCTAGCGATGACGGTGTGGCGCGAGGAATCTGATCTGCAGGTCGTGCGGACCAGAAGGGCCCGTGCCAATGCGTGACCCCTGGCGCGCGATCAAGGCCGCTCTGCTTCAGGTCCATTCCATCGCCGGCCTCGTGCTCGCGCTGCTGCTCGCCGTGATCGCACTGACCGGTGCGATCACGAGTTTTGAGGATGAGATCGTCGATCATCTCAACGCCGGCATCATGCAGGTCGCGCCGCGCCAGGCACCGGCGCTGATGCCGGACGAACTGGTTGCGCGCCTGACGGCGGCGCAGGATGTCGGCAGGGTCTCCGCCGTGACGCTAGCAAGTGATCCGTCCGCCGCGGTGCATGTGCGCTTCGCCCGCGACGAACGAGGCGCGCGGCCGTCCTCGCTCTATGTCGATCCCTATGACGCGCGCGTGCTGGGCACGCCGCACGGCGAAGAGTTTTTCGCGACCGTGCGCAAGCTGCACCGCTGGCTGCTCATCCCCGGCGATGCCAAGGGCTGGGGGCGTCAGATCACGGGCGCGGCCGCGCTCGGCCTCATCGTCATGCTGATTTCGGGCCTCGTGCTGCGCTGGCCGCGGCGTGCAGGCAGCGTGAAGATGTGGCTGAAACCAAATTTCGGGCTGAGTGGACGCGGGCTGCATCGCTCGCTGCACGCGGTCATCGGCACCTGGGTCCTGCCGGTCTATCTGGTGATGACGTTCACCGGGCTCTGGTACTCGTTCGACTGGTACAAGGATGGCGTCGTCTGGTTGCTGTCGCGCCCGCAGATCGCCGCGGCGAAGATGCAGCCGAAGATGCCTGCAAAGGCGTCGCGTGCCGCGAGCGAGACGGCACAGCCGATCGGCTTTGATCGTGCGTGGGCGGCCTTTCTGCATGAAGAGGGCAGCCGCTTCTCCAAGGCGTTGCTGACGTTGCCCGCCGGTCCGAGCACGGTGATCCGGATCCGCTCATGGGGGAAAGACTCCACCCTCGACACTACCCGCGACGAATTCCGCATCGACGCCGTGACCGGTCAGTTGGTCTCTGCGGAACGCTACGCCGACAAGACGTTCGGCGAGAAGATCATCGCGAATGTGCTCGACATCCACCGCGGTGCGATTCTGGGTTGGCCCGGCAAGCTCGCGTTCCTGGTCGCGGCTGCGCTGATGCCGCTGTTCGCGGTCACCGGCGTCCTGCTCTATTTGTCGCGCCGCAAGCTGCGGCGCCTTGCGCAGCCGCGGCTTGAGCAGCTTGTTCCCGGCGAGTGATCGCGTCGACTGCCGTTCGGCGATCGCCGAATAGCAGTGGCAACTGATCGCATTGCCGCCGCGGGCAAGAAGCACTTGTCGGAGCTTTCGCAAAATGGTTCGATTGGCGAGGTGCATCCTGGAGTGGTGGTTTTCTGATGGCGGTATCTGAACGCGACGAGATCGAAGAGACGGCGCTGCCTGCCATACTGGTGAAACGCAGTGACCTGCCCGTGCCGCTCACGCACAGGGCGCGAAGTTTCTTCGGCGGACTTCCCAGGTTGCCCCCAGAATTGGAGTGGCCGACGGCGGAAGTCAGGGCAAACGAAACCTTGGAGACCGTCGCGCTCACCTTCGTCGCTCAGATCGACCTGGTCGAAGTTCCGGGCTCCGGTTGGTCGCCGCTGCCGAACCGAGGCACGCTGTATTTCTTCTGCAGCTCCGTGTTCGTGGGCGAAGGACGTCCGCCTTGCCGCGTTCTCTACGGTACTGCCGCGGGTGACGCATATCCCGACCGCGCGCCACCGTCCGATCTAATGCCGCTGGCGGGGACCGATGGTGATGCCCAGGTCAAATGGCTCGATCCGGCGCTCGATTTTCATTCCAAGATCGAATTCAAATATCCACTTTCTTTCCAGGTATTCCGGGACTTCTATTTCCACGAGGACGCCGTCGGAGGCGAACTCATGATCGCAGAATTATGCAAGGCATTGGGTCCCGGTGAGCCGCGAGGACCTGATTTTCTGCAATTCAGAATGGCCTCGGAATACGAGAAGGACGATCATTGGCCTTTCAACTGGCTCCTGATCAATCATGTGGTTCGGTCCGTGCTGTCGCACGTCGTTCGCGACCTGACACCCAGATACTCTTACAAGCCGCTCAACGACGAGGGAGTCGCGGAATTGAAGCGCCTTCGCGCTGGCGCAATCGGATGGCTTGAGCGTTGTCGGGCGCTGACTCCAATGGATGACGTGGATGCGGACACAAGAGCGATCTTTCGGGCCTGGTGGACCGACGTCGTGCACACCTACGAGAATGTCAAACAATACGTCTATACGTATTCGTCCACAATCGCGTCGGACCTCGGCAATGCCATCAATCATACGATCCGATGCATGGCGGAGCAGAACGTCGAAGCTCTCGACGAAGTGCCTCTCAGCTATCTTACGAATTTCGCGCGTCGAAATCATTGGAAGACCCCGACCATAAGAGACGGCCAATACCGCCATTTCAACACCGCCCTGCATCAGATGCTGGGATATGGCAGTGGCCCGCAAGATGCGACGGAGCAGCACTTCGAAGATATACTATTGCTCCAGATGCAAGGTGATCGCGCGTTTCTTGACTGGCACGCCAATATCGGATGCACGCTTCATTTCTGGATCGACCGCGATGCTCTCGATCGGCTCGACTTTGCGAAAGTGGTCGCTACATACGAATGTGATTGAGGTGACGCCGACGCGCGCAGGATCTTTCTCCTCGACCCATGATGTGTCCGACAAGGGCTATCGAATTTGATTGTTCGCGGCATGGCTAGCCAATGCCGCAACAATGGTTCAAAAGCTCATGGTCACTTCCCAGAGTCCGTGCCATGAAGCTCACCACCGTCACTCCGGCCGACATCCGCCGCGCATTGCTGCTCCGCGAGGAGATCGCGCTGCTCGATCTCAGGCACGAGGCTGGTTTCGCGACGGGACATCCGCTGTTTGCCGCCAACATGGCTGCCGATCGGATCGAGATCGAAGCCGAGGTCAGGCTGCCGCGCAAGAATGTACCGATCGTGCTCTATGACGACGGCGAAGGACTGGTCGCTGCCGGCGCCCAACGGCTCGCCGCGCTCGGCTATACCGACGTCCGCGCGCTCGATGGTGGGCTGAAGGCCTGGCGCGCGGCCGGCTATCAGATGTTCGAGGACGTCAACTCCTACTCGAAAGCCTTTGGCGAGCTGGTCGAATCGCGCAGGCATACGCCGTCGTTCGGTGCCGACGAGGTGGCAAAACTCATCGCGGACAAGGCCAACATCGCCATCCTCGACGTCCGCCGCTTCGACGAATATGCCACCATGAATATTCCGGGCTCGGTCAGCGTGCCCGGCGCGGAGCTGGTGCTGCGGGCCGGGCAGGCGGCACCCGATGCCGACACCACCATCATCGTCAATTGCGCCGGCCGCACCCGCTCGATCATCGGCACCCAATCGCTGATCAATGCCGGCGTACCGAACAAGGTCCGCGCATTGCGCAACGGTACCATCGGCTGGACGCTGGCGCGGCATACGCTCGACCATGGTGCTAACAGGCGTGGTGCGATCGGGCCGTTCGAGGGCGGCCCGGCCAATGCGCGCGACGTCGCCTATCGCGCCGGCGTTCGCCACCTCGGCGCGGGCGAGATGGCTGCGCTTGTCGCGCAGACCGATCGCACGCTCTATCGCTTCGACGTGCGTGATGCCGAAGAATATGGAGCCGGCCATCTCCCCGGCTTCCGCCACTATCCCGGCGGCCAGCTCGTCCAGGAAACCGACATGGCCGCACCGGTGCGCGGCGCGCGCATCGTGCTGACCGACGACAAGGGCGTCCGCGCCGACATGACGGCGTCCTGGCTCGCGCAAATGGGTTGGGAGGTCTATGTGCAGGAAGGCGGCTATGACGCGGCGCTCGAAATCGGTCCGCCGCACGTCTTCCCAAAGCCTGACCCCGCCCACCGCTACCGCCGCCCCTATGAAGGCACCGGCGTCGACGAGCGCGCGATGCAGGCCTATCTCGACTGGGAATATGGCCTTGTCGAACAATTGCGGCTTGACGGAACGCAGGGGTTTTACGTCATCTGATCCCAATACCGTCACCCTGAGGTGGCCGCCTCTTCAGCGGCCCTCGAAGGGCGACGGCCCGGCTGCATCTGGGCCGTTCATCCTTCGAGGCTCCCCGCACGGCGCGTTGCGCCGCGCGGCTCGCGCCTCAGGATGACGGGTCTGCCAGGCAGAGCGCCATCTTCTCCCCGTATCCGAACCCTATTGTGCTGCGCGTCCCCCGCGGTCTATGAGCTGCGGCGAAGCTGTGACCCACGGAGATTTCATGTCAGCCCCAGGCCAAAGCCCTGAGCGGAACGCGAAGGCGCTGCTGCTCGAAGGCGTCAACGACAGCGCCGTGGACCTGTTCAGAACGGCGGGTTTCACCAATGTCGAGCGCCTGACCAAGGCGCTGGACGGCGAGGATTTGCGGCGGGCGCTCAAGGGCGTGTCGTTGCTCGGCATCCGCTCGCGCACCCAGATCACCGATGAGGTGCTGGAGGCGGCCGACCAGCTTCTCGCCGTCGGCTGCTTCAGCGTCGGCACCAACCAGGTCGATCTGCTGGCGGCGCGCAAGCGCGGCATTCCGGTGTTCAACGCACCGTTCTCCAACACGCGCAGCGTCGCCGAGTTGGTGATCGGCGAGATCGTGATGCTGCTGCGGCGCATCTTCCCGCGCTCGGTGTCGGCCCATGAGGGCGGCTGGGACAAGTCGGCGACCGGCAGCCGCGAGGTGCGCGGCCGCACCCTCGGCATCATCGGCTACGGCAATATCGGCTCGCAGCTCTCGACGCTGGCCGAAGCGATCGGCATGCGCGTGATCTATTTCGACCGCACCGACAAGCTCCGCCACGGCAACACCGAGCCGGTCGAGAAGCTGGAAGAGCTGCTGGCGCAGAGCGACGTCGTCAGCCTGCACGTGCCGGAGACGCCGGAGACCGCCGGGATGATCGGCGAGAAGGAGCTGCGGGCGATGAAGCCCGGCTCCCTCCTGATCAACAACAGCCGCGGCACCGTCGTCGATCTCGATGCGCTGGCGGGAGCTCTGCGCGACGGCCATCTCGCGGGTGCCGCCATCGACGTGTTTCCAGTCGAGCCGTCCTCGA
The DNA here is from genome assembly GCF_000244915.1 of Bradyrhizobium sp. WSM471. Taxonomy (NCBI): domain Bacteria; kingdom Pseudomonadati; phylum Pseudomonadota; class Alphaproteobacteria; order Hyphomicrobiales; family Nitrobacteraceae; genus Bradyrhizobium; species Bradyrhizobium sp. WSM471. The sequence continues at coordinate 7,433,929 of NZ_CM001442.1, read as the reverse complement.
ATTCGGACCGCTTCAAGAGCCCGGTGCAGGGCCTCGGCAACGTCATCCTCACGCCGCATATCGGCGGCTCGACCGAGGAGGCGCAGGAACGCATCGGCGGCGAGGTGGCGCGCAAGCTGGTCGATTTTTTCATCACCGGCTCGACCACGGGGGCGGTGAATTTTCCGGAGGTGCAGTTGCATCTGCGTCCCTCCGGCGCGCGCTTCAGCCACGTCCATCGCAACGTTCCCGGCATGCTGCGCCGGCTCAACGAGGTCTTCCTCCAGCGCGACATCAACATCGCCGCGCAATATCTGGAGACCTCCGGCGACCTCGGTTACGTCGTGCTCGATGCCGACCTCGGCGGCCAGGATTCAGGCGCGCTGCTGCAGCAGATCCGCAGCCTCGAGGGCACAGTCGGCGCGCGGCTGGTGTTCGAGCACTAGCGTCATTGACGGCCGGCCGGAGGTCGCCTTGAATACGGCCTCCTGGCGGAACGAACGAGAACAGAAAGTGCAGGGGGAAACGATGGCGCAAGTGCGTGCGAAGCTGTGTGTATTGCTGGTGGGCGCAGTGGCTGCGCTGGGCGCGAGCTCCGCCTCGGCGGCGACGCTGGCCGAGGATGCGGACACCGTCTGCAAGGGCCTCGTTGGCGGCATTGACGCCGTAAAGATCGATTCGGCGACGTTGCTGGCGCCCTCGCAACTGGCCGTCGCCGAACGCGGCCCGACACCTTCGGGGCGCGTCACGCCCGCCAATCCCGGCTTCTGCAAGCTGCTCGGCCATATCGATCCCACCGATGCCAAGGCGCCGCCGATCAAGTTTCAGGTCAATTTGCCCGTCGAATGGAACGGCCGCTCGCTGCAATATGGCGGCGGCGGATTCAACGGCGTGCTGATCACGGGCCTGGCGCTGCCGCCGGCCTATCCCTTCGACAAGCCGTCGCCGCTCGCGCGCGGCTTCGTCACCTACGGCACCGATTCCGGTCATGAGTCCAAGCCGGGCGAGCCGCCGCAACTGTTCGCGCTCAACGACGAAGCCTTCGAGAATTTCGCCCATCGCGCCTACAAGAAAGTGCGCGATGCCGCCGTCGCGCTGATGCAGCGCGCCTACGGCAAGAGACCTGAGAAGATGTACTTCATGGGATCGTCCGAAGGCGGCCGCGAAGGCCTCACCATGGCGCAGCGCTACCCCGATGATTTCGACGGCATCTTTGCCCGCGTGCCCGTCATCAACTGGGTCGGCTTGCAGCATGCCGGCACGCGTTCCGGGCTCGTGACCATGGGTGACGGCTGGATCAATCCGGCGCAGGTGAAGCTCGTGGGCGATGCCGTGCGGGCCGCTTGCGATAAGGCCGACGGCTCCGATGACGCGCTGGTGCAAGATCCCGTGTCCTGCAAGGCGGCGTTCAAGCCGGAGACGCTGCGTTGCGCGAGCGGCAAGACGGGCGATCAGTGCCTCACCGACGCGCAGATCAAGGCGATCGACACCCTGCATGCGACCTACAAATTCCCGTTCCCGCTTGCCAACGGCCTCGATGATTATCCGGGCTGGGGCGTGTCGGGCGAGGACACGCCGGCGGTCGGCCCGACCGGCGGCTGGGTCGCGTGGTGGCTCGGCACGGCGCCTCCCGCGCAGCCGCCCGCGCCCAATAACGGCATCGCCTGGATCTACGGCGCCGGCGGCATCCAATACGTGTTCGCGCGCGATCCCAAGCTCGACGTGACGACGTATAAGCCCGAACAGCACAAGGCGCGGCTGCTCGAGGTCTCCAGCTTGATGGATTCCACCAACCCCGACCTCAGCCGCTTCCGCGCCCGCGGCGGCAGGCTGATCATGCTCGAACACATGGCCGACTATGCGCAGAGCCCCTATGCCGGCATCCGCTATTTCGAGAGCGTCGAACGCAAGCTCGGCAAGGCCGAGACGGCCGAGTTCGCGCGGCTCTACACCGCGCCCGGGGTCGACCATGTCGGCTCCGGCGCGCCGGCCAATGTCGACATGCTGAGCGCGCTGGTCGACTGGGTCGAAAAGGGCAAGGCGCCCGGCGACCTGGAAGTTACCGAGCAGAAGGTCGAGGCGCCGTCGTTTGCGACCCTTCGCGCGCTGCCGCTGTGCCGCTGGCCGGCCTGGCCGCACTACAAGAGCGGTCCGGTGACGGAAGCGTCGAGCTTTACCTGTTCGCCGTAACAAGACCAACAGGTTTGACAGGAGCCTTGCGTCCCATTATCTATTTCGCATGCGAAATAAAGCGGCGGGCGCGGGGCATCATCGGCTGATCTACCTGCTGAGCGTTGCGCAGCGGCGTGTGCAGCGCTGGATGGCGGCACAGCCTTCGAGCGAGGTCACGCCGGCGCAGGCAGGACTCCTGTTTATCCTCGGCAAGCAGGACGGCGTGCTGATGGGCGAGGCAGGTGCCGCACTCGATCTCGGGCCTGCCGGCATTTCCGGCCTCGTCGATCGCTCGGCAGCTGTAAAGCTGATCGAGCGGCGGGCCGATCGGGAGGATGGGCGCGCCTGGCGCGTCTGGCTGACGCCGAAGGGCCGTGCAGCGCTCGGACAGGCGAAGGCCAACGCGGCACAGGTCAACGCGGCGTTGACGGACGGGTTCACCAGTGCGGAGATCGATATCGTCGCGCGCTGGCTGATGAGCATTCAAGACAAGTTTCCAAGAGAACCTTCAAGAGAGCTTTCAACAGAGCTTTCGAAAGATCCAGAGGAATAGAGGAGAGACCCATGACCGAGCACGTCCGGATCCAGAACGACAGTGGAATTCTCACGCTCACGCTGGCGCGCCCCGACAAGAAGAATGCACTGACGGATGCGATGTACGGCAAGCTCGCCGACGCCATCGAAGCCGCCGAGCACGATCCGTCGGCACGCGTGATCCTGATCCGCGGCGAAGGCGACATGTTCACTGCCGGCAACGATGTCGGCGAATTCGCCGCAGTCGCGGCGGGCAAGTCGGAAGGCAGCCGCAACGTCGTGCGCTTCATCCAGTCGCTGGCGCGCTGCACCCGGCCCTTGGTCGCCGCGGTGCAGGGCCGCGCCGTCGGCGTCGGCACCACGATGCTGCTGCATTGCGACCTCGTCGTGCTTGCCGACAACGCGCAATTGTCGACGCCCTTCGTCAGCCTCGCGCTGGTGCCGGAAGCCGCCTCCAGCCTGCTGATGCCGGCGCGCATCGGCTACGCGCGGGCCTACGAGATGTTCGCGCTGGGCGAGACCGTGCCGGCCAAATCCGCGCTGGAATGGGGGCTCGCCAACCGCGTGGTGCCGCTCGACAGGCTCGATGCCGAGGCGCTCACGCTGGCGCAGCGTCTTGCCCGTCAGCCGGCCGGCGCGCTCACCGCCACCAAGAAGCTGATGCGCAATGGCGAGGCGCTGGTCGCGCAGATGAACGCCGAAGGCGAGCAGTTCGGACTGCGCCTGCGCTCCGCCGAAGCGCGCGAGGCCTTCACGGCGTTCGCAGAACGCCGCCCGCCGGATTTCACCAAGGTTGCGTGATATGGGGGCACCGAGCCTCGTCCGGGGGGTGCTCACAGCAATTCGATTAAACTTAACGGAACATTGGCATGTCACGTGGCAAGGTGGCGCTCGAAGAATAGGCCCCCGACCCAGGCCCCCGACACCATGGCAATGTTTAAGAAATCGGTAAGTTCGCTTCTCCTGACGTTGATGGCCCTGCTGGCCGCGGGTGCGCTGGCCTCCACGGCGATCCAGATGGTCGGGGCGTTCGGCCGCCACAGCGACAGCCTCGAGACCGCGCGGCTTGCCGCCGCCGACAAGGCGATCTTCCATGGCGTGCTGGCGCTGCGCAACAATCGCGGCGATGCGCAGAGCGCGATCCTCGGTGAGGACGACCCTCGGGCAAAACTCGAGGCGGCGGAGAAGGCCGAGCAGGGCGGCTATGACGCCATCGGCGCCGCGCTTGCCACCGTTGACTTCGCCCGCCGCGACGAACTCGCTGGCACATTGAAGCAAGGCTGGAGCGCCGCCGCGCCGCAATTCCAGCTGTTCTACGACGAAGCCAAGCGTCCGCGCGCGGAGCGCAAGATCGAGCGCACCAATTCCTGGTACGATGGCGTCACCAAGGTGATCGAAACGGCCAATCTGGCCTCCACCGCGGTGTCGAACCGTGCCTGGATGAACGACCCCTTCATCGCCCGCATGATCCAGGTCCGGCGCTTCGCCTGGCAGGTGCGCGACCGTTATGGCATCCATTGTTCGTCGCTTCGCTCCAACGTCAACGCCAGCAAGCCGCTCGACGACGCTCAGAAGCGGTCAGTGGCGCAATGGGATGGCACCATCACCTCCGCGTGGGCGGGCATGGCCGAGTTGCTGGCTGCGCCGGACGTGGCGGCGGAGCTCGTGACGGCAGCGACGGACGCGAAGGCCAAGACCGACGGGGCCCTCAAGCAGATCGGGGACCTCACCAAGAATTTCGACGGCAGCGGCAAGCCAGCGATGCCCGCCTCGGAATGGAATACGTTGTGTCAGGCACCCTTCGCGTCCATTGTCGCGGTTGCGAACAAGGCGCTCGACCAGTCGATCGCGCGGGCGGAGACCGTGCAGGCCAAGGCGCTCACCAATCTCGTCGTGCAGTCGCTCGCGTTCCTGCTTGCGCTGGCCGTGACCCTGGCTGGCGTGTACGTGGTCCGCAACCGCCTCATGCGCCCCGTGCGTGCCATTCTGGACGCCATCGCCAAGATCAGCGCCCGCGACTACGCGACGCCCGTTCCGCAATCCAGGTATCCCGACGAGTTCGGCACCATGGCGGCCGCGCTCGAAAGCCTGCGCGAGAGCGCTGCGACCGCGGAACGCCTGGGCCAAGAGCGCGAATCGCAGCAGGCGCTCCAGCTCGCCCGCTCCGGCACCGTCGATGCGGCCTGCCGCAGTTTCGACGACACCGTGCAGGCCGTCATTCATAGCGTTGCGGCGTCGACCAAGGAGCTCGATGCCACCGCGACCGACGTGCGCTCGCTGGTTTCGGAATCGAGCAGCCAGACCGCGGCGGTCTCGTCCTCCGCCGAACAGGCCACCAACAATCTCGAGACTATCGCGGCCGCGACCGAAGAACTCTCGGCGTCCGTCGGCGAGATCTCCGCGCAGGTGCAGGCCAGCGCCCGCGAGGCTCGCGAAGCCGTGTCGCAGGCAGCGCAGACCAATGCGACGGTCGAGATCCTCGATCAGACCGCTGGCCGCATCGGCGAGGTCGTGAAGATGATCAACGCCATCGCGGGGCAGACCAATCTCCTGGCGTTGAATGCCACCATCGAGGCCGCGCGCGCGGGCGAGGCCGGCCGCGGCTTCGCCGTGGTCGCCGGCGAGGTCAAGAGCCTCGCCTCGCAGACGGCGACGGCGACGGAAGAGATCTCCCGCCAGGTCGCGGAGATCCAGGGCGCCACCGGCCAGGCGGTCACCGCCATCCGCGCGATCGGCGGTGCGATCGGCGGCATCGACGAGAAGATGACGGCGATCGCCGCCGCGGTCGAACAGCAGCGCGCGGCCACCACCGAAATCTCCCGCAACTTCCAGCAGGCCGCGCAGGGAACCCGCGAGGTCACCGACACCATCGGCAGCGTCGCCAGGCTGAACCAGGAAACGGGCAATGCCGGTTCGGTGCTGTCGGTGTCCGTGACGAAAATGTCCGCCGACGCCGATCGTCTCCGCGTGGCGGTCGAGGGCTTTTTGGGCGCGGTGAGGACCGCATAGCACCGACAATCTTCCATCCCTGCGTCGCGCGATCGGCATTGCCGCCGATGCGCGCGGCGGGTACATCTGTGACGCTGCGCGAGCGTCGCGGCAGATGTACGAGATATCAGGGATGGAGAGTTCGATGCCGGTCACGCCTCAACACAAGGCCCAGCGCCCCTATCGCGGCGTGTTCCCGGTCGCACCCACCATCTTCGACGAGCGCGGCGAGCTCGACCTCGACGGCCAGCGCCGCTGTATCGATTTCATGATCGATGCCGGCTCGAACGGTCTGTGCATTCTCGCCAATTTCTCTGAGCAGTTCGTGCTCACCGATGCCGAGCGCGAGACCGTGATGCATGCGGTGCTGGAGCATGTCGCGGGCCGGGTTCCCGTGATCGTCACGACCACGCATTTCAGCTCGGCCGTCTGCGCCGCGCGGAGCCAGCAGGCAGAGGCGGCCGGTGCCGCCATGGTCATGGTCATGCCGCCCTATCACGGCGCTACCTTCCGCGTGCCCGAGAAAGGCGTCGTCGAATTCTTCAAGGTGCTGTCGGGCGCGATCAATATTCCGATCATGATCCAGGATGCGCCTGTCGCCGGCACGCCGCTATCGGTCGAGCTGCTCGCGCGGCTGGCGCGCGACTTCTCCAACATCCGCTATTTCAAGATCGAGGTGCCGGGCGCGGCTGCAAAGCTGCGTAGCCTGATCGAGGCCGGCGGCAGCGATATCGAGGGTCCCTGGGACGGCGAAGAGGCGATCACACTGCTCGCCGATCTCGATGCCGGCGCCACCGGCGCGATGACCGGCGGCGGCTATCCCGACGGCATCCGCCAGATCGTCGATCCCTATTTCGCCGGCAAGCGTGAAGAGGCCAAAGCCGCCTACGAACGCTGGCTGCCACTGATCAACTACGAAAATCGCCAGTGCGGCCTGATCGCCTGCAAGGCGATGATGCAGGCCGGCGCCGTGATCAAGTCGGACACGGTGCGGCATCCGCTCCAGCCGCTGCACCCGGCGACTCGGGCAGGGCTGCTGGAGCTCGCGAAAGAACGGGATGCGCTGGCTTTGCGGTGGGGGAAGTAAGGAGCTGTCTGCCCGGCGGTCGCGATATAACTCCGCCGTCGTCCTGGACAAGCGCAGCGAAGCGGAGCGCAGATCCAGGACCCATTACCCCAGGATGTCGTTTGGCGGATACTCGGGGCTTCGGGCTCGTACCACGACGGCTCCCTGGGGTGATGGTGTGGACGGCCCCCTACGGCATCAGTGTGCCAGAATGAGGTTGTCAGAAACTCATTCACAGGAGCCGTCCGTGAGCCAGATTATCCGCATTGGGATGGATACGTCGAAGTATATCTTTCAACTGCATGGGGTGGATGCCTCGGAGCAGGTCGTGCTGCGCAAACGGCTTGGCCGCAAGGGGATGCTGGAGTTCTTTGCCAAGCTGCCGCCGACGGTGGTGGTGATCGAGGCGTGTGGGGCGGCTCACGTCCTGGCGCGAGAGCTAGGTAAGCTGGGACACACAGCCAAGCTGATCGCTCCGCAGCTGGTGAAACCCTACGTGGCGCGCAATAAGAACGATGGGCGCGATGCAGAGGGGCTGTGCGAGGCGGCGAGCCGGCCGCGGATGCGCTATGTGCCGGTGAAAACCGCCGAGCAACAGGCCGCGCTGATGCTGCTGGGCATCCGCGAACAACTGGTCGTGCGACGCACTCAACTTTCCAACATGATCCGCGGCTATGCGGCGGAGTTCGGTCTGATCGAGGCCAAGGGGCTGGACAAGCTGGTCTCGTTCCTGGCCGCAATCGAGCACGATGAAAGGGTGCCGACGCTGGCCCGCGAACTGTTTGCGACGCTTGCCCGCCAATATGATCAGGTGCAGGTCGAGCTGAAGGCAGTGGAGGCGAAGCTTCTCGCCTGGCACCGTGCCAATGCCTTGAGCCGTCGTTTGGCTCAGATCCCGGGGATCGGTCCGGTCACCGCCGCAGCACTGGTGATGAAGGCACCCGATCCTCACGCCTTCCGCTCGGGACGGCTGTTTGCCGCCTGGCTCGGCCTGACCCCAAAGGACCATTCCACCGCGGGAAAGACCAGGCTCGGCAAGATAACCCGTGCAGGCGATGAGACCTTGCGTCAGCTGCTGGTGCTTGGGGCAACTTCGGTGGTCAAGATCGCCAAATCGAAAGCTCGTGGGCCGAGCTGGCTGATCGAGCTTTTGAAGCGCAAAACACCGAAGCTGGCGGCGGTGGCGCTGGCCAACAAGATGGCCCGCATCGCCTGGAAGCTGATGACGACGGGAGAGCAATACGATCGCGCGCGGCTAGGGGCGCAAAACGAGGCCCAAACGGCCGCTGCCGTGTGATCGAAAGATTCGGCCGACCGGCGGGTTAGCCCCACCGGCCGAACCGGAGCTGCAAGAGCAGAGGAGATGGTGCGATCGATCGTTCGAGATGCGAGCAAATCCGTAGGACCCATTGGCCGAATAAGGTCGCATGGGTGATTGGAACTCGTGTCGCGAAAACCATCTTGGCCAGCGGTCCGACAAAGCCGCATCAACAGGCCGGACATATGGATGCAAGCGATCCGATCAAACCTCACTAAGCTCTTGTGCCACGGGGGCCGTCCACATATGGGTCCTGGCTTTCGCCAGGACGACGCCGGGAATGTGCAGCGGTGTCGGCTATCTCGCCAGCACCCACTCGTCCATAATACGAAACCTTGCCCCCGCATCATCCTGCTTGAACAACGCAATGCGATCGACCACCAGCGTCTCCAGCCTGAGCGCTGCGAACCGCGCGCGCAGCATCTGCAGAATTGGCCCGCGGCGCTCCGCGTCCAGCCGCCCTGTCAGCGTCATGTGGAAACGGAATTCCTCCATCACGTAGGGGTAGCCCCAGCGATCGAGATAGTCGCGCTGCCGCTCGCTGAGCTTCTCGGGCCTGCGACGCGCGCGATCATCCGCCGTCAGGGCGGTGCGAAAGCCGTCGAACGCGCGGACGCAATCGGCGGCGAGCTCTTGAAGCGCACCGACCGGCTCAGCCGGAATGACCGCGATGAAGCCGCTGATGGCATCGACGATAGGGCGGATCACCGGGATCTTCCGCGCCTCGCCGGCGAAGGTCGCGCAGGCCGCCAAAAGCTCCGCTTCGGTCTTGCCCGGCGCGAGCGCCATCGGCGCCTTCAGCGTGCCGTGAAAACCGTATTTGCGAGGATCTGCGGTGATGTCGCGCCAGTCCGGCGCGAGACGCGAGGTATCGGCGGGAAAGGGCAGCTCGTTGCCGGTATAGGCATCGTATCCGAGCAACTCCGCGCCGAAGCGGGAGAGGGCGCTGTCGCTGCCTGCGGCAAAATAGATCGCGTAGCGGGGGAAATTTGTCATCGTTCGAGCATAGCGGGTTTATGCCGCGACGACAGCTTCGCGCGGGGTAGCTGCCATGCCAAGCAACCGTGTCGCGTCGGTGAGATGTACGAGCTTGCCGCCTGATATCACGGCGATCAACCGCGGCCGCAGCGGCACGCTGTCGTCGACCAGCAGAATGTCCGCGCGTCGGCCTTCCGCGAGCACGCCGCGATCTGCAAGACCGGTCGCGCGCGCGGGCGCGGCGGAGACCAGGTTCCAGGCCTCGGTCAGCGGCAGCACGCCATCGGCGGCGAGGCGGAACGCAGCGAGCAGCTGCGCGGGATAGTAGTAGTCCGAGGCCAGCACCGAGCAGAGCCCTTTGGCGATCATGTCGGATGCCTTTGTCCAGCCGGTGTGGCTGCCGCCGCGCACGACATTCGGCGCGCCGTAAACGATGGCGTCACCATGGCTTGCCGCCGCCCGCGCCGTCTCCTCGTTAATCGGAAACTCCGCGATCGCCACGCCCATGGCGCGAAAGCCCTGACGCATCGAAGGCGTCGCATCGTCATGCGAGAGCATCCGCACCCCGGCGGCGCGGGCCGCCGCCGCCAGCCGTGACACGGAAGCCGGGACCTCGCTGGCGCGCGAAAGCACGTGTTCAACCAGCCGGTCGAAATCATCGCCCGACAGGCCGGTACGCTCCACCATGCGGTTGCGCTTGCGGGGCTTGGCCATGTCCCCCACCGTTCCGTCCATGTGGTCGTTGAAGGCGAACAGGTCGACGCGGCCCTCGCTGAGCCATTGGCTGATCTCGGTTTCGGCGTCGAGATTGTAGGTCTCGTGGCGCAGGTGAAAGCGGGTGTCGGCGGCGAATTGCGGACGCTGCCGTTCGATCGCCTCCATCAGGCCGCGCGCATTGTCGGCGCTACGCAGGCCAGGCTCCCACGAACAGGTCGTAGCGTGAAACACCGTAGTGATGCCGTTGCTGATCGCCTGACGGTCGCTGTCAGCGAGCGCCACGTCGATCGGGAAGTCGACCCCGGCGCGCGGCATCATCTGTCGCTCGAAGGCATCGCCATGCAGATCGACGATGCCAGGCAGCACCAGCAGCTCGCGCGCGTCGATCGCAAGCCGCGCCCGGCCGCGCGACGCATCGACCTCGGTGATGTCCTGGCCGGACAGGGCAAGAGAGGTTTCGACCAGCTCGGAGCCGATCAGGGTCCGGCCGCCCTCAAGGAAAATGTCTGTCACGCGACCGCGCTTGATTTGCTGCCAAGAGAATTGTTGAGAGAACGTCCTCGTGCTTCATATGTCGCGAGGAAATCTTCAATCCCGAGCTTGCGGAAATCGGGCAGTGCTGCACGCAACTTGTCGTGATCCCAATCCCACCAGGCGAGGCTGGCGAGTCGCCCGGCGATGTCTTCCGAAAAGCGGCGGCGCACGATGCGCGCCGGATTGCCGGCAACGATGGTGTAGGCCGGCACGTCCTTGGTGACGATGGCGCCGGCCGCGACCACCGCGCCGGTGCCGATGTTGCGGCCCGGCAGCACGACCGCGCCATGGCCGATCCAGACGTCATGGCCGATATGGACGTGATGCTGGCGCCGCCAGTCGAAGAATTCCGTGTCGTCGCTTTCGCCTTCGAAATAGGCGCTCGAACGATAGGTGAAGTGCGCCTGCGTGGCGCGATGCATCGGGTGATTGCCCGGATTGATCCGCGTCATCGCCGCGATCGAGCAGAATTTTCCGATGGTGGTGTAGGTGATCTGGGCGTCGTTCACGACGTAGGAGTAATCGCCCATCGTCACTTCGTGCAGGATCGTGCGCGCGCCGACCTCGGTATAGGCCCCAAGCCTGGCGTCGTGCAGCTTCGCCGAGGGATCGGCAGTCGGCTGGACCGAAAGAGCTTTGGCGGCCATGTTGCATCCGAACGAGAGGGCGGGCGTTCCTCTTCGAGCGGCTTGATGACAATGTCATGACGACGCGATGACAGGGCAAGAACAGTGGATGACGTGTGTAGGATCGCCGCACCGCAACGTCCGTGTCACACAAGTGTCAAGCGCCGGCGTTAGCGGTGGGTCCCAGCTACTCTGGAGCCCTGCATGCTGGTGGTTGAAGGTCTGACGTGTCGCTTCGGCGTGAAAGCCGCGGTGGACGATGCCTCGTTTCAAGTCTCTCCCGGCGGCTTCGTCGGCGTGATCGGACGGTCCGGCGCCGGCAAGTCGACCCTGCTGCGGACCATCAACCGTCTTGCGACCCCTTCGCAGGGCCGCATCCTGTTCGACGGCCTCGACGTTACCGCGCTGCGCGGCAAGGAGCTGCGGCAGTGGCGGGCGCGCTCGGCGATGATCTTTCAGCAGTTCAATCTGGTCGGCCGGCTCGATGTTCTCACGAACGTCCTGATGGGACGGCTTGCGACGATGCCGGCCTGGCGCTCGCTGTCGCAGACCTGGCCCGAGCAGGACAAGGCGCTGGCGATGTCCGCGCTCGAGCAGTTCGATATCGCCCCGCTCGCGGCCCAGCGCGCCGACCAGCTCTCCGGCGGCCAGCAGCAGCGCGTGGCGATCGCCCGCGCGCTGGTGCAGCAGCCCGACATCATCCTCGCCGACGAGCCGATCGCCTCGCTAGATCCCCGCAACACCAAGATCGTGATGGATGCGCTGCTGCGCATCAACAAGCACTTCGGCATCACCGTGCTCTGCAATCTGCATTCGCTCGACCTGGCGCGCGGCTATTGCGACCGCCTGATCGGCATGGCGCAGGGGCGTGTGGTGTTCGACGGCGCGCCGGCCGAGTTGACCGAGCACGTTGCGCGCGAGCTCTACGATCTCGAAGCCGCCGATGTCATGGGCGGTGCACCTGTGCCGGCGCCCGAGGGCATCCCGGCGCTTGGAACGGCCGCGGCCGCCTGAGTGGCGCCGCATCAGGACTCACCAGTTTTGCGTCAACCGACCTCAACCCATGAAGAGGCTATCATGATTACTCGCAGACTCATTCTTGCCGGCGCCGCTGCGCTCGCGTTCACGGCTTCGGCCTCCGCCGAGGACTGGAAGGCCAAATATCCCGAGCTGACCTTCGCGGTCGTCCCGGCCGAAAACGCCTCCGGGGTCACCGAGCGCTGGGCGCCGTTCGTGAGCTATCTCTCCAAGGAGCTCGGCGTGAAGGTCACGCTGCGGATCGCCAACGACTACGCCGCGGTGATCGAAGGCCAGCGCGCCGGCAACATCCACATCGCCAGCTACGGCTCGGCGTCGTTCGCCCGCGCCCGCCTGACCGGCGTCAAGACCGACGCCTTCGCCAACGATATCAACGCGGACGGCTCGACCGGCTACTACTCGGTGTTCTTCGTCAAGGCGAACAGTCCCTACAAGAGCGTCGATCAGCTCAAGGGCAAGAACCTCGGCCTGGTCGACCCGAATTCGACCTCCGGCAACAACGTGCCGCGCTTCGAGCTCGACAAGATGGGCATCGCGGACGCCGACAGCTATTTCGGCAAGGTCGTTTTCACCGGCAGCCACGAGAACGCGATCCTGGCGCTGGCACAGGGCACGGTCGACGTTGCCGCCAACCAGTGGACCAGCGACGACGATTCCACGCTGGCGCAGATGCTGACCAAGCACATGCTGAAGAACGCCGACGGCTCGGCGATGAAGAAGGACGATTTCCGCATCATCCACAAGTCGGCGCCGATCATCAACGGCCCCTATGCCTACAATTCCGATCTGCCGGAAGACGCCAAAGCTGCGATCGCAAAGGCGTTCTTCGATGCGCCGGCCAAGGACAAGGCCGCCTTCGACCGTCTCTCCGACGGCCAGAAGAAGGGCTTTCACCCCGCCACCACCAAGGATTGGGATGGCACGATCGAACTGATCAAGTTCGTCGATGCGCTGCGTAAGAAGAAGGCGTCCTGATCTCGGGGCGATTTCACTGGAGCCGGGTCGATGGACCCGGCTCTTTCTCTTTTGATCGACCACTTCCCTGATAAGATGACAGTCGCGGTTTCCATCCTCCCCGAGCAGCAGCTGGCCGTGCTCAATGCCGCCTATGGCCGGGCGGTCGCGCGAAAGCGGTTGCGCCTTCTGCTCGGTGCCGCGCTGTTTGCTGCAGCGCTGGTTCTCGCCGCGATCGGCGCGGAAGTGAACCTGCGTACGCTCTTCACGTATTTCGGCAACTTCCTCAGCTATTTCGACCGCATCCTCACGCTCGACAGCGGACAGCGGGTCTGGACCGATGTCGGCGAATGGCTCTGGGGCTGGCGCAAATGGCTGAAGATGCTGGGCGAGACCCTGCTGATCTCCTATGTCGGCACGCTGATCGGCGCGACTTTTGCATTCTGCCTGAATTTCCTCGCGGCTGAAAACACCTCGCCCGCGCCCTGGCTGCGCTTCGTGGTGCGGCGCCTGCTCGAATTCGCCCGCACGGTGCCCGGCATCGTGTTTGCGCTGATCTTCGTGATCGCCTTCGGACTCGGACCGATGGCGGGCGTGCTGGCCATTGCGATTCACTCCACCGGCGCGCTCGGAAAGCAGTTCTCCGAGATCGTCGAGAACGCGGACATGAAGCCGGTCGAAGGCATCCGCTCGACCGGCGCGAGCTGGCTCGCTTGCATGCGCTTCGCTATCCTGCCGCAGGTCACCGCGGGTTATGCCAGCTACGCGCTGCTGCGCTTCGAGATCAATGTCCGCGAGGCCTCCGTGATGGGCTTCGTCGGCGCCGGCGGCATCGGCCAGGAGCTCGTCGTCGCCATCCGCAAGTTCTATTACTCGGACGTCAGCGCCATCCTGCTCACCATCATCGTCACGGTCTTCATCATCGACATCAGCACTGGCTGGCTGCGCGGCCGGCTGTTCGGCAAGGAGGCGCGGTCGTGACGGCACCGCAGCAGATCGATACCGTGGCGCTTCGCGCGCGCTATCCGGACGTGTTCCACCGCCCCGCCTCGGCGCGGGTTGCCGTCCCCGCGATGATCGTCGCGGCGTTCGCCATCTTCATCTACGGCCTCGTCGATCTCGATTTTTCGCCGTCGCGCTTCATCAACGGGCTCAATCAGCTCGGCTGGATCAGTCTGCTGATGATCCCGCCGGATCCCGGCTCGTCGCTGCCGATCTATCTGAAGGCGCTCGGCGAGACGCTCTCGATCGCGCTGCTCGGCACGACGCTGGCTGCGGTGTTCGCGCTGCCGGTCAGTCTTCTTGCCGCGCGTAACGTGGTGCCGTCGAAAATCTTGCGCTTTCCGGTGCGACGTTTCCTGGATTCGATCCGCGGCGTCGACACGCTGATCTGGGCGCTGGTGTGGATCAACGTGGTCGGGCTCGGCCCGTTTGCCGGCGTGCTCGCCATTGCCGTGTCGGATTTCGGCGCCTTCGGAAAGCTGTTCTCGGAGGCAATCGAGGGCGCCGACCAGAAGCAGGTCGAGGGCATCCGCGCCTCCGGCGGCAGCGCGCTGCACGAGATTCGGTTCGGTCTGCTGCCGCAGGTCTTGCCCGTGATCGCGGGGCAGGTGCTCTATTTCATCGAGTCGAACACGCGCTCGGCCACCATCATCGGCATCGTCGGCGCCGGCGGCATCGGCCTGCAACTCGCCGAGCAGATCCGCGTGCTGGAATGGCAGAAGGTGTCGTTCCTGATCCTGATGATCCTGGTCGCGGTCGCCGCGATCGATTTCGTCTCGGGAAAACTGCGCTTCGCCATCATCGGCCGAAGGGCAGTCGCGTAGGTCTTCTTCCCTTCTCCCCTTGTGGGAGAAGGTGGCGCGAAGCGCCGGATGAGGGGTCTGCATCCTCACATTCAGATCGGTGGGTGCGGAGACATACCCCTCACCCGTCTCGCCGCTAATGCGGCGAGCCACCCTCTCCCACAAGGGGAGAGGGCCGCAGCTCACCCGTTCTCCACCAGAAACTCCACCCGCTCCGCGGCAAAGCGCGAATGCTTGGTGACCAGCGGCTTGCCGTCGAGATCGTGGTCGGTGGCGTCGACCACCAGGATCGGCCGTCCCAGCGCCAGATCGAGCCGTGCGGCGTCGGTGGCGTCCACGATGCCGGCGGTGATCCGGGTCGCGCCCCGGCGATAGTCGCGGACGCCGTAATGCTCGAGCAATTTCGTCATCGAGCGGGTCGCGGCAAAGACGTCGCCCGCACCCGGGAACAGCTGCGCCGACAGCCACGTCGTGGAGACGCAAATCGGCGTGCGGTCGGCGAGGCGCATCGCCTCGATCCGCACCAGTGGTGCGCCGGCCTTCAATCCAAGTTCCCGCGC
Organism: Bradyrhizobium sp. WSM471; assembly: GCF_000244915.1. Lineage (NCBI taxonomy): Bacteria > Pseudomonadati > Pseudomonadota > Alphaproteobacteria > Hyphomicrobiales > Nitrobacteraceae > Bradyrhizobium > Bradyrhizobium sp. WSM471. The sequence goes on along the minus strand of NZ_CM001442.1, from coordinate 7,418,660 downwards.
GAGTTCGCGGGTCGCGACATCATCGGACGCCTCGATCAAGCGGCCATGCGGTTCGCGGCCGTCCGCGCCGACGATCTCGGAGAAACGGGTCCGCGAGCGCAGTGGATAAGCGAGCTTCTGCGCCTCGACATAGGTTCCGCTGCCGCGTTCGGCCCGCACGAGGCCGCGCTCGGCAAGCGCGGCCAGCGCGCGGCGCACCGTGTGGCGGTTGACGCGATAGGTTTCGGCGATCTCCACCTCGCCCGGCAGCTTGTCGCCGGCCGCAAAGCGGCCATCGGCGATGCCGCGCTCGATGCCGTCGGCAACGAGGCGCCACAACGCGACGCCGGAGGAGGCTGTGTCCTGCATGCTCATGTGGCCGGGAAGCTACTCCAGAAATCACGCCTTTGTCACGAAACAGTCATGGCGCTCCGCTATCAAGTTGTCTAGTATCATAGACAACTTGGATTCGGCAAGGTGTTGAGAAAAGTTCGGTGGATCTGGTGACCCAGCACAACAATCAGCAAGCCCAGCGCAAGGCCGCAATGGCCGTGCTGGCGAACGCGGAGGTGGGCGAGATCGCCGCTCGCCTCCGCGCTCTCGCTTTGCCGGCGCATCAGGATCTGCGCGCGCCGGAAAACGGCCTCGTCATGCTGCGCGGCCGGGTCGGCGGCGACGGCGCGCCGTTCAACCTCGGCGAAGCCACGGTGTCGCGGGCCGCGGTGCGGCTTGCCAGCGGCGAGGTCGGCTTCGGCTACACGCTCGGTCGCGACGGTGAGAAGGCGCGGCTGATCGCGCTGTGCGACGCGCTGGTGCAGTCCAGCGATTTCGGCGACGCGGTGGAGCGGGACATCATCGCGCCGTTGCGTGAGCAGCTTATGGTCAGGCGCAAGCAGGCGGCGGCCGAGACCGCCGCGACGAAGGTTGATTTCTACACCATGGTGCGCGGTGAGGGGTGAGATCATGACCACGATTGCGGAACTGCCGCCGGGGTTCGCCGACAAGGTGCTGTCGGCGCAATCGACCTTTCGTTCGGTCATGGACGCGATGGCGCGGCCGGGCTCGGTCCAGCGCATCGTGCCGACATCAGGAGCGCCTCACACGATGATGCGCGGCACGGCCGCGATCGCGCTGACGCTGTTCGATCACGACACGCCGCTCTGGCTCGATGCGCGCATGCATGAGAGTTCCGACGTCGTGAAATGGCTGAAATTCCATACCGGCGCGCCGGTGGTACAGGATTCCTCGATCGCGAGCTTCGCGCTGATCAGCGACGGCGGGGCGCTGCCTTCGCTCGACCGCTTCGCGCTGGGCACCAGCGAATATCCGGACCGGTCGACCACGTTGATCCTTCAGGTCGAGAGCCTGGTTTCGGGGCGCAGCTTCGAGTTGCGCGGTCCCGGCATCGACGGTGTCGCGACGCTCCAGGCGTCGATCAAGCCGTTTGACCTGTTCGATCGCCTGCGTATCAACGAGGCGCTGTTTCCGCGCGGCGTCGATGTGGTGCTGGTCGCCGACGATGCCGTGGTTGCGATCCCGCGCACCACGCGCGTCGTGAGCAAGGGAAGCTAACCATGTATGTCGCAGTCAAAGGCGGCGAACGCGCCATCGAGAACGCCCATCGCCTGCTCGCGAGTGCACGGCGCGGCGACCAAAGCGTTCCGGAAATTTCCCTGGACCAGATTTCGGAGCAGCTCGGCCTCGCCGTGGACCGCGTCATGAGCGAAGGCTCGCTCTATGACCGCGAACTCGCGTCGCTCGCCATCAAGCAGGCGCGCGGCGATCTGATCGAGGCGATCTTCCTGGTCCGCGCCTTCCGCGCCACGCTGCCGCGCTTCGGCGCCACCGAGCCGGTCGAGACCGGCGCGATGCGGGTGCGGCGTCGGGTGTCCTCGACCTTCAAGGACATTCCCGGCGGCCAGATCCTCGGCCCGACCTTCGATTATACGCACCGCCTGCTCGATCCCTCGCTCGCCGACGGCTTTGTGCCGGAGGCGCCGGCGACGGCCGAAGCATCGACAGCGCCCACGCCGCGCGTGACGGATATTCTCGGCCGCGACGGGTTGATCGAATCATCTCCGCAGGCCGAGGAAGGCGCCAGCGTCGGCGATCTCACCCGCGAGCCGCTGAATTTCCCGGCGGACCGCGATCTGCGTTTGCAGAACCTCGCGCGTGGCGACGAAGGGTTTCTGCTGGCGATGGGCTATTCCACCCAGCGCGGCTACGGCCGCAACCACCCCTTCGCCGGCGAGATACGCTTCGGTGAGGTCGAGGTTGAATTTTCGGCGGAAGACGTCGGCTTCGCCGTTCCGCTCGGCTCGATCGAGCTCACCGAGAGTCAGATGGTCAACCAGTTCAAGGGCTCCGCGACCGAAGCGCCGTGCTTCACCCGCGGCTATGGCCTTGCCTTCGGCCAGAGCGAACGCAAGACCATGTCGATGGCGCTGGTCGACCGCGCGTTGCGCGCGCGCGAGCTCGGCGAAGAGGCGCTGGCGCCTGCGCAAAATGAGGAATTCGTGATGTCGCATTCGGACAACGTCCAGGCGACCGGCTTCGTCGAACATCTGAAGCTGCCGCATTATGTCGACTTCCAGTCCGAGCTCGGCCTGCTGCGCAAGCTGCGCCAAGAGTTTTCTGAAGCGTTCACGGAGGCCAATGCGCCTGACACCCTGAAGGAGGCCGCGGAATGAACGCGCCCGCCTATAATTTCGCCTATCTTGACGAACAGACCAAGCGGATGATCCGTCGCGCGATCCTCAAGGCGATCGCGATCCCGGGCTATCAAGTGCCGTTCGCCAGCCGCGAGATGCCGATGCCCTATGGCTGGGGCACCGGCGGCGTCCAGGTCACCGCGGCGATCCTCGGGCCGCAGGACGTGCTGAAGGTGATCGATCAGGGCTCCGACGACACCACCAACGCGATCTCGATCCGAAAATTCTTCGCCAAGACCGCCGGCGTCGCCACGACGACCGCGACTGAAGATGCGACCGTGATCCAGACCCGTCACCGCATTCCCGAGACGTCGCTGCACGCAAATCAGGTGCTGGTCTATCAGGTGCCGATCCCGGAGCCTTTACGTTTCCTCGAACCGCGCGAGACCGAGACGCGGCGCATGCACGCGCTCGCCGAATACGGCCTGATGCATGTCAAGCTCTACGAGGACATCGCCCGCTTCGGACACATCGCGACAGCCTACGCCTATCCGGTGAAGGTCAACGCGCGCTACGTGATGGACCCGTCGCCGACGCCGAAATTCGACAATCCCAAGATGGACAATTGCCCGGCGCTGCAATTGTTCGGCGCCGGCCGCGAGAAGCGCATCTATGCGATCCCGCCCTATACGCAAGTCGTGTCGCTCGACTTCGAGGACCACCCCTTCGAGCCGTATCGCTTCAACGCGCCCTGCGCGCTGTGCGCCGCGGAAAACTCCTATCTCGACGAGATCGTCACCGACGATAAGGGCAGTCGCATGTTCGTGTGCTCCGACACCGATTATTGCGAGGGCCGCCAGGCCGCCGGCCATCACGGCAGCCTCAGCGCTGCGCCGTACAAGGAGAAGGCGCAGGAGGCATCCAATGGCTGATCAAGACATGCTCGAAAACGACGAGCCGCTGCTGGTCGCAAAATCCCTCAGCAAGTCCTACGGCCGGATCGCCGCCTGCCGCGACGTGTCCTTTGCGCTTTATCCCGGCGAGGTGCTGGCAATCGTCGGCGAATCCGGCTCGGGCAAATCGACGCTGCTGCAGCTGCTGTCGGGTCAGCTCGCGGCCAGCGGCGGCCAGGTCTCCTATCGGATGCGCGACGGTGTCGCCCGCGATCTCGCCACGCTGGGCGAGGCCGAGCGGCGCTTCCTGTTCCGCACCGATTGGGGTTTCGTCCACCAGGATCCCGCGCAGGGTCTGCGCATGGCGGTCTCGGCCGGCGCCAATGTCGGCGAGCGGCTGATGGCGGTGGGGTGGAATCACTACGGTCGCATCCGCGATACCGCGTCGGACTGGCTGACCCGCGTCGAGATCGACATCGCACGCATCGACGATGCGCCGCGGACCTATTCCGGCGGCATGCGCCAGCGGCTCCAGATCGCCCGCAACCTCGTCACCGAGCCGCGGCTGGTGTTCATGGACGAGCCGACCGGCGGCCTCGATGTTTCCGTACAGGCGCGCCTGCTCGACCTCGTGCGCAGCCTCGTCGCGGAGCTACACCTCGCGGTAATCATCGTCACCCATGATCTCGCGGTCGCGCGCCTGCTGTCGCACCGCGTGATGGTGATGAAGGGCGGCCGCGTCATCGAGACCGGGCTCACCGATCAGGTGCTCGACGATCCCCGCGAGCCCTACACTCAGCTCCTCGTCTCCTCGATTCTGCCGCCATGAGCCTTCAACGCCATGAGCCTTGCAAGAAGAGTTTTCCAATGGCCGCCATGATCGACATCGCCGACGCCAACAAGACTTTTACGATGCACCTGCAGGGCGGCATCGAATTGCCCGTCGTCAGCGGTGTGACCTTCCAGGTCAACCCGGGCGAATGCGTCGTGCTGTCGGGGCCATCAGGCGCCGGAAAATCGTCGATCCTGAAGATGATCTTCGGCAATTATCGCTGCGACTCCGGCCGCATCGGCATCCGCCATCGCGGGGCGTTGGTGGATCTTGCCACGGCCGAGCCGCGGCAGGTCCTCAACATCCGCCGCGCGACCATCGGCTATGTCAGTCAGTTCCTGCGCGCGGTGCCGCGCGTCGCGACCGTCGACGTGGTCGCCGAGCCCCTGATCGTCAACGGAGCCCGAGCTGAGGCGCAGCAGCGCGCGGGCGAGTTGTTGCATCGGCTCAATATCCCCGAGCGACTCTGGCAGCTTCCGCCCGCGACCTTCTCCGGCGGCGAGCAGCAGCGCGTCAACATCGCGCGCGGCTTCATCTCGGATCTGCCGATCCTGCTGCTCGACGAGCCCACCGCCTCGCTCGACGCCGCCAATCGCGCCGTCGTGGTCGAGCTGGTCGCCGAAAAGAAGCGCCACGGCGTCGCCATGGTCGCCATTGTCCATGACGACGAAATCCGTCATCAGATTGCCGACCGCATCGTCGACGTCACCAGCTTCGCCGCCGCGGCCTGAAGGAAATGGACATGAACGCCAAGAAGGACATCGTGATCGCCAACGCCAGGATCGTGCTGGCGGAACGGGTGATCGAGCAAGGCTGGCTCGCTCTTGCCGATGGACGCATCGCCGAGATCGGCGAGGGCAGGGCGCCTGCGGGAGCTGAGGATGCTGGCCGCGATTTGATCATGCCCGGCCTGATCGAGCTCCACACCGATCACCTCGAGGCGCATTACGTGCCGCGGCCAAAAGTGTTCTGGAATCCGGTCGCCGCCGTCGTCTCCTATGACGGCCAGCTCGCGACATCGGGCATCACCACGGTGTTCGACTCGCTCCGGGTCTGGCGCGAGGATGGTGCCGAGGAAGTAGATGGACGCGCCGGCGTGCTTGCCGCGGCGATCACGACCGCGCGCGATGCCAAATTGCTGCGTGCCGATCACTTCCTGCATCTGCGCTGCGAAATCCCGATGCCGAGCGTGGTCGAGGAGGCCAGGGAGCTGATCGACCGTCCCGACGTGCGATTGATGTCGCTGATGGACCACACCCCCGGCCAGCGCCAGTTCCGCGACGAAGGCAAGCTGCGCGACTATTACCGCGGCAAGGGCGGCGGCAAGACCGATGCCGAGCTCGACCAGCTGTTCGCGAAGCGCTTCGAATATCAGAAGGCCTATGCGGCGACCAACATGCGTGAGATCGTGGCGCTGGCACATCAGTACAAGATCCCGCTGGCGAGCCATGACGATACCACCGAGGAGAACGTCGTGGACGCCGTGCGCGATGGCGTTTCGGTGGCGGAATTTCCGACCACGCTGGAGGCCGCGCGCGGCCTGCACGAGGCTGGCATCGATATCCTGATGGGGGCGCCGAACGTCGTGCGTGGCGGCTCGCATTCCGGCAATATCGCCGCGGTCGATCTCGCCCGCGAGGGCCTGCTCGACATCCTGTCGTCGGACTACATCCCCTCGAGCCTTCTGATGGCTGCGCTGCATTTGCCCGAGCACGTGCCCGCCATCAGTCTTGCGGCGGCGATCCGCACCGTGACGAAGGCGCCCGCCGAGGCGGTCGGCCTGTCCGACCGGGGTGAGATCGCGGTCGGCAAGCGTGCCGATCTGATCCGCGTCCATGTTGCGGGCCACGTTCCCGCGGTCCGCAGCGTCTGGCGCGAAGGGAGCCGCGTCGCATGAGCGAGACCGTCACCGTGGCGGGAGCGCAGACGGGTGCGATCGGGCCCGGGCGGCTCGTGCTCGTGGTCGGCCCCAGCGGAGCCGGCAAGGACACGCTGCTGCGGCTGGCGCGGGCGGCGTGCATCGAGGATCAGGACATCGTCTTTCCGCGCCGGGTCGTGACGCGCGAATCCTCGGCCGACGAAGACAATATCGCGGTGAACCCTGACGAATTCCGGCGTGCGCGCGATCACGGGGATTTCGCCGTGCATTGGGAGGCGCATGGGCATTCCTACGCGCTGCCGCTCGACCTCAACGACGATATTCGTGCCGGACGCGCCGTCGTGGCCAATGTTTCGCGCACGGTGATCGGCGCGCTACGTCGGACCTATGCAAACGTTGTGGTGGTCGCGATCACTGCACCGCCGGATGTGCTGGCGCAGCGGCTCGCCGCCCGCGCCCGGGACAGTGACGGAAATATCGCGGAACGACTGACGCGCAGCGTCGACGACGCATCGGCGCAGGCCGATGTCACCATTCTCAACGCTGGCAGCGCGGAGTATCACGGCCGCCAGCTTCTACGCGTGATCAGGAATCAAGGCTGGCACGAATAGCCGGCACGACAAGGAGACTGGAATGTCGGTGATCGAAACCGTCGAGCAGCTGGAGGCTATCTACGGCGTCACCAACGACGCCTCGACTGTGAAAGTCGCCGACCACGTCACCCCGCTCTATCGCGTCTTCATCGAAAAGGCGCCGTTCGCCGCGCTTGCAACCATTGGACCTGAGGGGATCGACTGCTCGCCACGCGGCGATATCTCCGGCTTCGTCCGCATTCACGACCCGAAGACGCTGATGCTGCCGGATCGCCGCGGCAACAACCGGGTCGATTCCCTGCGCAACATCGTACGCGATCCCAGGGTGTCGCTGATGTTCTTGATCCCCGGCTCCGGCAATGCGGTCCGGGCCAATGGCCGGGCGCATCTGTCCATCGATCCCGAGCTGCTGGCCTCGTACAAGGTCGACGGCAAGGCGCCGCGCAGCGTGATGGTGATGAATGTCGACGAAATCTACTTCCAGTGCGCCCGCGCCATCGTCCGCTCCGATCTCTGGAATCCCGACAAGCGCATCGACCCCAAGACGCTGCCGACACCTGGCCAGATCCTCGCCGAGATGAGCGAGAACAAGGTCGGCGGCGCGGAGTATGATCGCGCCTGGCCCGAGCGTGCGGCCGCGACGATGTGGTGACTGGTTGTCCCCCCCTTCCCCGTCCCACCACAGGAATCGCATATCATATGAAGAAGAACGTGGTGGGCAGATTGCCTGTGGCCATCCTTCGAGACGCCCGCCTTCGGCGGGCCCTCAGGATGAGAGCGGAGGGGTGGCTGCAGTTTCAAAGTTCGCGCAACCGAGCTGAGCCTCATCCTGAGGAGACCGCTGAAAGCGGGCGTCTCGAAGGACGAGGCGCTGGCTCAGACGTCGCCAAAACGCATGATCGACGCCGGGTTCCTGAGCAGACTCAGCCCGTCAGCGCTGCCAACAATTCATCCGGGCGTTCAGCCATGATCATGTGGCCGGCGCCCGGCACCACAACTGTCTTCGCATGCGGGATCGCGGCGGCAAGTGCCTTGCCGGCCTTCACCGGCGTCATCATGTCGCGTTCGCCGAGGATGAGTGTCGTGGGCACCTTCACGCTCGCGGCTGCTTGAAGCGCATTCGCGTAAGCATTGCAGGCCGACAAATCCCGGAACAGCACGCCCGGCTCGCAGTGTTTCAACACGGCCTGCGCGCCGCCATGCATCCACAGGCCCGGCGCGAGGCTGCCGCCGAGCTCGGCGCTGAAGCCGAGGCCCCAGATCGAGACCATGTCGTTGGCATCCTGCGAATTGGCTTCGGCTGCTTTCAGCAGATCCGGGCCGACGGTCATGGTCGCCGCGGTGCCGATCAGGCTGAGCGCGGACACCTTGTCGGGGTGACGTGCGGCCGTCTCCAGCGAGATCAGCGATCCCATGGAATGGCCGATCAGATGCGCTTTCGTCGCTCCGGCCGCATCGAGCAGGGCCGCCGTCCAGTCGGCCATCTCGGCGATGCTGCCGAGCGAGGATCCGGGCGAGCGGCCGTGGCCGGGCAGATCAGGCGCCAGCACGCCAAAGCCGTGATGGGCGAACCAGCGCGTGTGCAGCGCCCAGGTCGAATGATCGAAGCCGGCACCATGGAGGAAGACGACGGCGGGCAGGGATCTGTCGAAGTCGCGGCCGCCGGTTGCGACCAACACCTCGGCGCCGTTGACGGAGAGCTTCATGGTGTCAGACCTTTTGCGAGATGCGCAGCGCCTGCGCGAGATCGTCGATGATATCGCTTGCGGTCTCGATGCCGACCGAGAGCCGCACCAGCTCCTCGCCGATGCCGGAGGCCTTGAGCTGCTCGGCGTCCATCTGCTGGTGCGTGGTCGAGGCCGGGTGGATCACCAGCGTCTTGGCGTCGCCGACATTGGCAAGATGGCTGATCATGCGCAGCGATTCGATGAACTTGCGGCCAGCAGGCCGGCCGCCCTTGATGCCGAAGGAGACAATCGAGCCGGCGCCGCGCGGCAGCAATTGTTTTGCGAGCTGGTAGTCCGCGTGGTCCTCCAGCGAGGGATGCAGCACCCAGTCCACGGCCTTGTTGGCTTTCAGCGCTTCCAGCACGAGGTTCGTGTTCTGGATGTGGCGGTCCATGCGCACGCCAAGCGTCTCCACGCCCTGTAACAGCTGGAACGCGTTGGTCGGCGATAGACAGGCACCGAAATCGCGCAGGCCTTCGGTGCGCGCGCGCATGATGAAGGCGGCGGTGCCGAATTGCTCGTCGAAGACGATGCCGTGATAGCCGCCATAGGGCTCGGTCAGCACGCCGAATTTTCCGGATGAGCGCCAGTCAAACCGGCCGCCGTCGACGATGGCGCCGCCGATCGCGATGCCGTGGCCGCCGATCCATTTGGTCGCCGAATGCATGACGATGTCGGCGCCGAGCTCGATCGGACGGCTGAGATAGGGCGTGGCAAACGTGTTGTCGATCAGCAGCGGAATCTTCGCGTCATGCGCGATCGCAGCGACCTTCGGAATATCAAGCACCTCGATCCCGGGATTGCCGATGGTCTCGCCGATCACCAGCTTGGTGTTCGGCCTGATCGCCGCGCGGAACGCGTCGAGATCGCGCGGCTTGACGAAGCTGGTGGTGATGCCGAACCGCGGCAGCGTATGCGCCAGCAAATTGATGGTGCCGCCATAGAGCGAGCTCGACGCGACGATATGGTCGCCGGCGTTCAGAAGCGTCGCGATGGCCAGATGCAGCGCGGCCATGCCGCTTGCGGTGCAGATCGCGCCGACGCCGCCCTCCAGCGCCGCGAGCCGCTCCTCGAGCACGCTCGTAGTCGGATTGGAGATGCGCGTATAGATGTGACCGGCGCGCTCGAGGTTGAACAGCGCGGCGGCGTGATCGGAATCCTGGAACACGTAGGACGTGGTCTGATAGATCGGCACGGCGCGGGCGCCGGTCGCGGGATCCGGATGCTGGCCCGCATGCAGGCTCAGGGTCTCGAAGGCGGGCGGTTTTGGCGCGGGCATGCGGGGCCTCGTTGCTCGGTCGGCGGAGGCGGCTCTTGTGCCACAAAACGGCGCGCGAAGTCAGCCCATTGACATCGCCGCATCGTCGGTGCGCTCCCTCGCCCCGTTCTTACGGGGAGAGGGTTGGGGTGAGGGGCCTCTCTCCGCACGCGAGATGGTCGAGAGACCTGTACCCCCTCACCCGGATCGCAAGAGCGATCCGACCTCTCCCCGCAAGCGGGGAGAGGTGAAGCGGCACGGTCAGCGCTATCCAGTATTCCCCCGGATCGCCTGCTCGATAATCCGCGCCTCCCGCAGCAAAATCTCCGCGACCTCCTGCTCGCGGCGCGGGCCGAGCCTGGTCCGAACGGCGGAGACGGTCATCGCGGCAGCGGGGCGGCCGTCCGGGGTCTTGATCCAGGTCGAGATCGACTTCGTGCCCTGCACGAGACCAATTTCTCTCATGCCATATCCAAGCCGCCTTGCGGCGGTGACCTGGCCCAGCACCGTTGCAGCGTCGGTCCGGTAGGCCTCCAGTCTCTTCTCATTGGCCGCGACGATTTTTCGCGCGTCCTGGGCCGGCATCGCGGCGAGGATGGCGACGCCTGCGCTGGAGACGCCGAGCGGTCGACGCGCGCCGACCTCGATCGACAGCACCTGGATCGGATAGATGCCGATCCTGCGATCGACGCACAGCGTGTCGTTGCCGGTCCGCACCGTCAGGAACAGCGTGTCGCCGATCTCGGTCGAGGCGCGTTGCAGCGACGGATTTGCCGCGATCAGCAGCCGCGAGGGCCGGGCCCGTGCCAGCGCGAGCTCCGGCACCTGGTTGCCGATCGCGTAGCGGCCGGTTTTGTCATGCCGTTCGACGATGCCTTCCTCGATCAGCACGTGGACGATGCGGTGCACGGTCGGGCGGGTGAGGCCGGTCGCCCGCACCACCTCGGCCAGCGGCACGCCGTCTTCGCGGCCTGCGGCGAGGATCCGCAGCACCGCGAGCGCGCGGCGGATCGCCTGCGCGCCCTGTCGCGGTTCGGTCATGCGGCGGGCGGATTTCGCGGAAGTCCTCTTGTCCATAATATGGACAAGAACGCCACAATTCACTCGACAGGTAAAGCGCGCATCTGGAGATTGCGCTCCGAATCGAGATGCCGTGTACGACGTCAGGCAAATCGACGTAAAATTGGAAGCGCCGCCGGGAGGTTAACATGAGATTAATCTGGATTGCCATCGCTGCCGCAGCGGCGATGTTGACGGGACCGGCGTCGGGCCAGCAATGGCCGGCGCGCAACGTCAAGCTGATCGTGCCCTATCCGGCCGGCGGCAATGTCGACAGCGCCGCGCGCATTATCGCCGACAAGCTCCAGGAAAAGCTCGGCCAGCCCTTCATCATCGAGAACAAGGCGGGTGCCGGCGGCATGATCGCGGGCGAGGCCTTCGCGAAATCCGCGCCCGACGGCTACACGCTGTTCGTCGGCGCCAACGGCCCGGTGCTGTTCGCGACCGAAATCAACAAGCGCGACGTCTACAATTGGAAGAAGGACTTCCTGCCGATCACGACGATCTCGATGACGCCGCTGGTGCTCGAGGTGCATCCGTCGGTGCAGGCGACGAATTTCAAGGAATTCATCGACCTCGCCAAGCGCGAGCCGGGCAAGCTGACGATGGCCTCGCCCGGCCCCGGCACCACCAACCATTTGCTCAGCGAGCTGATGCAGTCCAGCCTCGATCTGCAATGGGTCACCGCGCACTATCGCGGCAATGCGCCTGCGGTCAACGATCTCTTGGGCGGGCAGGTGCAGTTCGCGTTCGACCAGCTCACGGTCAGCCTGCAGCACATCAAGGCCGGCCTGTTCCGGGCGCTGGCCGTCACCAGCCCGCATCGCCTGAAGTCGCTGCCCGACGTGCCGACCTTCACTGAGCTCGGCTACAAGGACTTTGATGGCCAGACCTTCACCGGCCTGTTCGCACCGGCAGGCACGCCGGCGCCCGTGATCGACAAGCTGCACGAGGCGCTGACCGCGATCCTGAAGGACCCCGCCGTGGTCGACAAGTTCGAGAAGCTCGGCGGTGAAGCCGTCGCGATGACGCCCGACGAATTCAAGGCCTATCTCGCGCGCGAGGACGCCAAATGGATTCCGATCGTCCGCAAGGCCAACATCAAGGCGGATTGATCGATGCGGATCGACCCCACCGAGCTCGGCGCCGAGCGCATCTACCGGCTGATGACCGGCATCGTGGTGCCGCGTCCGATCGCCTGGGTGACGAGCCTGTCGCGCTCCGGCGTGCTCAACCTCGCGCCGTTCAGCGCCTTCACCTTCGTCTCGCAGAAGCCGCCGATGCTGGCCATCAGCGTCGGCCGCAAGGGCGCGGATTACAAGGACACTGCGCACAACATTCTCGACACCGAGGAATACGTCATCCACATCGCCGATACCCCGCTGATTCAGGCCGTGCACGACTCATCGGTCGAGCATCCGCCTGAGATCAGCGAGGTCGCGGAGCTTGGCCTGGAGACGATCGCGAGCGAGCGCATCAAGGTGCCGCGGCTCAGCATTGCACCCGTTGCGATGGAATGCCGCTTTCGCCAGTGCCTCGAATTCGGCGATGCCCGCAGCCGTCTCATCGTGGGCGAGGTCGTGATGTTCCACATCCGCGACGGCCTCGTGAACGACGGCAAGGTCGAAACCGCGGCGCTCGATCCGATCGCGCGCATCGGCGGGCCGCGCTACGCCCGGCTCGGCGAGATCGTGACGCTGCGCGGCGTGTTCCAGACTCCCAAATCGAAAGACTGAGCGCGCTACCCCGGGCGCGGCTCAAGACCATTGGAGAACGACCATGCGACTCGTGAGTTATCTCGTGGACGGAGAGCCGCGCTATGGTGCCGCCATCGAAGGCGGTGTCGTCGATCTGACCCGGCGGATTGGCCGCGACTTCTCCGACGTGAAGTCGCTGATCGCCGCCAACGCGCTCGCCGACGCGCAGGAAGCCGTCGCCGGACAAAAGCCGGACTACGCACTCGACGATCTCGTGCTGCTTCCGCCGGTGCTGGCGCCCGAAAAGCTCTGGTGCATCGGCGTCAACTACGCCGAGCGCAATGCCGAGTATAAAGACAGCTCGGAGCTGCCCAAATATCCCAGCCTGTTCGTCCGCAGCATGTCCTCGATGACGGGCTCCGGTCAGCCGCTGGAAAAGCCTCATGTGTCCGACCAGCTCGATTACGAAGGCGAACTCGTCATCGTGATCGGTCAGGGCGGCCGCCACATTCCGCGCGAAAAGGCATGGTCGCACATTTTCGGCATGACGCTGTGCAACGAAGGCACGATCCGCGACTGGCTGCGCCACGGCAAGTTCAACGTCACCCAGGGTAAGAATTTCGACCGTTCCGGCAGCATCGGTCCCTGGATCGTCACATCGGACGAGCTCGATCCGCGCGGGCCTCACGACATCGTCACGCGCGTCAACGGCGAGGTGCGGCAGCAGGACACCACCGAACGGCTGATGTTCCCGTTCGACTTTCTGATCTCCTATCTCTCGACCTTCGCCACCCTCAAGCCCGGCGACATGATCGTGACGGGCACGCCGACCGGGGCGGGCGCCCGCTTCGACCCGCCGCGCTGGCTGAAAGTCGGCGACGTCGTCGAGGTCGAATCCAGCCGCATCGGCGTGCTGCGCAACACCGTCGCGGCGGAGAGCTGAGCCATGCTGGATGCCGCCACGATCGAACGCCTTGCCGCGCGGCTCGACGAAGCCGAGCGCACCAAGACGCTGATCACGATGTTCACCAAAGACTATCCCGATTACAGCATCGAGGATGCCTATGCCGTTCAGCGCGCCTGGACCAGACTCCAGCTCGGTCGCGGCCGGGTCATCAAGGGCCACAAGATCGGCCTGACCTCGAAGGCGATGCAGAACGCGGTCGGCATTTCCGAGCCGGATTACGGCGTGCTGTTCGCCGACATGTTCTATGCCGACGCCACGCCCATTCCGTTCGACCGCTTCCATGCGCCGCGAATCGAGGTCGAGCTTGCCTTCGTGCTGAAGGCGCCGCTGCGCGGGCCCGGTTGCACCATCTTCGACGTGCTCAACGCCACCGACTACGTGACCCCGGCGCTGGAGATTTTGGAGACGCGCATGCACCGCGTCGATCCCGAGACTGGCAAGGCGCGAAAGGTCATGGACACGATCTCGGACAACGCGGCCAACGCCGCGCTGGTGCTCGGCGGCCGCCCGTTCCGTCCGATGGACGCGGACATGCGCTGGATCGGCGCGCTGTTGTTCCGCAACGGCGAGGTCGAGGAAACCGGCCTGGCCGCCGGCGTGCTCAATCATCCCGCCAATGGCATCGCCTGGCTCGCCAACCGCCTCGCGCCGCATGACGAGCATCTCGCCGCCGGCGAGGTGGTGCTGGCGGGATCGTTCACGCGTCCGGTCGACATCCGCCGTGGCGACACGTTTCATGCCGATTACGGCGCGTTCGGTTCGGTGTCGTGCCAGTTCGTCTGAACCAATAAGCAAGAGGGAGCGCATCATGACCGGTCACACGCGGCGCAAGAGCATCCATATCGGCAGCTTCAAGCACGCCAATCCGATTCCGAACGCCTGCCGCATCGGCAATCTCGTGATGTCGGGCGTCATCCTCGGCCGCGATGCGGCTGGCGCGATGCCCGAGAGCCTGGACGCCCAATGCGCCAACATGTTCGCGCATATGAAGGCGACGGTAGAGGCCGCCGGCGGCACAACGGACGACATCATCAAGATGACGGTGTGGCTGAAGGACCGTACGCAGCGCGGGCCCGTGAATGTCGAATGGCTCAAGATGTTTCCGCACGAGCATTCGCGCCCGGCACGCCACGCGCTGCCGATGGACAACATGGACGGCGGCGCGCTGGTGCAGTGCGACTTCACCGCCATGATCGACTAAAGGAGTTTGCGCATGCCGACCTATCTGCCGTTTGACCCGAACCCGCGCCGTCCGGTCAAGGCGCCGCCGCCCAAAACCGTCGACAGCCAGTTCCACGTGCTCGGCCCCATCGACAAATATCCGGAGCGTCCTGGCGCTGCCTATCGGATGCCGACCGCGACCTGGGAAGCGGCGCTGCGCGTGCACAAGACGCTCGGCGTCGAGCGCGGCATCATCGTGCAGACCACGACTTACGGCGCTGACCACGCCGTCGTGCTCGACGGCCTCGCCGCGATGGGGCCGAACTATCGCGGCTGCGCCAACGCGCTGGTGTTCGCGGAGGCGAACGATTCCTATCTCGCCAAACTGCACGATGCCGGCGTGCGCGGCGCGCGCTTCAGCTTCCGCCAGGAACTCGGCGCGGTGCTGTCGGATGCCGATTTCGCCCGCGCCATTGCGCGCATCCGCGAGCTCGGCTGGTACGTCAAGATCCAGCCCGAGAAGGACGGCATCGTCTCCAGCGTCGCCAAGTACGAGAATCTCGACGTGCCCGTGTTGATCGACCACATGGCGCGGCCCGATCCGGAAGCCGGCAGCAACGATCCGAACTTGCGCAAGATGCTCGAGCTGCTCGCCAAGGGCAATTTCTGGGTGATGCTGTCGCTCGGCGAGAAGACCTCGAAGCTCGGTGCTCCTTACGACGACGTCATCCCGATCGCGCGCGCCTATATCGAGGCAGCCGTCGACCGCTGCGTCTGGGCCAGCGACTGGCCGCATCCGGTCTCGGTCAAGCAGCCGCCCAACGACGCCGATCTGCTCGAGCTGATGTACCGCTACGCAGCCGATCAGGCGGAGCTGGAGAAGATTTTGGTGCACAATCCGGCCAAGCTGTTCGGCTTTCCGGATTAGGGCTCACGGCCTGCCGCGAGCGCGGTGCGCTCCCTCTCCCGCTTGCGGGAGAGGGTCGGGGTGAGGGTTCTCTCCTCTAGGGGATTGTCCCATTGCGGAAACACCCTCTCCCCAGCCCTCCCCCGCAAGCGGGGGAGGGAGCGCACCTGTCTCGCCGCAACAATTCGCGCCCACTCACCCCGCCAGCCGATCCCTGACCCCGGCTGCGATCTCGAACGAGCGCAGCCGTGCGGCGTGATCGTAGATCTGGCCCGTGGTCATCAATTCGTCCGCGCCGGTGTCGGCGATCAGCGCCTTCAGCTTCGCTTCGACCACGACAGGCGAGCCGACCGCCGAGCACGACAGCGACTGGCCGACCATGGCCTTTTCGGCCGGCGACCACAGCGCGTCCATGTCGTCGACCGGCGGCGGCAGCGGGCCGGGCGTGCCGCGGCGCAGATTGATGAACTGCTGCTGCAGCGAGGAGAACATGCGCTGCGCCTCCGCGTCGCTGTCGGCGGCGAACACGTTGACGCCGACCATCGCGTAGGGCTTGTCGAGCTGCGCCGACGGCTCGAAGCGCGCGCGATATTCCCGCAGCGCCGGCATCATCATCTGCGGCGCGAAATGCGAGGCGAACGCGAACGGCAGGCCGAGCATGCCTGCTAGCTGCGCGCCGAAGGTGCTGGAGCCCAGGATCCACAGCGGCACCTTCGTCCCCATGCCCGGCACGGCGCGGATGGTCTGGTTCGGCTGCACGTCGCCGAGCAGCGCCTGCAACTCCAGCACGTCCTGCGGGAAATTTTCCGAACTGGTGGCGAGGTCGCGCCGCAGCGCGCGTGCGGTGAACTGGTCGGTGCCCGGCGCCCGCCCGAGGCCGAGATCGATCCGCCCGGGATAGAGCGAGGCCAGCGTGCCGAACTGCTCGGCGATCACCAGCGGCGAATGGTTCGGCAGCATGATCCCGCCGGACCCGACCCGGATCGTCTTCGTCCCGCCCGCGACATGTCCGATCACCACCGACGTCGCCGCGCTCGCGATGCCCGTCATGTTGTGATGCTCGGCCAGCCAGAAGCGCGTGTAGCCCCACGCTTCCGCGTGCTGCGCGAGATCGAGCGAGTTACGGAACGCCTGCGTGGCGTCGCCGCCTTGGCGGATGGGCGCGAGGTCGAGCACGGAGAAGGGGATCATGGGCGGGTCCGGATGGCGCGTGCGATGGGAACGTAGTCTCGACATGTAGGAGCCGGCCCCGGGAATACCAGCCGAAACGATCATGGTGCTGCGCCGCCGGCGCCATTACGCGGAGGCGAAGCCATTGCCCCGCCGACGCATGCGGCATATCCGCCTGCACTGAAACCTAGGGCCCACTGCGGCGTTGCCGGCCGGTTTGATCCATGGCGACGATTTTCATTTCGGGGGCTTTCTTTGGACAGATTCAACATCGGCGTTCATGTCATTGCGCTGGCTGCGGCCTTCGCGCTCGCCGCTCCCATTGGTTGGGACCGCGAGAAGCGGGCGCGAAGCGCGGGCTTGCGCACCTTTCCGCTGGTCGCAATGGCAAGCTGCGGCTTCGTGCAGGCCAGCGAAAGCCTGCTGGTGCATTCGCCTGACGGGATGGCAAAGGTGATCGAGGGCCTCATCACCGGCATCGGCTTCATCGGCGGAGGCGCTATCCTCAAGCAGGGGACTTCGGTGCAGGGCACCGCGACGGCCGCGAGCCTCTGGGCCACCGGCGCCATCGGAGTTTCCGTCGGGCTCGGCGCTTACGATGTCGCGGTGACGGTCGCCGTATTCACGTTCCTGACGCTTCGCTTGTTGACGCTGGTCAAGGAAGACGAAGATCACTGATGCAGATGCGGGCGGCCTGCGCCCCCGTTCACAACACCGTCATTGCGACCCGTTGCGTCCCTCGGCCCAACTGGGCGTCTGGCCCCTGTTGTTGTACACTCGCCGAGCCATTGGACGCTCGCCAGGAGGAACCGACATGACCACGGTCGTACTCAATCGCCGGAGCCTCCTCGCCGCGGGCGGCTCGATCCTCGCAACCGGGCTCTTGGCAACCGGCGTTCCCGGCCTGCTGTTGCCTGCCCGCGCGGACGGCCTCGCGCCGACCGAGACGATGTCGGGCGGGGCGAACAACTACCGCAAGGGCGCGGCGATCGTGGAGCGGATCGGCAAGGGCGGTTTCTGGATGAGCGGCACCGTGCGCCGCGCCGGCGACGGGGCTTCGCTCGCAGGCCAGCGCATCCAGATCTGGGCGCACACCACCGAAGGCCAGGAGCACGAGCCGCAGAGTCATGGCGCCACGCTCACCGACAAGGACGGCAAGTTCCGGCTCGAGATGCCGCAGATCATTCCGATCTTCGGCCAGCCGCACGGCCATCTCGCCTATGACAGCGGCGACTTCAAAACCGTGTTCCTCCGGCCGGTGATGCGGAGCGCCAAGGAAACCAGCCTCGAAGCGCACTTCGTCCTGCAGCCGGCCTGACCGCATTGGAGATGAAAGGGCGGCGATCGGCCCGGGCGCCGCTGATCTGGGTCGGCCTTGCCTTGGCCATTGGCGTGCCGATCGCGCTCGCTGCCGGAAGCGAGCAGCTCGCATGGCGCGGCCCGGTCTACATCCTCGCCGGCTTCGCCGGGATCATCGCGCTCGGTCTCGTGCTCGTTCAGCCCCTGCTGATCGGCGGACATCTGCCGGGTCTGTCGGCCTATCGCGGCCGGCGCGCCCATCACTGGATCGGCGGCGCGCTTGCCCTGGCGGTGGTGATCCACGTCGCCGGCCTCTGGATCACCAGCCCGCCCGACATGATCGACGCCCTGACCTATACATCGCCGACGCCGTTCTCCCCCTTCGGCGTGACCGCCATGTGGGCCATCTTCACGGTCGCGCTTCTGGCGCTGCTACGCCGGCGATTGGGACTGCGGCTGCGCACCTGGCGCATCGTCCATATTCCCCTCGCGGTCGTCATCGTCGCCGGCAGCGTCGCCCATTGCCTGCTGATCGAGGGGACGATGGAGACGATCTCGAAGGCGACGCTTTGCGCAGCCGTGCTTGCGGCGACCGTCAAGGTGATGGTTGACCTCTGGAGAACGAGAACGTTGCGCGGCGAGCGTGTTGCTGGGCAATGACATGGCCACGTCCGGGTTCGTAGCCCGGATGGAGCGCAGCGCAATCCGGGACGACCGCATCCACGGCCGCCGGCCCCGGATTACGCTGCGCTCCCTCCGGGCTACGCCGCCTTTCACACGCGTTGAGCATCGTCAACGCCAAGGTGTGCTCTGCTTGCTGCTGATGGCGCCGAGGCTTATCCTCGCGCGATGGCTGTCAGCGCCCCCGACCTGAAGGCGTTCCTGCTCGCCACACCGTTCTTCGGCGGTATTCCGGATCAAAGTCTCGACCTCCTGATGTCGATGCTGGTCGAGTGCCGCTTTGATGCCGGAGCAACCGTCGTGACGGAGGGCGAACCCGGACGCTCGCTGTTCATCGTCAAATCCGGCCGGCTGGCGGTGAGCAAGCGGGCGAATGCGGGGAGCGTCATCCAGATTTCCGTTCTGCAGCCCGGCGATTTCTTCGGCGAGATGACGCTGATTGAAATGCAGAATCGTTCTGCCACGGTGATCGCGGAAAGTCCGACCGTGCTCTACGAGCTGACCGCCCAAAAGCTCTACGCCTGTTACAAGGCCGATATCCACGCCTACGTAATCGTCCTGCAGAACATCAATCGCGAGCTATGCCGACGGCTTCGCCGCAGCGACGATCGCTTTGCGGGGCATCAGATGGGTGACGACAAGTGATCAAGTGATAATGCGTAGGATGGGTAGAGCCCTTGCGAAACCCATCACCTTTCGTCACCGCACGAGGCCTCGATGGGTATCGCTTCGCTCTACCCATCCTACGTGCTACAATGACTGTGGCCGAGCGTGACGGCCATTGGCGGTGGCCATCCGCATCGACGACACGAGCGACCCAGCTGCTCGTCAAGATCGAATCGGCTGCCCGATTCCCAGCAAGTTACCTTCGCTGTCGCGGAACCACGCGCCCCGCTCACCGATACCCTTGCTGGGGTAATTCCCGGTAATCGCGGCAATTCCATCAACGGTCTTCAAGCCGGGTAGGTCATATTCCTCGAACTCGACTCCCCGCACGCGAAGCTCGCGCACCGTTGCCTCGATATCCTCGACTTCCCAGCCCATCTGTGTGTGCGTGCCGAATGGCCGTCCGGCCGAGATGAATATCGCAAACTCGCCAGTCGCACAGACGTAGCGGAGTCCACCCTCGCGCTGTTCGACCGGCTCGAGCCCGAGCTTTTCCGAATAGAACGCTCGCGCCCGATCCAGGTCTTTGGCTGGAAGCCGGGTTGCCACCTTCGCGTTCCCAAGCATGCCTCTCCCCTTTTTTTAGTCTTAAGCTTGCGTAGGATGGGTAAAGCACTTGCGAAACCCATCACCATTCGTCATCGAGCAAGTCTTCCATGGTTTTTGCTTCGCTTTACTCATCCTACGAACTTTCCGGCACCGTAGGCTTCGAATAGGAAAATAACATGGCTCAAGCCGGAGAAAATGGAAGACTCGCGGCGTTCAAGCACCACGCCAAGGTGCACTCCTTCAGAGTTAGCACTGCTTTGCTGACTTGGATTTTGCTCGGCGCTACGCTCTTTTACAAGCCTGAGTGGGTCCGATGGGCCCTGCGAACCGGCACGCACGGTATTGAAGCTGTCGGCGATGCGCTTCCTGGTTATTGGGGCGCTCAGGCCGAGATTGTTTTACGTGAACTCGGTGGTTTCCTTTGGATCCAGATCACGGCCGCGATCCTGTTTGTCAGGTTCGTGTTTTGGCTGATCGCGGCCTCATGGCGCCGTGGTCGGCGGTAGATCTAGTCAGCGCGTAGGATGGCTAGAGCGAAGCGCAACCCATCATGTTTCGTCACCGAGCAATGCTATGCATTTCTTGGCTAAATCTGACCGTAGCTCTCGCTCGCGCGATGTCCGCAAGTGACCCAAAGCGGACCTCGCGTTCATGGAAAATTGAGTATTGGTCGTTGCCGCGGTTGACGTTCCACTTAAGAGCCTCGTAACCAAGGGCGCAAATGGCCAGCGCCGGAGCAGCCGCATGAGCCCTATCTGGAAGACGGCGGTCCTAGCTTTCCTTGTCGCTAGTTCAATTTCGATCGCGCGGTGCGAAGAAGCGATAAAGCGAGCCTCGGACGGGAGATATCTTGTTGACTTGAATGGCGTGACCGTTGCGCTGCCGGATGAGGACCCAAAGGATCAACAGACTGGCTTCTATGTAGCAAGCCCGCCAGGCAAAAGCCCATTTCACTTCTACCTCAACGACCTTCTACGTGATCCTGAACGATTGGCGGCCCGATTGCGCTCCGCAGAATGGGTCTCTGTAAGTGTAGGGTCATCAACCAACCACCCGCGTGAAATCATAGGCGTTTCCGTAGTAAAGGGAGTGAACCGGGCCAGCATCCTTGCCGGCGTGGATACGAACTGCGAGGCATGGCAGGCCGATTGGGCTCGCTATCGAAAGGTGGCTATCGGCCTACCTGCCGACGAATACGGATGGACCAGACAAGACCAAGCGAGGTCCCCTTACGGCAGCATGTTCATCAAGTTTCTGGACGCAGGTGGTCGGGAGCAAACCCGATATTATCCGGTGCATTGCGACTTCGCAGGCGGCTGTTCTCTTTGGGCCTGCCACGACGGGCTTACACAGAGAATTACATTCTACTCGTCGAACAAGCCGAAGGGCGAGGACTACTCCGTGAAGGAGTTCGACCGGCAGATCGCCAGCGGGAAGACCGTGCTTGAGCGTCTACTCGTGAACAGGTCGGTTGATCTATCCCATCCTTAGTTGTCGTAACGCGAGGTCCGCTTGTGGCCCATAGCGGAAGTCCGCTGGATGTCGGTTTGTGTCCCCTTCCAGATGTGGGCGATATACGTGTTTAGGCCCACGATGTGCGCCAATCTGACCCATCGGGCAAAACACCCCGCCTCTCCAAAACCCCGTCAATCCCCCGCCCAAAAAATATTCCACTTTACCGAAATTCGGAATCGCAGTATCAATCCGCCATCCCGGTCCAGGGAGAGGGGCGATCGTCCGTCGTAACGAACGTGGATCGGGGTGTGGTGGACGCGGCAGCGTCGGGCACGAAGACGGGGCCAGGGCGAGATGAACCTCGTGAGGTCTTGTCTAGCGTGCGGACGACCGGCGCCAACGCCCTGCGAAGCCCTTTTGGGCGAAGCAGGACGTGTCCGGCGAAGCCTCTTGGCGAAGCCGGATCGCTGCGTACGGCAAAATCGTGTGGTCCTGGCCGTCGTTGCTACGGTCAAGCCTTGCGGAGATGGATCGGGGCTCTACCGAGTCTCAATGCATCGTCAATTTGCAAGGCGACGGTGACAAAAAGGAACTCGTCGCCGGGGAGAGCGCGGCATAAGCCGTCAACCCACTGCGCAGGGAAGGCCGAGTGTTCGGCGTCACCTGTATGCTGCTGTGCGGTCTCTTTGCGCTACATCTTTGCGCAGCGGACCGCGGGTGCCAGCCGGCACCCGGTCTTCCCTGCGCCCTCTTCACGGAAGAGGGTCAAGGTAGAAGCAAACCTCGGGCAGCTCATGCCGCGAGAAGGCTGCTTCATGTGCGATTTGAGCGAGGGAATGGTGCTGCCAGACAGGATTGAACTGTCGACCTCTCCATTACCAATGGAGTGCTCTACCACTGAGCTACGGCAGCATGTGCTGGGGTAAGAATCGGCCGCCACGAGGGGCCTACCAAGCGGGCCGATATCTGCCACAAGCCCCCCTCCTGTGCAAGCTTGCTAGCTCCGCCAAAGCGATAAAATCGGGTCGATATCGGGGCCAAAATGCCTGTTTTGGCTCGAAACGGCCGACTTTCCGCGGATTCGGTTCCGATATCCCCACCCAACTGGCCAGTTGCCCGACGCGCCGGATTCGATCCATTTCGATTTTCGCACGATCGGATCGCGCGGGGCCTCTTGAGCTGCCTTATTCCTCGGGCATGTTATCGCCGATCGCTGTAATGGACCGGTGATGGCAGACGAGAACGACAAGAGCGAGCGGCAGGATTCGCGACAGGACTCGCGGCAGGCGACCCGCGACGACCGGCTCAAATCGGCGCTGCGCGAAAACCTGAAGCGGCGAAAGATGCAGGCGCGCGAACGGGCCGCAAGTGGCGGCCCCTCGCAGAACGAAGATGATTCCCTAAATGAGGGGACCGCCGGCAAAGCCGGCGACTAGGATTTTTTGGAGTGCATGGACGTGGCAATGGGGCAGGACGAATCGCAACGACCCGAGAGTGACGCGCAGATGTCGCGGTTCACTCGCCCTGAACAGACCTTTCCGACGCTGACATCAGCCGAGATCGAGCGTGTCAGACATTTCGGCGAGGTCCGCAACTATGCCGATGGGGAATTCCTGTTCGAAACCGGGAAGTCCGGGCCGGGCATGTTCGTCGTGCTGAAGGGCCATGTCGCCATCACCCAGCGCGACGGCCTTGGCCATGTCACCCCGTTGATCGACCAGGGGCCGGGGCAATTTCTAGCCGAGCTGAGCCAGCTCTCGGGACGGCCGGCGCTGGTCGACGGCCGCGCCGAAGGCGACGTCGAGACGCTGCTGTTGCCGCCGGAGCGGCTGCGCGCGCTGCTGGTTGCCGAGGCCGAGCTCGGCGAGCGCATCATGCGCGCGCTGATCCTGCGTCGGGTCAATCTGCTCCAGGGCGGCGTCGGCGGCGTCGTGCTGATCGGCCCGTCGCATTCGGCAGGCGTGGTGCGGTTGCAGGGTTTCCTCACCCGCAACGGCCAGCCGCATCATCTGCTCGATCCCGCGCGGGATCGCGACGCCGCCGACGTCATCGCGCGTTATTCGCCCAAGCCGGAAGACTGGCCGCTGGTCGTCACACCCGATGGCGCGGTGCTGCGCAATCCCGGCGAAACCGAGCTTGCGCGCGCGATCGGCATGATCGGTGGCCCCCGCAACGACCGCATCTACGACGTCGCGATCGTCGGCTCCGGACCGGCCGGGCTCGCCACCGCCGTGTATGCCGCGTCCGAAGGCCTCTCGGTCGCCGTGCTCGACACCCGCGCCTTCGGCGGCCAGGCCGGCGCCAGCGCGCGCATCGAAAACTACCTCGGCTTTCCGACCGGAATTTCCGGCCAGGCCCTGACCGCGCGCGCCTTCAACCAGGCGCAAAAATTCGGCGCGGAAATCATGATCCCGGTGACGGTGAAGTCGCTCGACTGCACGCGTAAGGACGGCGCGTTTTCGGTGGCGCTCGACGGCTGCGATCCCCTGCATTCGCGCGCGGTCGTGGTCGCCAGCGGCGCGCGCTATCGCCGGCCCGAGATCGAGAACCTCGACAAGTTCGAGGGCCGCGGGGTCTGGTATTGGGCCTCGCCGGTCGAGGCGAAGCTGTGCGCCGGCGAGGAGGTCGCGCTGGTCGGGGCCGGCAACTCGGCGGGGCAGGCCGCTGTTTTCCTCTCCGGACACGCCAAAAAAGTGCTGATGATCATCCGCGGCGGCGGCCTCGGCGCCAGCATGTCGCGTTATCTCATCGAGCGCGTCGAAGCCACGCCGAACATCGAACTGATGTTCAACACCGAGATCACGGCGCTCGAAGGCGACGAGGCCTCGCTGCTGCGGCGCATCCGCTGGAAGAGCCGGCTCTCGAGCGACGAGGATTTCGCCGACATCCGCAATCTCTTCCTGTTCGTCGGCGCCGATCCCGCCACCAATTGGCTCGACGGCTGCGGCGTGACGCTCGATCGCGGCGGCTTCGTCGTGACAGGCGCGCAGTCCGAGCAGAACCAGGGCCGGCTGGTCGCGCCGCTGGAGACCTCCGTGCCCGGCGTCTATGCCGTCGGCGACGTCCGCTCCGGCTCGGTCAAGCGGGTCGGCGGCGCCATCGGCGAAGGCGCGCAGGTCGTGGCCTCCCTGCACGGCTATCTCGGCGACGCCGCAAAACCGGCGCTTTAGTCAAGTAGACCACAAGCAAATGGCAAGGCGAATGTGACTTGCCATCTCGCCGGGTGATGCGTGACTATCTCCCCTCATCCTGAGGAGCGGCCGAAGGCCGCGTCTCGAAGGATGAAGGCCCAGCTGCAAAAGCCGGGCCTTCATGGTTCGAGACGGCGCTCGCGCGCCTCCTCACCATGAGGATCGACAAAGAAAACGCTTAACGGGAGGACTAAATGGCTGAAATCGTCGTGCTGTATAAAACGCCCACGGATGCTGCGGCCTTCGACAAATATTATGCCGAGACCCACATTCCGCTCGCGAAGAAACTTCCAGGCCTGAAGAAGTACGCCATCAGCAAGGGCCCGGTCGGCTCCCCCGCTGGACCTTCCGGAATCCATCTCGTTGCCATTCTCACCTTCGACAGCACGGCCGACATCCAGGCGGCATTCGCTAGCCCGGAAGGTAAGGCGACCGGCGCTGACGTGCCGAAATTTGCCAGTGGCGGCGCCGACCTGTTGATCTTCGACACCAAGGAAGTGTGAGACGCTTCGACTTCGTCAATAGTTGAGAACTCGTAGCCCGGATGGAGCGCAGCGTAATCCGGGGCCATTGCATTTGCATGCGAAAATCCCGGATTACGCTATCGCTCCATCCGGGCTACGCACCACAAACTGCCGTCGTTTGTGACAGCGGTGCAAATAATTCAGCCATGCGTTTTTCGATTCGCACGACGACGCATGGCTGCGCACGCATGTGTGACGCCAGCGCATGTGGCAATCCGATGAGGACCGTAATATCAATCCCGACCTCAATGCGGAGAGTAGGAGAGATGTCATGGTTCTTGGGTTGAGCTTGCCCGCCTTCACGCTGGTTCATGTCATCATCAGCCTGATCGGCATCGCCGCCGGCCTCGTCGTGATGTTCGGCCTGCTCGGCTCGAAGGCGATGCCGGGCCTCACCGCGATTTTCTTAGCGTTCACGATCCTCACCAGCGCCACCGGCTTCCTGTTTCCGTTCAAGGAGCTGCTGCCCTCGCATATCATCGGCATCATCTCGCTGGTCCTGCTCGCGATCGCCTGCCTCGCGCTCTACGGCATGAAGCTCGCTGGTGTCTGGCGCCCGGTCTACATCGTGACCGCGATGATCTCGCTGTATTTCAATGTCTTCGTGCTGGTGATCCAGTCATTCCTGAAGGTGCCGGCGCTCGCCGCGCTCGCGCCCGCCGTGGCACCGAATCCGCCCGGAGGCCCCGTGTTCGCGGTGGTGCAGGGCCTCGTGCTGGTGTTCTTCGTGGTGCTCACCGTCGGCGCCTGGCGCCGCTTCAAGCCGATGGCGTTCGCCTGATCATTCAAGGAGCCTGACAATGCCTATCATCACCACCAAGGACGGCGTCGAGATCTTCTACAAGGATTGGGGAAGTGGCCAGCCGATCGTGTTCAGCCACGGCTGGCCGCTGTCGGCCGACGACTGGGACGCGCAGATGATGTTCTTCGTCACGCGCGGCTATCGCGTCATCGCGCATGACCGTCGCGGCCATGGCCGTTCGTCGCAGGTCGCCGACGGCCACGACATGGATCATTATGCCGATGATCTCGCGGCCGTGACGGCCCATCTCGAGCTCAAGAACGCGATCCATGTCGGCCACTCCACCGGCGGCGGCGAAGTGGTGCATTACATCGCGCGCCACGGCGAGAGCCGGGTGGCGAAGGCCGCGATCCTCTCCGCAGTGCCGCCGCTGATGCTGCAGACCGCGGCCAATCCCGGCGGCCTGCCGAAGAGCGTGTTCGACGATTTCCAGGTGCAACTCGCTGCCGGCCGTTCCAGCTTCTACCGCGACATCGCGGCCGGCCCCTTCTATGGCTACAACCGTCCCGGCGCAAAGCCGTCGGAAGCGGTGATCCAGAACTGGTGGCGCCAGGGCATGATGGGCGGCGCGAAAGCCCATTACGACGGCATCGTCGCGTTCTCGCAAACCGACTTCACCGAGGATCTGAAGAAGATCAATGTGCCGGTGCTGGTGATGCACGGCGACGACGACCAGATCGTGCCTTACGCCGACTCCGCGCCGCTGTCGGCCAAGCTGCTCAAGAACGGCACGCTGAAGACCTACAAGGGTTTCCCGCACGGCATGCCGACGACGCACGCCGAAACCATCAACGCGGACCTGCTGGCGTTTTTCAAAGGGTGAGCGGCCTCACGCCAATATCGCCCTGATCGCATCAAAGGTGCGCTTGACGAAAGCTTCCGGCTCCTCCCGCGCCCCTCCGCCGATCCAGCTCTCGCCGCCGACGCGCATCGCGCCGGTGGCGATCATGGCGACGAGCCGCGCCTTCAGCCGGTCCGATTTGGTTCTGGCGCGCTGGGCGAGCCCTTCGGCCAACGCTCGCTCGAGCTTCTCGTATTTGAGCTGGTCGCGCGCCTGAAGCGCGGGATTGTCGCGCTTGAGCCGCGACATGGCCGCGGCCTCCGCCGGATCGATCCGCTTGAGCGTCGCCGCGATCGCGTTCTCCGCCGCGCTCAGCATGGTTTCGCCCGCCGGCCGCGCCACGACCTCCGCGACCAGCGCGGCGGCGGCGCCTTCCTGCCAGGCCGCGACCACGTCCTCTTTCGAGGCGAAATAATGGAAGAAGCTGCGTCGCGACACGTCCGCCGCGGCCGCGATGTCGTCGATGGTCGTGGCCTCGAAGCCGCGCTCCAGGAAGAGTGCCATCGCCGCGCGGGTCAACCGCTCGCGGGTCGCTTGCAATTTACGCTGGCGCAGGCCGGTGCCATCGGCGGATTTTGCTCCTGCCGGCAACGGCTTGGTGCGCCTGTCGACTGATTTCCCGGCGACCTTCGAAAGCTTCAAATCATTTCACCACTTGCAAAGTTGCACCCAGTGCACATTTAGACCCGTCGCGGGCCCTTTCCCAGCCCGACGGAGCTATGGCATGACCGACTGGACCACGGCAGACATCCCCTCCCTCAGCGGCAAGACTGCCGTCGTGACCGGAGCGACGGGCGGCCTCGGCTACGAAACCGCGATGGCGCTGGCGGGCGCCGGTGCCATTGTCATACTCACGGGGCGCAACGACGCAAAGGGCATGCGCGCGATCGAGGGCATTTGCGAGCGCTTTCCCAATGCGCTGATCGCCTATGAGCATCTCGACCTCGCCAGCCTCGCCTCCGTCGCCGATTTTACCAGGCGCTTTGCCGCCGGCAACGAGCAGCTCGACCTGCTCGTCAACAATGCCGGCGTGATGGCGCTGCCGAAGCGGCAGCAGACGGCGGATGGTTTCGAGATGCAGCTCGGCACCAATTATCTCGGTCATTACGCGCTGACGGCGCAGCTGTTGCCGCAGCTTCGCCGGGCGAAGGCGGCCCGGGTCGTCAACCTCTCGAGCCTTGCGCACCGCTCCGGTTCGATCAATTTCGACGATCTGCAGGCTAGGCATTCCTATCGTCCGTGGCGGGCTTATTGCCAGTCCAAGCTGGCGATGCTGATGTTTTCGCTGGAGTTGCAGCGCCGCAGCCTCGCCGCAGGCTGGGGTCTGACGAGCCTTGCCGCACATCCCGGCTACGCGCGGACCGATCTGATTGCGAACGGGCCGGGAGCGAACACGTTCCAATCGCGGGTGAGCCGGTGGCTGCAGCCCTTCATTAGCCAGTCTGCCGCGGAAGGCGCGCTGCCGACTTTGTTGGCGGCGACCTGGCCGGCAGCGGAGCCCGGCGGCTACTACGGCCCGAACGGGTTTTACGAATTGAAGGGGCCACCGCGGCCGGCGAAGATCATGCCGCAGGCAAAGGATTTCGCCTCGGCAGCCATGCTGTGGGATGTCTCGGCGACGTTGACCGGTATATCCTTCGACGAGATCGCGGCCGCCGCATGAGCCGCGAGCCGGTCGGGGAGGTCCCGATGCAAATCATCATCTTCGGCGCGACCGGCATGGTCGGACAGGGCGTCTTGCGCG
The DNA here is from genome assembly GCF_000244915.1 of Bradyrhizobium sp. WSM471. NCBI lineage: Bacteria > Pseudomonadati > Pseudomonadota > Alphaproteobacteria > Hyphomicrobiales > Nitrobacteraceae > Bradyrhizobium > Bradyrhizobium sp. WSM471. The sequence continues at coordinate 7,390,135 of NZ_CM001442.1, read as the reverse complement.
AATGCCTGATCGATGCCGGCATCGATCGCGTGCTCGTCGTCGGCCGCAGCCCGACCGGCGTGCGCCACGCCAAGCTCACGGAGATCACGCACGGCGATTTCACGGACTACTCGGCGATCGAAGCGCAGCTCACCGGCTTCGACGCCTGCTTCTTCTGCCTCGGCGTCTCCTCGATCGGCATGAGCGAGGAGCGCTACCGTCGTCTGACCTATGACATCACGCTCGCAGCGGCGGCCGCGCTGGCACGGCTCAATCCGCAGATGACCTTCGTCTATGTCACGGGCGCCGGCACTGATTCTACCGAGCAGGGTTCGCGGATGTGGGCGCGGATCAAGGGCAAGACCGAAAACGATCTGCTCAAGCTGCCGTTCAAGGCGGCCTACATGTTCCGGCCCGGTGCGATCCAGCCGCTCCACGGGGCCCGCTCCAAGACGGCGTGGGTGCAGGCCGTGTATAGGGCAAGTTGGCCACTGTGGTCGGTGCTGCGCCGGCTCTCGTCGCGGCTCGTCACCTCGACCGAGCAGATCGGCCGCGCCATGATCCGGGTTGCGCGGGAGGGGTATCCGCGAAAGGTGCTGGAGATGGAGGATATCAATAGCCTCTAGTCCAGTGGGGCGTTAGTTCTAGGGAAATTTCGCCGCCCGCGCGCGTTGAGCCCGTCCGCCCGAAGCAGAAAGCGCCGTCGATGTCTCCCCAGCTCAAACTGATCGCACTCGACGCCGACGACCTCTCCGTGATCTCGGCGCACGTCCAGGACGCCCGCGTGCAGCCCTCGGACATCATCTGGCGGCAAAGCGAAAAGCGGCTGGTCGTCGGCATGAGCCGGTTGGACTGGGAGCAGACGCTGGACGGCGAGGCCGAGCCGCGCAGGCTGGTGGCCGCCCTCCGTTTCGACCGCGTGCTCGCCTGCAAGTCGCGCAACATCGACCTCGACGCGCCGGACACTGTCCTGGACCTCGTCGGCATCGAATTTCATGGCCAGGACGCCCCCGGCGGGAGCGCGCTGCTGCTGTTTGCCCAAGGCGGCGCCATCCGCCTCGACGTCGAATGCCTGGAATGCGAGCTGACTGATCTGGGAGCGGATCAGCTGGGGACGGGGTTGGAGGCTGAAGGCGAGGGGTGAGTGGCATGCCAAGGCCACGCATCCCGCGCTCGTCAGGCGACGCCGGAGGGGAACGGCCCGGCCCAAGGGTTGACGCAGCTTCCCCGCCGCGCCATTGAGCAGGGGCTTGGTGAGCCAAACCGCGCCCCCAAAAACCAGTTAGAAGCCAAGATGCCCGTTCGTCTCGACCGCAGCAGCGCCGATTTTGACCAGCGATTCGGGGCCTTCCTCGCCGCCAAGCGCGAGGCCTCGGCAGACGTCGAGGCGGCCGCGCGTGCCATCGTCGACGACGTGGCGAAGCGGGGCGACGCCGCCCTGCTCGAGGCCACGGCAAAGTTCGACCGGTTGACGCTCGATGCATCCGGCCTGCGCGTCACCGCCGCCGAGATCGAGGCCGCGGTGAAAGCCTGCGATGCAGCGACGCTGGATGCGCTCAAGCTCGCGCGCGATCGCATCGAGACCTATCACAGCCGCCAAATGCCGAAGGACGAGCGCTTCACCGATCAGCTCGGCGTCGAGCTCGGCTGGCGCTACACCGCGATCGAATCCGCCGGCCTCTACGTGCCGGGCGGGACCGCGGCCTATCCGTCCTCGGTGCTGATGAATGCAGTGCCGGCAAAGGTCGCCGGCGTGGCGCGCCTCGTCATGGTGGTGCCCTCGCCCGACGGCAAGCTCAATCCGCTCGTGCTGGCGGCAGCAAAGCTTGGCGGCGTCACCGAGATCTATCGCGTCGGCGGCGCGCAGGCGATTGCCGCGCTCGCGCATGGCACCGCGACGATCGCGCCCGTCGCCAAGATCGTCGGACCCGGCAACGCGTATGTCGCCGCGGCAAAGCGGCTGGTGTTCGGCAAGGTCGGCATCGACATGATCGCCGGTCCCTCGGAGGTGCTCGTCATCGCCGACGACACCGGCAATGCGGACTGGATTGCCGCCGACCTGCTGGCCCAGGCCGAGCACGATTCCAGCGCGCAGTCGATCCTGATCACCGATTCCGCGCGCCTTGCCGCCGATGTCGAAAAGGCCGTCGAGGCGCAGTTGAAGACGCTGCCGCGCGCCGCGATCGCCAGCGCCTCGTGGGCCGATTTCGGCGCCATCATCATGGTGAAGAACCTCGACGACGCCATTCCGCTCGCGGATGCGATTGCCGCCGAGCATCTCGAGATCATGACGCAAGATCCCGACGCGCTCGCCGCAAGGATCCGCAACGCGGGCGCCGTGTTCCTCGGGCCGCATACGCCGGAGGCGATCGGCGACTATGTCGGCGGCTCCAACCACGTGCTGCCGACGGCGCGCTCGGCACGATTCTCGTCGGGGCTCTCGGTGCACGATTTCCTCAAGCGCACCTCGATCCTGAAATGCGGCCCGGATCAGCTGCGTGCGCTGGGTCCGGCCGCGATGATTCTCGGCAAGGCGGAGGGGCTAGATGCCCATTCGCGCTCGATTGGATTGCGCCTCAATTTGTCATGACCCAGCCGCCCGAACAGGACGACTCGCAAAATCGCATCGTCGGCGTCACGCTCGACGAGGACTCGATCGGCCGTTCCGGGCCGGACATCGAGCATGAGCGCGCGATCGCGATCTACGATCTGATCGAGCAGAATCTGTTCGCGCCGGAGGGCGCCGACGGGAAGGGCCCGTTCACGCTCCATATCGGCATCACCGGCAGCCGGCTGATGTTCGACATCCGCCGCGAGGACGGCACGCCCGTGGTCGCGCATCTGTTGTCGCTGACGCCGTTCCGGCGGATCGTGAAGGACTATTTCATGATCTGCGACAGTTACTACCAGGCGATCCGCACGGCGACGCCGGACAAGATCGAGGCCATCGACATGGGCCGCCGCGGTATCCATGACGAAGGATCGCGCACGCTGCAGGAGCGGCTGAAGGGCAAGGTGCGGGTCGATTTCGAGACCTCGCGCCGGCTGTTCACGCTCATTACCGTCCTGCACTGGAAGGGTTAAGCGCGATGGCGGGTCCGCCACGCGCACGCGATCCGCAATCGGTGCTGTTCGCCTGCGCGATGAACAGCGTGCGCTCGCCGATGGCGGAGAGCCTGCTGCGGCACATGTTTCCGCAAGGCCTCTATGTGAAGTCGGCCGGTGCCAGGCGCGGCGAGCTCGATCCGTTCGCGGTGTCTGTGATGGCCGAGCTCGGCCAGGACATCTCCACCCACAAGCCGCAGACCTTCGAGGAGCTGGAGGATTGGGAGGGGCTGAATTTCGACCTGATCATCACGCTCTCGCCGGAGGCGCATCACAAGGCGCTGGAGCTGACCCGCACGCTCGCCGCCGACGTCGAGTATTGGCCGACGCAGGATCCCACCACCATGGAAGGCAGCCGCGACCAGAAGTTGGCTGCCTATCGCGACGTCTGCGACCAGCTTCTGCTGCGCATCCGCCGGCGATTTTCGAAGGTGGGCGCGGCGAACGGGTAGCATTCGGCGCCCGTAACACCCGCGTCACAGACTGCAGGCACACGCATCCTGTACCCGTCGAATCAGTAAAGTCCGGGTTCCCGGGTTGTGAAATCAGCCTCCGTCCGATAGGTTCCGCGCGCAATTCACCCCCTGCTTCATTCCCCAAATCACCTGATGCTCGGCCGCCCCAAATTCGTTCTCGCCTCCGGTTCGCCGCGGCGCCTGTCGCTGCTCAACCAGGCCGGCATCGAGCCGGACGCGCTCCGGCCCGCCGACGTCGACGAGACGCCGAAGCGGGGCGAGCTGCCGCGCGCCTGCGCCAACCGGCTCGCGCGGGCCAAGGCGGATGCGGCACTCAAATCGGTGCAGCTCGACGACGAGCTGCGTGGCGCCTTCATCCTCTCCGCCGACACGGTGGTGGCGGTCGGCCGCCGCATCCTGCCCAAGGCCAACCTCGTCGACGAGGCCGCGCAGTGCCTGCGGCTGCTGTCGGGCCGCAACCACCGCGTCTACACCGCGATCACTCTGGTGACGCCGCGCGAGGCCTTCCGCCAGCGCCTGGTCGAGACCCGTGTCCGCTTCAAGCGCCTCTCGGAGGACGACATCCAGGCCTATATCGGCTCCGGCGAATGGCGCGGCAAAGCCGGCGGCTACGCCGTGCAGGGCATCGCCGGCTCGTTCGTGGTCAAGATGGTGGGGTCCTACACCAACGTCGTCGGCCTGCCGCTCTACGAGACCACCACGCTGCTCGGCGGCGAAGGTTTCCCGATCCGCTTCGGCTGGCTCAACGCCACCGCCGTCTGAGCCGACAAGCCGCTCCTGCAAAAATCGCGAAAACAACCCCATGCACAGTAGAATTAGCCCGCGGGAATCTGGCCGGGACGCCTGCGCTTCCGCCGGAGGAACCTCTTTTGCGACAGGCTCTTGAACTCTCTCACCTCGTGTAAGCTGAGCACCTCATGGACGACCAGGTGAAAAAGCCCGCAAGCCCCCTCAAAACCTGCCCGATCTGCGACAAGCCGCAGTCCGAGGCCGCCCGCCCGTTCTGCTCGTCTCGCTGCCGCGACGTCGATCTGAACCGCTGGCTGAAAGGCTCCTACGTCATTCCCGGCCGGGATGACGAGGCAGACGGGGAGGAATAATTCTGGTTCATCAATTGGTTAATTGAAGAAAACGCCCGAACTGTGCTCCCGCAGCAGTTTTGTTCACAGCCGGGCCGCGCCCGGCGAAGCCACTTGGCGAAGCCGGGTGGACAGGCAGCCTTCAGCCCACTATAAACCGCCCGCTCGATGGGCTTTGGCCCCTCTTTGGAGCACGCCCAGGTAGCTCAGTTGGTAGAGCATGCGACTGAAAATCGCAGTGTCGGTGGTTCGATTCCGCCCCTGGGCACCATTTTCGCTCTCCACGGGCAACATCTTCTCCAGCGCCAGGCCTTGAGCGCCAAGCCTTGACCAGCTGGCTCGCGCAGCAATCCATTGCGGACCAGATCGCGCCATTGCTGGCACTCTGCTTGCTCAGCCAGGACCAAAGTCTGGCCTTGGAAGAGAGGCCGTTTCAGGTTGAGGCAAGTGATGCAAGAAATGTCCCGTTCTGGTGCTGCCGGCGAACTCCGGCTCGATGCGTTGGTCGCCGATTTGTGGTGGCGCGTTCGGCTCATCAACACCGACATTCTCGAGGAAGAGGCTAGAGCCGGGGTGTTTGACGTGCTTCAGCCGACATATCCGCTTCTTGCGCTTAATCTTCGCGCCAGACGCGACAATTTGGTCTCGACGATCGGCGTGCTCGAACAGCGTGCGCGATCAACGTCGGAAGCGGCTTGAGGGTTCGTTCACGCCGGAAACGTCAGCGACGTCAGCTCCGGCGCGCGAAGACCAGCTGTCGGACGTCGATCTTTTCGGCCCTGAAACCTGCCTCGCAGTAGCAGAGGTAATATTCCCACAGCCGCCGGAACGGCTCGTCGAACCCGAGTGAGGTCAGGTCCGTCCAGGCATGGCCGAAACTCGCTCGCCAGACCGCGAGCGTCTTGGCGTAGTCCTGTCCAAAGACCCGCTCGCGGATGAGAGGCATCTGCACGCGTTCGCCGAGCGCGCGCAAGACATTCGGCGAAGGCAGCATCCCGCCCGGAAAAATGTATCTCTGGATGAAGTCCACGCGCCGCCGGTAGCTGTCAAAGAGCTCGTCACGGACGGTGATCGCCTGGATTCCGGCAAGACCGCCCGGCTTGAGCCGCTGGTGCAGTTGATTGAAGTACGTCGGCCAGAACGGCTCGCCGACGGCCTCGATCATCTCGATCGAGGCGATACGGTCGAACTGCCCGTCCTGATCGCGATAATCCTGCAACCGGACCTCGACATTGTCGCCGAGCCCGGCTTCGTGGATTCGCCGGCTGGCGAATGCGTGTTGCTCCTTGCTGATGGTGAGCGCCAAGACCTTGGCGCCGCAAGTCTTGGCGGCATATTCGGCAAAGCCGCCCCAGCCGCAGCCGATCTCGAGCAGGGTATGGCCGGGCCGTAGCTCGATCGCCTGCGCGAGTTGGGCATATTTGTGCCGTTGAGCGGCGAGCAGGTCGGTCGCCTCGGGCGAGAACAATGCCGACGAGTAGGTCATGCTCGGATCGAGCCAGGCCGCAAAGAACGCGTTGCCAAGATCATAATGGGCGTGGATATTCAGCCGCGATCCCAGTCGCGTGTTTCGGCGCAACCGATGCAGCGCGCGCCGGCAAAGCCGGACCAGTGCATTGCCGGCGAAGGCGCTATCGACCAGATCGTCGTTCAGACAGAACACGTAAAGCAGCTGGGAGAGATCCGGCGTGCTCCAATCGCCTCGAACGTAAGCCTCGGCCATGCCGATATCGCCGCCCAGCACCAGGCTTCGCGCGAAGGCGTAACTGTTGAGCTCGATGGTCGCCGACGGCCCCGGATGCGTTCCCCGCAACACCACCGTTCTGCCGTCGGGAAGGCGAACATCCACGGTGCCGAGCTTGAGCCGCGACGCAAGCCGCAGCGCGAGCCGCGCGAGCAAGGGAACGTCATCGAAGCGAGCAGTCTGGTGAGTGGCTGCGAGGTCCATGGCTTCACATTCAGGGTTGGTTCGGACGGGGAACGAAAGGAACATTTTTCAGCCAAAGCCGGATCGCTTCCCAATGAATGGCCGCGACGACCTTGAAGGTGAGAAGTGGCAGAGTGACGAGCGTCGCCAACAGCGAGCGGCTGGTCAGCGGGCGACGTTGTCCGGAGAATGCAGCTGTAAATATAGCACCGTGCTCATCGCTCTGCACGATTCTGACCTTCACTTGCTGGTCGGGCGGAGCAATGCTGAAGCGGTACTGCGTTTGCATCTCCATGAATGGCGAGACGTAGAACTCCTTCGCCTGGCATTGTCGTATGGCACCGCCGGCAGCAGCGTCCTCGACCGGAAGGATGTAGGAATGGATTTCGCCAAAAGTGTTGCGGACCTCGTAGATCAGCAGCGCAAGATTGCCGCTGCTGCCATAGCAGAAGTAGATCGAAAGCGGATTGAACACGTAGCCGAAGAGCCGCGGATAGCACAAAAGGAGGATGCGCCCTCCTGAGAGGTCGACATCGTGCTGTTCGGCCAGGCGTCGCACATGGTTGCTCAAGGACGCGCCGCCGTCACGTTTGCCGTGATCGGATTCGTGAAAGCTGAACACTGACGCGCGATTGACGCCGAACAGGCGAGACTGGCGATCCGCTTCATCAAGCCGGTCTAGGTCGATGAGCAGGCTCATGACCCGGTAAGCGAACCTGTGGTGCACGGGCCGCATACGTGCGTGCATCACCCGGCCCAGGTAGAGCGCGGCTGCAGATGACGTCGCTGTTCGTTCTGGAGCGCCCGGTTGCAACATGTTCTACTCGGCAGCCTGCGCCAGCAACGCGCCGGACCGTCGCCACGGCACCGCACTGCCAAGTGCCTCGGCGACGGCGATGCCGGAGCGCAAGCCGTCCTCATGGAATCCGTAGCCGGTCCACGCGCCGCAAAACCAGGTACGGCGGCGTCCCTGGATTTCGGGGAGCTTCCTCTGCGCGGCGAACGCGCTTGCGTCATATTGTGGATGCGCGAAAGTGAACTTGCCGAAAGTGAGATGAGGCGCCGGCTCGCAAGGGGGATTGAGGCTGACGAATAGCGGCTTTCTGTCGTCGATGCCCTGCAGCCGGTTCATCCAGTAAGTCACCGCGACGTCGTTCTGGGCAGGCGCTTCGCGTCGCCAGCGCAAGAAGTTCCAGGATGCCCATGCATTGCGGCGTTTCGGCATGAGGCTGATGTCGCGGTGCAGATAGGCCGTGTTTGGAGCGTAACGGATTGCGCCGAGAATGGATCTCTCGCGTGGGTCGGCATCCGACAGCATCGCCAGAGCCTGATCGCTGTGACAGGCCATCACGACAGCGTCGTAGGAGTCCTGATGGCCGTGACTGTCGCCGATCGTCACGCCGTGCTCGGTTCGATGGATCGACGTCACCGCGCAGCCGAGCCGGATGCTGGCCTTGAACCTGGCCGTGAGCTTCTCGACATAGCGCCGGCTGCCACCCCGGACGGTCCGCCAGAGCGGCCGATCCAGATGCAACAGCCGGTGATTGTCGAAAAAGGCGATGAAGTTTTCGGCGGGAAAGGCGAGGATCTCGGCCGAGGGGGACGACCAGATGGCGGCCCCCATCGGTCCCAGATAATCGCTGAACAGGCGCGGGCTGAACGCTGACTTGCGCAGATATTCGCCGAGTGTGAGGTTCTGGAGTTGGCCAGTCCGCAAGTCGGAGACGCTTTCCTTGTTGAAGCGGCGGACCTCGGCCAGCATGCGAAAATACGACGGGGAGAAGAGGTTACGCGGCTGGGCAAACAGGCCGGAGGCGACCTGCAGGAAGGTCTCGCCGCCGCCCCGCCACTCAAATCGACCATGGTCGGCCGACATCGCGAAGCTCATGCATGTCTCCTCGGTCTTCACACCCAGGTGCGCGAACAGAGACGTCAATTCCGGGTAGTTCGGCTCGTTGAACACGATGAAGCCGATGTCGACGTCGATCTCTTCGCCATCGTAGTCAACCCGCACTGTATGACTGTGTCCACCCGGTCGCAATTCGCGCTCGTAGACGGTCACGGCATGACGTTCGGACAGGAGCCATGCGGCGGCATTGCCGGCAATTCCCGTCCCGATCACCGCCAAACGCATGCTTTGTCGCCCCCTAATACCACCAGCGACGGCCGGAACATCCGGATTCGGGCCAATGTCGTCCGTCGCCCGGCTCAGGACAGCTCTCATAGCTGACCCGACCACATGCGCTTGAGGAAACGTTCCAGCGGACAGCGTGGATCACCCGCGAAACCGGGGCACGGGGCGGACGTAAGGATCCGAGTTTGCGTATGGTGAGGCATGGATTTCAGCCAAATACTGATCGTCGCCGGCATCGCGCTTGCCCTTTCGCTATTGATGGGGCTGGCCTGGATCGTTCAGCAGCGAACCGGCAATTCCGGGTGGGTCGATACGATCTGGACCTACTCCATCGGTATCGTCGGGGCAGTGGCGGCCCTTTTGCCGTTCGCCGAGGCGCTGCCAGTGCGCCAGATGCTCGTGGGCGGGCTCGTGCTGCTTTGGTCGGCGAGGCTCGGGACGCATATCGCCCGCCGCGCCGCGGCGGGTATCGACGATCCGCGATATGCAAGCTATGCGCGGGAATGGGGCTCACAGGCGCCGCGTCGCATGTTCGCGTTCCTGCAGTCGCAGGCCTTCGTCTCGGTGCCGCTGCCATTTGCGGTCTTCCTCGCTGCACACGCTCCACGGGCAGCCCTGGGAGTTCAGGACTATGTCGGCGCCGCCATCATGCTTGCGGCCGTTGCGGGCGAGGCGATCGCCGACGAGCAATTGCGAGGCTTCAAGCGGGACAAGGCAAACGCGGGCCTGGTTTGCGATGTCGGGCTTTGGCGCTGGTCGCGTCATCCGAATTATTTCTTCGAATGGCTCGGGTGGCTCGCCTACCCGGTCATCGCGCTGTCGCCGGGCTACGCATGGGGCTGGGCGAGCCTGATCGCGCCGGCGATCATGTACTGGATACTCGTGCACGTGACCGGAATACCTCCGCTCGAAGCCCAGATGCTTCGATCCCGTGGCCGCCGGTATCGGGACTATCAGTCACGCACCAGCGCTTTCTTTCCACGGCCGCCCAAGAAGGCGCCGCAATGATCGGAGTTCCGGCGCCGCACGATCAGGTTCAAGGGCCTGACAGGGTTGCGCGGCAAGCGGAACGGGGACGCAGCGTGATCCAGCGAAGGGCTCACGTCGTTTACAGGCGCTGCCTTTGTCAAACCGGTTTCGACAGCACCGGAGGGGAGACCGGACATGAGCCTGCTTTTTACATATCTGTCGGTGGCTGCGACCTTCGTTGCGCTCGACATGATCTGGCTCAAGGCCATGGTTGAGAGACTTTACCGCCCGGTGCTGGGCGACATGTTGCGCTCGGAGCCGGACCTCGCCGCCGCCGCAGTGTTTTATCTGGCGTATCCCGTCGGCCTGATCTGGTTCGCGGTGCTGCCGGCTCAGCAAGATGGCGGCGCTCTGCGGGCCTTCACGTCCGGCGTGATGTTGGGCTGCTTCACTTATGCCACCTACGATCTGACCAACCAGGCCACGCTGAGGAATTGGTCGACGGGGCTCACTCTTGCCGACGTGTGCTGGGGATCCTTCCTCGCCGGTGTCAGCGCCTGGACGGGATTTCTCGTCGCTCAAAGGATGGCGCATTGATCATGGATGGGACACACGACGGAGCGCTGCAGCAAGATGGCGACCGTAAGCGCGGCAGATGGTACCGATGCGCCGCTTTCCTGTTTCTGGTTCCTGCTGCGGGGATTTTGATCGGGGTCCTGAACCGTCCGGGAGCGTGGTACGCGGCGCTCAACAAGCCATCCTTCAATCCGCCGGATGCGGCCTTCGCACCGGTCTGGACGGCTCTGTTCCTCATGATCGCCGTTGCGGGATTCCGCACCTTCGAGGCGGAGCCGCGCGGAACGGCGATGCGATTATGGAGCCTGCAGATGATCCTGAACTTTGCATGGTCTCCCATCTTTTTTTCGCTTCATCGCATGGACGTGGCGCTCGGCGTCATTGTTGCGCTGTTCGCCGTGATCCTTGCCTTTGTCTGGCGTCAATGGGCGAACGATCGGCTGGCAGCGACGCTTTTCATTCCCTATGCCGGCTGGGTGGGTTTTGCGACCTTGCTGAACATCTCGTTGCTCCGTTTCAATTAGGATCGGCCGCAGAGCTGACCTCATGGCGTCGAACGGGGGAGCGTGGCGCCGAATTCAGAGATCCGTCGCTCCGTCGTCAAAGGCGTCTCTGGTCGCCGCGATCTTGTCGGAGAGCGACGTGAACGCGATCTGGACATTCCGCTTGGCATCGTCGTCAAGCACGAGGTGCGCAAGATCGACCAGTCGATCACCGAAGCGCTCCATGACGACGAGCAGTTGACCGAGCCCGTCCGCGGGCTGCTCGGCTGCCAGACGGTCGACCTCTTTTACCATCTGCTCGAGCCTCGCAACGGAGGTTACGAGCGGGTCCTGGTATCCACGGTTGGGGAATTCGATGATCTCTGCGGCCACGCGCGGGGTCCTCGCCTGCTTCAGGCTGCAGCCGATGCGGCAAGACAGTCCTTGCGTACCGCCAGAAGAGTTCGGTGCAGCCAGGTCTTGATGGTGCCGACGGGCACACCGAAGCGCCGCGACAAGCTCGCGCGGCTCTCGCCCTCGAGATAGGCCAGCGCCACCAGCCTGCGGCGGTCTTCCGGCAAGCGAGCCAGCACGCTGCGTGCGATCGGTTCGGCGCGGGCGTAGTCGAAATCGTCGATCGACGGCTGATCAGCAATTGTCGGAACCAGAAGCGCCTCGTCCAGCTCGTGAGTCGGCAGTCTTCTGACCCGCAGATGGTCGATGGCGGTATTCCGCGCGATGGCGGACATCCAGGTCATCGCCGAAGCGCGGTCGCCGTCGAACCGACCCGCGTTGCGCCAGATCTTCAGATAGGTTTCCTGAAGAATGTCCTCGATGTCGTGGGGCGGAGTTCCGACGGCGAGCGCAGTCCTGCGCAGCCTGCTCCGCGTCAGCATATGAAGCGCTGCGAAGGCCCGGGTGTCGCCCGCCGAAACGCATGCCAGCAGTTCGGGCAATGTTTCGCTCTGCGCCTGTCGTGTCAGGCTTAAGCCGGCCATGACCTGTCTCCCCTTGCGTTTCCTTCGAAACGCTCCGGGCTCGCGTTCGGATCACCCGGCGGAAGAAGGAGGCGAGCGGATCAAAGCCGCACGAATGGCCCGATCAGCCTGCCGAGCAGGCCGTTCATGCGCAGGTCGCCCGTCATTGCGACAAGGCAAACACATGGGCCCTCGTCGCCCACCACAGGCCGATGATCGATCTCGTCGTCGCCATAGTCGAAATCACCCGGACCAAACCGGCCGCCCTCGTGGCTGAAGCTGCCCTCGAGCACGAGGGTCAGTTCGGTTCCGGTGTGCGTGTGCTCGAGCATGCGGCTCCCCGGCGCGGAGCGAAGCAGAAATGCCCGCGCCGTCCCCGAACCGGACAGCTCGATCGGTCGCATGCTCAGACCCGGAGCGATGCGCCTGCGCTTGCCGATGCGGTAGTTTCGCAGTGCCGCCGGAACATCCTGCTCGCTGCCGCGAGCGACGTGGGCAGTCCGCACCGCTCGCTCTTCAGGAGCGTCGTGAATGCGCGACATCACCTGCTCGAACGCATCCGATGCGACCGGCACCGGCTCGACATCTTCAAGCGCCAAGCCGCCAAGTTGCTCGATGGCCTGCACGAACCGGCCGCACCGTGCGCAACCCGCAACATGCACCCCCACCACCAATTGATGGGCTTCTTCCAATCTGCCGGCCGCAAAGTCGGCCAGAAGATCTTCCGGCGGATGATGGCTGATGGTCATGCTTCTTCGTCCAATATGTCTCTCAGGCGGTTCATCGCCAGCCTGATCCGCGACTTCACCGTTCCAAGCGGAATGCCGAGCAGGCTCGCGATTTCCGGGTGCGGCTTCTCCTCGATGAACGACAACCTCACCACCATGGATTGCTCCATCGAGAGCTGCTTGACGGCCGAATTGATCCGCGCGGCGTCCTGCACGCGAGACATGACAGCGTCCGCGGGTTCCGCGGGATCCGGCGTCTCGGGAAGCTCAGAGGTGCCCCGCAGGCGGTCTGCCCGCGCTCTGCTGCGGAACAAATCGATGCGCAGATTACGTGCGATGGTGAATATCCATGCCGCGGCCCCGGCCGTCGCAGGATCGAACTGGCCTGCCTTCCGCCAGACGGCGATCAGGGTATTTTGAGCAATCTCCTCCGCCTCGTCTGAACTGCACCCGGCCTTCAGCATCAGTCCCTTGATGCGTGGCGCGAAATGCTCGAACAGGCGCTTGAAGGCCTCCCGGTCTCCGGCCGAGGCGACGCGTCCGATCAGATCAGCCCAGTCCACTTTTGTGTTCGGCCCTTTGCTCGTGCCAGTCGACAGCCGCGCTTCAGTCCTCCGGGGAAAACCAGCCTTCACCCGGATTGGCGCATCTAAAGCTCGGATAGCAGCGATCATAGCGCCTCGACAAGCGATCTGTGGGTCTGGGAACGAACGAGGATAGGTCCTGGATCACCGCGGAATGATCATTTCGACAGGTTCCGGCGCCGTCCGCGCAGAGGTCCGGCCGCCCGCGCCTCGAAGGATGGCCGCATTCGAGCTTCCAGCCATATCTTTCTTCACATGCAATCGCCCTGCTCACATCTGGAAAGACATGGTCATGACGTTGTCGTCACGCTTCGTTGCGTGTCGTTATCCTCTCGACTGCGTTGCTGCTGTGCGACTTCAGCGGCACGGCGATGTCGCAACCGGGTGTAGCCGAAGCATGATCGCCGCTCCACATCTCCTCCGATCGGACGATGGCTCGACCGTTAGCGCATCGATCATCACCGGGCGCAGTGGTCCACCAGACAAAGGAAACACTGATGCGCAACTCCATCCTCGTGGCTCTCGCAGCGATCGCATTGGCGAACGTGGTGACACCCTCGAACGCAATGACCATCGCCCGGGACCACCGCAATCAACCTGAGGTCCGCGACCACCGCCACTAAGCGCCCTGGCGGCGGAGCCGAACTGAGGAGGTTCGGCTCCGCTTCGCGTCATGGATCGTCTGCGCGTGGCGCGGATGTCCATTCGCGATTGTGAGCCTTGAGAGCGAGCCACGCCCGCGCTCTCATGCTATTGCTGCCTTGCAATGACGCAAGGACACCCATGCTCCCCCTTCCCGCCGATATCTTCACCGAGCCCGAGGACGTCTCCCCCGACGGCCTTGCCAATCTCGGCCCGCTCCGCCGTCTCGCCGGCAGCTGGCAGGCCGACAAAGGTATCGACATCAATCCGAAGGCGGAGGGGCCGGAGCGGCGGACCTTCATCGAGCGCATCCGGATGGACCCGATCGATCCGCAAGCCAACGGGCCGCAGCTGCTCTATGGGCTGCGCTATCACGTCCACATCAACACGCCCGAGGAAGACATCACCTTCCACGACCAGGTCGGCTACTGGTTGTGGGAGCCCGCGACCGGGTTGATCATGCAGACGCTGGCGATCCCGCGCGGGCAGGTGCTGCTGGCATCGGGCAAGGCCGGGCCGGACGACAAGGAGATCTCCGTGACCGCCAAGCGCGGCGACACAGCTTACGGGATCTGCTCGACTGATTTTCTGGAACAAGCGTTCCGCACCGATGCTTACCGCTGCGACATCACCTTCAACGACGACGGCAGTTGGACCTATCTGATCCAGACCGAGTTGTTCGTGCGCGGCGCGCCGTTCAACCATCGCGACACCAACACGCTGAAACTCGTCGCGCCGCCAAAGCTCAATCCCCTCGCGTTGATCCTGAACGATCGCGCCACGGGGAGCGAGAAGGACAACGAGCCGGCAGCCTGAGCGCGGCCCGGAGATGCGCATGAAGCCTTACGTCATTTGCCTGATGCATTCGAGTCTGGACGGCCGCACCCATCCGAGCCGCTGGCGCCCGAAGGGGGCAGGGACGGACTGGTTCGAGAAGATCCACGACGAGCTCGGCGGCGATGCCTGGGTGATCGGCCGCGTCACCGGCTCGGAGTTCGCCAAGGGCGAGCCCTATCCCACGACGGCCGACGCGAACTTTCCGCGTGAAAACTGGTTCGCGCGACGCGACGCGAAAACCTATGGCGTCGTGCTCGATGCGAAGGGCAAGATCGGCTGGGGCCGCTCCGATATCGGCGGCGATCCGATCGTCGTCGTGCTGACCGAGAGTGTCCCCGATTCGCATCTCGCGGGGCTCCGCGGCGAGGGCGTGTCCTATATCTTTGCCGGCAACTCCGAGATCGACCTCGCGCTGACGCTGGACATTCTCAATCGCGAACTCGGCGTGAAGCGCCTGCTGGTGGAGGGCGGGGGCGTCGCCAACGGCGCGTTCCTGCGTGCCGGCCTGATCGACGAGTTCAACCTGATCCTCAGTCCCGCGATCGACGGCGCCAAGGGCGCGCCCTTCGTGTTCGATTCCACGGACTCCGACGGCGACCGGCGTGCACCGCTGAGCGCGATGAGGCTGGAGAGCACGCGGGATCTCGGCGGCGGCGTCCTGCTGCTGCGCTATCTGATCCAGAACGATCCGCAGGCCGTGGGCAAGTAGCAGCAACGAGATGTCGGCAACATCAGAGCATATCGTCATCGTCGGTGCCGGCGCGGCCGGCCTGATGGCGGCGCGCGAGCTGGCGCGCGCGGGCAGGACCGTGACGATCCTGGAGGCGCGCGAGCGCTGCGGCGGCCGCATCCATCCGCTGCCTGCTTCGGAGTTCGCCTACCGCGCCGACGGCGGCGCCGAATTCGTGCACGGCGAGGCGCCGGTCACGCGCGCGTTGCTGCGTGAGGCCGGGCTGTCCCTTCAGGAGATCGAGGGCGAGCGATGGGGCTTCGACGGCGCTGACATCGTGCGCGAGGATCGCCACGATCCGCATGAGGCTGAGCTGCACGCCGTGGTTCGGGAATTGAACGACGACCTCACGGTCGCCGATTTCCTGCGCCGGCATTTTGCCGGGGATGAGCACGCGCGGCTGCGCCATGTGATCGAGCGAATGGTCGAGGGCTACGATGCGGCCGATCCCGAGTGCGCCTCCACGCTGGCGCTGCGCGAGGAATGGATGGCTGGCGGGCACTCACCGCAGGCGCGGGTCAAGGGCGGCTATGGTGGGATGATCGACTTCCTGGCAGCCGAGTGCCGCAAGCTTGGCGTGATGTTTCGCTTCGGCTGCGTGGTATCGGCGATCGAGGAGGAGGGCGGCGCGATCGCCGTTCGCTGTGTCGGCGGCCGCCTGCAGGGCTGCGATCGCGTGATCCTCACTGTTCCGTTGCCGTTGCTGCGCGAGATCAGGCTGCCGAGCCGCGCGCGCGCAAAGGCGGCGGCGGCCGACGACATCGGCTTCGGCAACGTGATAAAAATCCTGCTGCGCTTCAGGCGTCCATGGTGGCGCGAGCGCAAGGAAGAGCTCGCGGACATGAGCTTCCTTTTGTCCGACCAGGCCATCCCGGTATGGTGGACGCAATATCCGAACCGGCATCCCGTGCTGACCGGATGGTTCGGCGGCCCGCGCACGGCAGCGCTGTCGCGCCTCGACCCGCAAGCGTTGATCGATGCCGGGCTCGATTCGCTTGCGACCGTCTTCGGTCTCTCGCGTGAGGACCTCGCGCGCGAGCTCGTCGCGGCCGTTGCGACAAACTGGGCGCACGATCCCTACGCCCGCGGCGCCTATTCCTGGGCAACGCCGCGAACGCGCGAGGCGCAGACGATCCTCGCACGCGCCGACGGTCCGGTGCTGTTCTCCGGCGAGGCGCTCTATCGCGGAGCCGACATGGGCACGGTCGAAGCGGCGCTGGCGAGCGGTCGGCAGACGGCGGGGATGATCTTGCGGGGATAGGCTGGCGCGCAAAGAAAGGCCCGCATTGCGCGAGCCTTTCGTGTTGCGGCCTTTCGTCTTACCAGCGACTGCCGCCGAAGCCGAACGTCACGCTCGGACCGCCGCCGCCGTAATATCCGTACGGTCCGCCGCCGTAATAGCCGTGGTGCCGCGGATAATAGCCGTAGCTCCGGTAGTGCGGACGATGATAGCCGTAATGGTGGTGAGGACGCCAGTGATGGCGATGGCCTTGATGGTGGTGCCTGTGCTGCGCGCTGATATCGGTTGACTGGGCGGCTGGCGCGGTGTGTTTCGCGCTTGAATGATTGGCCGCGTTCGCCGCCGATCCGCCGGCAAGCGCCGCAGCGCCGACGGCCATCGCGACAATGAGATACTTCATGTCATCACTCCAGTTGAATGTCGTGTGACAACACCTGGCCATCCGGCGCGTTCCGCCCAGTGCGGGCGTCGAAACGACGCAGTTTCATTGGCGTCCGATTCGCGCGGCGGCGTGCGTCTCGTGAGATTTATTGTCGCATCTCGGGCGTGGCCGCAACTCCGCCATCACTCTGCCGCGAATGATGCAATCACGTCATCGGTGGTGACGATGCGCGCGAATTCGCCGTTGAGGTTCGACAGCGTCATCGCATGGATCTCCTCGGCAGAATGTCTGTCACCATCCGGCCCGACCCGCTCGAACGTCCAGGTTGCGTCGCGCACCAGCCGTGCGTCGAAGCCGAGATTGCCGGCCATCCGCGTCGTCGTCTCGACGCAATGATTGGTGGTGGCGCCGCAAATGACGAGAGTGCCGATGTTGCCCGCGCGCAGGCGGCTTTCCAGATCGGTGCCGATGAAGGCGCTGTTGACGCGCTTGACGATCACGATCTCGCCCGGCCGCTCGCGTGCCTCGTCCCTGACGGCATATCCGGAGCTCGTTGGCAGAAATGAGGAGGACGGCTTGGTGCCCTCATGACGAATGTGAAAGATCGGCGCGCCGCTGGTTCTGAACGCCGTCAGGAGATCGGCAATACGTGCCACTGCATCCGGGTTATTGCGCCGCTTGCCCGCCGCCTCCCATTCGTCGAACGCACGCTGGACGTCGACGACGATGAGGGCGGGAAGCGCGAGTGACATGAGGGGCGGCTTTCAGACTTACTTGCAGACTTACCTGCAGCGCCGACTATGCGAGGCGACAGTGACGACACGCAATGTCAATTTTCCCTCGTTTCGCGACGTGATTGCAGGCTACGCGCTCTCCCCCTCACGGATGCGGATCGGGAAAGCCGTGGCGTTCGGAGAGCGCGGCTAGGATGGCGTCCTTGTCAGCAATGAACGCGCGGCCCTGATAGCTGCCGGTCTGGTGCGGCGAGGTCGCTCCAACCGCCAGCACGAGCAGCGGCAACGACTGGTTCTCCTCGCCGGCCAGCGCGATCACGGCTTGCCGCGGGCGTGGCCACGGGATGCGCTCGACGTCGAGTTTGCCGGCGAGCTGCGGAAACGAGACCAGCACGCCCTCGATCAGCGCGCAATGCCAGCAATAGAAGCGGCGTCCAGGAAAAGTCGGGTCCTCGAACCCAGGACGCAGCAGAAACAGGCGGTCGCGCGTCATGGGTCGCTCCGAGGTATGGTGACGATCATATCCGATGGCTGACGTCTGGCGGCAGAGGGCCCCGACTCACGATCGCGCCACAGCCAGCGGCAGGCTGATATGAAAGACCGCGCCTCCTGTTGGCGCGTTGTCGGCCCAGACGCGCCCGCCATGTGCCTCGATGATCGTGCGCGTGATCGAGAGGCCGATGCCCATCCCCTGCGCCTTGGTTGTGAAAAACGGCCTGAAGATTTCGGTTATCTTTTCTGTGCAGATGCCGTCGCCGGCATCTGCGATCGAGATCATGGCCTGATTGCCCGCAAGGCTGGTTCGACCGACGATGCGTCGCCGATCCTCCGGCAGATCGGCCACCGCTTCGATGGCATTCATGACCAGGTTCAGAATAGCCTGCTGGAGCTGCACTTTGTCGGCAGTTACGCGAATATCCGAGGACGATCGGTCCGTCGCGAGCGCAACGTCGTAGGTCAAGGCCTGCACGGAAAGGAACCGAAACACCTCGCCGACCGCCGCGTTGAGGTCGAGCTCGCTCCGCTCTGTGCTGGCCCTCTTCAGAAATGAGCGCACCTGAACGACGATCTCGTTGGCGCGCTTATCGTCTCGGCGAATGTCACCCAGTATATCCCTGATCACGCCAAGGTCGGGTGCCGGTATCTGCAACAGCTGCTCGGCGGTCTCAGCATTGATCAGAATGGCGGCGAGCGGCTGGCTCAGCTCATGCGCGATTGTGACAGACATCTCGCCCGCGGTGGCAAGGCGATTCATGTGGGCAAGCTCCGACATGCGTTGGCGCGCTTCGACCTCCGCCAGGAATCGCAGCCTGCGCTCGCGCAGGAGGATGACGATCATCGTCGCCTGCACCAGCACCAAGCCGACACTGATCATGACGCGCCAGTAATACTGCTCCCAGAAGCTCGGTTCTCGGAAACGCACCTCGCTTCCCGGAGGCAGATTGGCTTCGTCCACATTCCAGAGCTTGAGCTGTCGCCAGTCGAAGATCGGCTTCACGTTATCCCCGGCAACAGGCGGGATGTTCGACGGCGATTCGCCGCCCAGAATCCGCATTGCCAATTGGCCGGCTTCCTGTCCGATGGATTCGGGCAGCAGAAGGAAGCCGCCGACCCCGGTTCGCCCGAGAAATGTGTCGGAGGTGATGATGATCGGTCGGTTCGCGCGCTCGGCGACACGCGCAAGCGCCGCGGCCGGCAAATAGTGGGTGCCTTCGCCGTCGGAATACATCGCCGAGGTCAGAATTGCAGAACGAGGGGGCAAGGAGCCGACCCGTTCGCGCACCTCCCGCAGCACCATGCCGGACAGATCGATGATTTCGAGATCCGGCATCGTGGCCGCGAATTCCTTTTTCCAGTGGCCATATATCAGCGGATTTTTCCATGCATCGCCAACGAGGACGACGCCAGTCAAGTCGGGAACGACCGCGCGTGCCGCAGTCAGTATCTGCGCCGGAGACACCTTGGCAAAGATTGCGGTCGTGCCGGGCAGGAACAGCGCGCGAGTCTCGGGCAGATCGGGCACGAAGCCGTAAACCACGGGTGCGGCGGGCCAGATGTCGTGCTTGCGCACCTGAAGGAATTTCGCCGACGCGACGCCGATCGAGACGATGACGCCGATCGACCGATGTGCGTATTTGGTCTTGAGATGACCGACCAGGCTCTCCTCGTAGTCCGGTCCCGGGAAACGGGCGAGATCGAGGCTTTCGCCGTAGATCACGGTGTGGATCTGTCCATTTTCCTTCGCAGCCGTGCGGATACCTGCAAAGATCTCCGAATAGAATGGCGAACGAAAGTCGGCGTCTTCCAGCACCAGGATAGAGCGCTGCCCCGGACTGTCGGCTGCAGGGCACTCATGTGCCAGGGTTGCGAACAGGCAGGCGATCAGGAGCCGTTTGATCGCGATGACCATCCTCATTGCTGACTCTGCGCCTGGCCTGTGTTTGCAACGGGCGCCTCCTCGATGAGGACGCATCCGAGCATACCTGCCGGTTCCGAAGTTTCAATGAAGGATTTGATCCGGCTGTGCCGTGCAGGTGGCGGTTCACCTCGCCCGCATGCAGAGCGAAGAAGGTCCGCTATTTGAACGGATCCTGGATCGACGGCGCCGACTGCCTGATACGACGCACGCTCACGGGCGTGCCGTCGGAAACGAACAGCAGTTCGTAGCGGCGGCCCTCGCTGTCGGTGGCGGAGCAGGTGACGTCAGTCACCTTCTTGGCGGCGAAATTGCCGGTCTGGCGGCAGAGGCCGGTGGAGGTCTGCTCGGCCGGGACCGGGAGCCCGTCGACCTTGGGGCGGTCCTTGGAATTGAGCAGCATGCGGTCGATCGGCAGCTCATAGGAATTGTCGTCGGCGCGCTTGCCGTTCTCGCCGGAGAACGACACGACGTGATTCTCGTCGGCGGGATCGTCGACCGCGACCGCGAAATTGACCCGGCCCTTGTCACCATGGGCGTAGGCCACCGTCTTGCAGGCAAAGGTGCGGCCCGCGACCTTCAGCGTCTTGCAGTGGCCGGACATCAGCGCCAGCAGGTCGACGAAAGAGTTGGCGGCCGTAGGGTTGTTCACGGGAATCGACAAGGAAGACTCGGCAAAACAAGGGCTTGCCAGGGTCATGAGGGCGGCGGTGAGGACTGGTCCGCAGAGGCGCATCGGAAGGCTCACATGCCAGGGAACCACGGAAAAGTTCCGTCCGATAACCAGCGAACCGCAAATTGGTTGCGATCCCGTTTGTTCAGCCCAATCCGTCTGAAATACCACCGCGCCACCCCAACGGCGATTCGCCCCTATCGCCCAATCCATTCCCGGCCGGCACTTGCCGTCAGGCCGGTGTTTTTTTCGTGGCAGGGCTACCCCATTGCCGCCTGCCAGCGCGCATCGCGCAAGGATGGGCGGCGGTGCAGGCGGGCATCGAGCAGCGCGCGGGCGCGGGGCAGCTCGCCGCTGCGCATCAGGGCAACGACAAAAGTGTCCTCGATCAACTCGCGCTGGGCGTGGCTGCCGCCGACGCGCACGACCTCACGGAGAACCGGCGCGAGCATTTGCACGCACGCCACGTATTGCTCGTCCGCGAAGGCGGCCAGCGCGCGGCAGACCGCCGGTACCACGGGACCGGCCGGCAGCTTGCCATCGGCGAGCCGCTGCTCGATCGCGGCAAGACGTGTGGCGAGCGCTTCGCGATTTTGCGTCGCAGCCGCGAACAGCGCCATGTGGACGTCGGCGAAGGGCAGGCTCGATTTCGGAAACAGTTTTTGCGCGGTGGCATCGGCTTCGACCCAAAGCGTCCTCGGCACGGCGTGGCCGTAAGCCGACAGGCGCCAGAGCAGTGACGCACCGTCGGTGATGACATTGAGCGGCGGCGCCTGTGTGGCCTTTGGCTGCAGCACATCGGCATAGATCGTGAGCGCCCGCGCGGCATCGCCATGCTCCAGCGCGCCCAGCGCCTGATGCCAGCGGATGTGGCCGTGCAAGATCCCGGCGCGGTCGTAACAGGGGATCCAGTCGTCGACGAGCCGGTCGGCCGCTTCGATCGAACCGTCCTCGAACATCGCATGCAGCACGGCGTGCGCGGCATGGGCATTCTGCCGGCGCAGCTTGAAGCCGCGCTCGGTGACGCCGCGGCCGCGACTGAAATTGCCGTTCTCGGTCATCGCCCAACCGTACATAGTGAGGAACCACCAATCCTCGCCATAGTGATGCGCGACGCGCTCGCATAGCTCCTGCCGCGCGCGGTCGTGATCGGCCATGCCGGAGAACGCGTATAGGCCGAAGGCGCCGAGCGGCAGCGACAGCACCAATGCATCGCGCGGCCACGCCTCGACGTGCTTCATCGTCGCCGCGATCGCCTCCGGCAGCCGGCCCTCGATTGCGAGCGCCAGCGTCTCGACATGCGAACGCTCGCGTTCCGTGCCGCGTTTCGCCACGAGCTCGCGCGCGAGGGCCGCCTTCTGCCGCGCCAGATCGCCTTGCTGATAGAAGCCATGCAGGCGTGCGCGGGCGATATGGGGCAGCGCAAAATCCGGATCGGCCGCAATCGCACGCTCCAGCGTTTCCGCCGTGCCGGTCCAGCCCGCGAGCATGAGGTCGACGCCCTCGCGATAAGCGGATGCCGCCTCGGGCGAAGCGGTGGAGAGCGGCAGGCCGTAGCGATCTTCGAGAGCCATTCCTGTCTCCGGCTTAGGCCGTCCGCGCGCGGCGTCCTTCGATCGGATAGGCCGGGTCGTTGTAGCCCGGCGTCGAGGGATGACCCGGCACGACCAGTCTGTCGATCAGCGCCTCGTCCTCCGCGGTGAAGCGATAGTCGAGCGCGCCGGTGTAGCCGTCCCATTGCTCCTCGGTGCGCGGACCGGCAACGATCGAGGAGACAAAGGCGGAGTTCAGCACCCAGGCGACCGCGAACTGGCCGGCGGTGATGCCCTTTTTCTCGGCGTGGGCCTTGATCTCCTGCGCCAGCTGGAGCGATTCCGGCCGCCATTCGGTCTGCATCATGCGTGTGTCGTTGCGGCCCGCGCGCGTCTCCTTGTCAGGAGCAGCGTCCGGCTTGTATTTGCCTGTCAGCACGCCGCGCGCCAGCGGGCTGTAAGGCACGATGCCGAGGCCATAATGGGAGCAGGCCGGAAAGTGCTCGACTTCGGGCATGCGGTTCATGGCGTTGTAATAGGGCTGACTCACCGCGGGCCGGTCGATGCCGAGCCGGTCGCAGATGTTGCAGATTTCGGCGACGCGCCAGGCGCGGTAGTTCGAGACGCCGAAATAGCGCACCTTGCCGGCGCGGATCAGGTCGCCCATCGCGCGCACCGTCTCCTCCAGCGGCGTCGAATGGTCTTCCTTGTGCAGATAATAGATGTCGATGTGGTCGGTGCCGAGCCGCTTCAGACTCTCATCCGCCGCCTGCAACACCCAGCGTCGCGACAGGCCGACACGGTTAGGATCGTCCCCCATAGGGTTCGCAAGTTTCGTCGCGAGCACCCAGGCGTGACGGTTGTTGCCGATGGCGCGTCCCACGACCTCTTCGGATGCACCCTTCGAATAGGCGTCGGCGGTGTCGATGAAATTGATGCCGGCCTGGTGCGCCTTCGCGATGATCCGCCTTGAGGTGGCTTCATCGGTCGGCCCGCCGAACATCATGGTGCCCAAGCAGATCGGCGACACTTTCAGGCCGCTGCGGCCGAGTTGGCGATATTGCATAGGCTGTCCTCTGCTTTGCTGGAGCGACCAGCATATCCAGCTAACTCCGTCATTGCGAGCGCAGCTAGGCAATCCCTCAGCGTCGTCCCGGCGAAGGCCGGGACCCATAACCACAGGATGTGGTTTGGCGAAGATTCGGAGTTACCAGCTTCGCGCTGCAATTTTTGCCTCGGAGTATGGGTCCCGGCCTTCGCCGGGACGACGGCGGAATGTGTGGAGCGCAGTGAACGTAGCACCGCTACCCCGGCCCCTTCAAAATCTTGAACACACCATTGGCCATCACTACGCAGCGGCCGTCCACGCTGACCTCGGTGCTCATGAAGATCAGGCTGCGCGTCGAGCGCACCACGCGCGGGCGGGAGATCAGGACATCGCCGATCTGGCCGGCTTCGACGAAATGAGTGTCGAGCTGCACCGTCGCCATGAACTCCTTGCCGGAGACGTAGCGGGCGGTCATGCCGCAGGTACGGTCCGCGAACGTCATCATCACGCCGCCCTGGACCATGCCGCGCCGATTGTGGTGCTTGTCCTCGGTCGCGAGTGCGAATTCGTACTGGCCGTCGACCTTACGCTCCCATAACGGGCCGATCAGGTGCACGAAGCCCGTGGTCTCCAGGATGGTCCAGCCGTCTGCTTTCAGCCGTGCGGCGGCTTTGTTGGTCATGTCCTCGTCCATTCCTGAGCGGGTCGTGCGATCTCATTTCATCGGGGCCGGACGTGGTGTAGTCAAGCATGATGAGACCGTTCGACGATGTCACACGGCGGAATATCGCGGCCGCCTGCGCGGCCTTCACGCGGCTGCCGGAGGACGAGGCGCCGGCGGCGTTGAAGCGCGCCGCGGTGGCAGTTGCGCTGACTGCGGCCAGCGAGAACGACGACACGGCGTTACTGCTCACGCTGCGCGCATCGCATCTGCGCGCCCATCGCGGTCAATGGGCCTTGCCCGGCGGACGCTGCGATGCCGGTGAGACGCCGGTCGAGGCGGCGCTACGGGAGCTCGACGAGGAGCTTGGCCTGCGTCTCACCGGCGCGGAGGTGCTCGGCACGCTCGATGATTTTCCGACCCGCTCCGGCTATCTGATCACGCCGGTCGTGGTGTGGGCCGCCGATAGTGCCGCGATCAAACCAAACCCGGACGAGGTCGCCTCCGTCCATCGCATCGCGCTCGCGACGGTCGAGCGCGAAGATGCGTTCGATTTCGTCGGGATCCCCGAGAGCGCGCGCCGTGTGATCCGCTTCCATCATCAGTCGAGCTTGATCCACGCACCGACGGCGGCGCTGATCTACCAGTTCCGCGAAGTGCTGGCAGGACGGCACACCCGCGTCACCGAGCTGGAACAGCCGGTATTCGCCTGGAAGTGACGCGATGGGCGAAAAAGAGGTAAACGGCGCGTTAACGTGACAGTTACCGGATGCCTGCTAAGAGGGCAGCATGCATCGATCGATTCGAAATGCCGTGAGACTGGTTCCACTCGCGCTCGTCCTGCTCGCGCCTGCCGCGCGCGGTGGCGAATCCGACGCGCTGCCGCCGGCCGTCCGCAATGCCAAAGCCCAGCTGTTGTCGCAGTTTTTCGCGCAAGGTGGCGCGTCACCGGCCGTGCTCGAATATCGTCGCAAGCTTGCGGAATATCAGGCGGCACGTGCCGCCTTCGACCAGGAAGCCGGCGCCTACTGGAGCCAGATCTCCGAGAAGCGGAAAGGTCGCAACGCCAAGCGGCGCAGCGGTCAGCAGATCACGCTGGACGATTACGTGCTGGAGCATCCGCCGCTCTATAGCGGCCCGAAACGGCCGGTGAATCCGGAGCCGGAGGAAAGCCCGGACCGTCCGACGAGAAAGCCGATCCCCGTGGTCGCCGATCTGCTGCGCGCGGCGCAGGAACTCTATCAGTTCACGCCGCAGCGGCCGTCCAGCGAAGTCGAATTCAAGCGCCTCTATGCGCGCTATGCGCTGGCCTCGGGGCTGACGCGCGAGCAGGCGGTGCGGGTCTACGCGTTCGAGACCGGCGGCACCGGCAGTTACGACGTGCAGGCGGGAATCGAGCATGGCGGCAAGCGCGCCATTTCGACCGCGATGGGCTACAACCAGCTGCTGACGACCAACAGCGTCGAGCTGCTGGCCGAGCAAGGCCATGAATTCATCCGCGCGCTCTCTAACAAGGTCGCGCGGACCTCAGGTCCGGCGCGTCAGTCGCTCGAGCACAAGCTCACCGTTCTGAAGAAAATGGTGGCGCATGCCAAGTCGGTGCCCGACTCCTGGTCGGAGCACGAGAAGATCGGCAACACCGCGCAGGGTTGGGCCATGCATGCCATGGTGCTCGACATCGATATCGGGCCGATGCTGCAGACCCACAAGCTGCTCACCTCGGTGCTGTTCGCGCGGGCCAAGGGCTACACCCGCCCGCTCAGCGCGGCCGAGCTCGAGATGATGAACCTCACTGGCGACGGCACCGGCCTCGACATGGTGACGATGCCGCAGGCAATGCGCGAGCAGGTGCCGACCTCGAACTTCTTCCAGCGCGGCGGCTACGAGCGCAACCCGGTCGCGATCCGCCACAACACGGTGGCGAAGCTGCTGGCGGTGACGGACACGAGGATGGACAGCAACAGCAACAATGCCGGCGCGCGGGAACTGGCCGGGGCGTTTTAGTTCACGGTAGCTGTCATGCCACGCGCAAGCGGGGCATCCAGTACGCCGCGGCGTCTCGGTTCAAGCACAACTGCCTCTGGAATACTGGATCGTCCGCCCCAGTGCGCAATTGCGCACAAGGCGGACGATGACACCGAGTGCGTGGTGGCGCTGTCGCCCGCCGTCCCGCCCCTACTGATCCGACCCGAACCTGAACTTGCCGTCGCCTTCCAGGTACGGGCCGCTGCGCATGTAGAGCTGACCGTTGTGGCCGAGGAAGAACAACGTGCCCTTCGGCACCTTTTTGGCACCCTTCAGAAGTTCGCCGGCATTGCTCGTGCCCATCTTGTAGGAAAAGGTCTTGCCCTCCTTGTCATAGGCGTAGCCGGTGTCGGGCTTGAGCTCCCAAGGTGTTGCAGCGGTCTGCGCCAATGCGGGCGCCGCGAACGCGCCGAGCACGGCCGTCACCAAAAAAGTCTTTGTCGAAAATGCCATCACCCTATCCTCCCCATCGAGGCTCCCGGCTTGAACAAATCACGAACGGCGCTTCCAGGTCAATTTGCGAAAGCGCCGCAGCGCATCACGTCTTGCCGAGCAGTTTGTGATTTTCCCTTCGTCCCCGCGCGACTATGTTCCGCTTTCCGTCTAGAACGCAATTCGACAAAAACATTGGGTAGGGGATGATTCGAATGAACCTCGTCATTAAAGCTTGCTGGGCCGCCGGCCTGATGCTGACGGCGCTTGCGCCGGCCGCCCGGGCCGATGATTACCAGCTCAGCCACAACCAGCGGATTTCGTGCAGCCGCGGCCTGGCCCCAGGCAAGCTGAACACCGCGACCTGCAAGTCCTACACCTACCTCTTCAACACCAAGACCTCGGAATATTTCCGCTGCCAGGTCTCGCTGGCGCTGACCCGCGACAACAAGGAAGTCATCAACGTCCAGACCGACGGTGCCTGCACCAAGAAGCCGCGCATCTTCGAGAGCGACGGCCATTACGATTTCGACGCCACCGAGACCGAG
Source organism: Bradyrhizobium sp. WSM471 (assembly GCF_000244915.1). NCBI lineage: Bacteria > Pseudomonadati > Pseudomonadota > Alphaproteobacteria > Hyphomicrobiales > Nitrobacteraceae > Bradyrhizobium > Bradyrhizobium sp. WSM471. Next base: position 7,363,219 of record NZ_CM001442.1, on the reverse strand, counting down.
CCTCCGAACACCAATTCGTTCTTCGGCCCCGGTGGCTACTCGGTCTGGGCCGCCGACGTCGGCGCGCAGAAAGTCCGCGGCTGCATCATCATCTCCTCCGGCCTCGGCTCCGACATCTCCAAATGCCTGGACATGACCTTCCAGTGAGGGGCGGCCCCGATCTGGCTGCGCCACCTCGCCGCACCCGCCGGGTTCCGCAAAAATCGAGCCAGGACAGCCATTTACCGCAGTCCTGTTTTGACTTTTGGATGGGTTGACCCGCTCCCCTCATCCGGCCAACTTCCCGGCCGGTTTGGGGAGTAGAAAGATCATGAAACGGACGATTTTCGGCGTGGCCGCGGCTCTTGTTCTGGCGGCGTCGGCACCTTGCGCGCAGGCGCAATCCTTCATCAACGTGCTGACCGGCGGCACCTCCGGCGTCTACTATCCGCTCGGGGTCGCGATCGGGAAGATCTACGGCGACAAGATTCCGAACGTGAAGACGCAGGTGCAGGCCACCAAGGCGTCAGTCGAGAATCTGATCCTGCTCCAGCAAGGTCGCGGCGAGCTGGCGTTCACGCTGGGCGACTCATTGAAAGCGGCCTGGGACGGCGAAGAGGAGGCGGGCTTCAAGACCAAGCTCGACAAGCTCAGGACCATCGGCGCGATCTATCCGAATTACATCCAGATCGTCGCGACCGCCGAGAGTGGCATCAAGACGCTGGCGGACCTCAAGGGCAAGAGCCTCTCGGTCGGCGCGCCGAAATCGGGCACGGAGCTGAATTCGCGCGCGATCCTGGCGGCAGCCGGCATGAGCTACAAGGATCTCGGCAAGGTCGAGTATCTGCCGTTTGCCGAATCCGTCGATCTCATGAAGAACCGCCAGCTCGGCGCGACGCTGCAATCGGCCGGCCTCGGCGTGGCCTCGCTGAAGGATCTGTCGACCTCGAGCCCGATCACGGTGGTGTCGGTGCCGAAGGAGACCGTCGACAAGATCGGCCTGCCCTTCGTCGCTGCGACCATTCCCGCCAACACCTATACCGGGCAGGACAAGGACGTGCCGACCGCGGCCGTGATCAACTATCTCGTCACCAGCTCGGCGGTGTCGGACGATCTCGCCTATCAAATGACAAAGCTGGTCTACGAGTCGCTGCCCGAGCTCGCCAACGCGCATGCGGCCGGCAAGGAGATCAAGCTCGAGACGGCGGCCACCGGCAGCCCGGTTCCGCTGCACCCCGGCGCGATCCGCTATTACAAGGAAAAGGGGCTGATCAAGTAAGGTCGACCCTCGTTATCGGACGTCATGGCCGGGCTTGTCCCGGCCATCCACGTTCTAAGGCCAGGCGAGGAAGATCGTGGATGCCCGGGACAAGCCCGGGCATGACGGCGCGGATGGACCGTGCCAATGCTATAAGCGCTCGACGATTGGGGATGGGTTGAAATGCTCGAGAAGGCAGAGGGCAGCGAAGCGCCCATCAAGGTCGAGTTCGATAATTTCGAGCACGGTTTTCCGGAAGGTTTTGGCCCGGGCTGGTGGGGCGCTCTCGCGTATTGGATCGGCATCGCCTTCGCGACCTTCCAGCTTTATGTCGCGGCCTTCAACTATCTGCCGAGCCAGGTGGTGCGCGGCGTCCATGTCGGCTTCCTCATTCTCCTCACCTTCGGTCTGATCGGCAACTTCACCGCCAAAAGCGATGTCGGCCGCGCGATCGGCTGGCTGATCGGCGGCGCGGGCTTTCTGTGCGGGCTCTATCAATGGATCTTCTATGCGGATTTGATCGCACGTGACGGCGATCCGACGCGCCTCGATCTCGTGGTCGGCACGCTGCTCGCCGTCCTGATCTTCGAGGGCACGCGGCGGCTAATGGGCGCGGCGCTCCCGCTGATGTGCGGCGCCTGTCTCGTCTATTGGTTCTTCGGCCAGTATCTGCCGTCGCCGCTCAACCATCGCGGCTATGATTTCGACCAGATCGTCACGCATCTGTCGTTCGGTACCGAAGGTTTTTATGGTGTACCGATCTACGTCTCGGCGACCTACATCTTCCTGTTCATCCTGTTCGGCTCGTTCCTGGAGCGCGCCGGCATGATCCAGCTCTTCACCGACGTTTCTCTTGGGTTATTCGGCAGGACCCGCGGCGGCCCGGCAAAGGTCGCGGTGTTCGCCTCGGGCATGATGGGCACGATCTCCGGCTCCGGCGTCGCCAACGTCGTCACCGTCGGCCAGTTCACGATTCCGCTGATGATCAGGTTCGGCTATCGCCGCGCGTTCGCGGCCGGCGTCGAGGCGACGGCCTCCATGGGCGGGCAGATCATGCCGCCGGTGATGGGCGCGGTTGCCTTCATCATGGCGGAGACGCTCGGCGTCCAATATTCGGAGATCGTGAAAGCGGCCGCGATTCCCGCGATGCTCTATTTCGCCTCGGCCTTCTGGATGGTGCATCTGGAAGCCGGCAAGCACGGCCTCACGGGCATGAAGAAGTCGGACACCCCGAGCGCCTGGAAGGCGCTGGTGAAGGGTTGGTTCCTGGTGCTGCCGCTCGCAGCCCTCGTCTACATGCTGTTCGAAGGCTTCACGCCGCTCTATGCCGGCAGCATGGGGCTCGCGCTCACGGTGGGGCTGATCCTCGGCACCGCCATCACGACGGGCGCGCCTTCGACGGCCATCCGCTACATCTTCTGGATCGGGCTCGCGCTCGTCGTCGCCGCGCTCTCGCGCGACGGTCTTCAGATCGTGCCGGTCGCAGGCGTCGTCGTCGCGCTGATCGTGATCACTGCGTTCGTGCGCGGCGGGTTTTCCGCCCTGCGCGCCTGCCGCGATGCGCTGGCCGAAAGCGCGAAATCCGCCATCACCGTCGGCATGGCCTGCGCCATCGTCGGCGTCATCATCGGCATGATGTCGCAGACCGGCGTCGGCACCATCTTCGGCGGCTGGGTGATCGGCCTCGGGGAGAAGAGCCTGTTCCTGGCGCTGATCATGACCATGCTGCTGTCGATCCTGCTCGGCACCGGCATCCCGACCATCCCGACCTACATCATCACGGCAGCGCTCGCGGCGCCCGCGCTGGCGAAACTCGGCGTTCCCCTGATCGCGAGCCACATGTTCGCGTTCTATTACGGCATCATGGCCGACCTCTCGCCGCCGGTAGCGCTGGCAGCGTTGGCCGCAGCACCGATCGCGAAGGAGAATCCGGACAAGATCGGCTGGGAGGCGATGCGCATCGCGCTCGCCGGCTATGTCATCCCCTTCATCTTCGTCTATTCACCGGCGCTGATGCTGCAGGCCGGCGATCCCATGGCCGCCAAGCTCGGCTTCTACGGCGCGGTGGCGCTGGCGACCTTGAAGGCCCTGGTGGCCATCGCGCTGTTCGGCATGGTCGCGATCGGATTCCTGTTCACGCGCCTGATGTTCCTCGAACGTGTGGTCGCGCTCGGCGCCGCGCTGTGCCTGCTCGGCGACTTCCCGTTCAGCGACACCGCGGGCTTCCTGCTCGCCGCGGCGATCGTGCTGTGGCAGTGGCGGCGGCGTCCGCCGGCGCCGGTCGAGGCGGTGTGAGCCTCTGCTTCGTCACAGCCTCAGGCGTGAAGGCGCTGGCGCTGTCCGCATTCACGCTGGTGTGGACGCATTCGATCGCGAAGGTCGACTGGCAGGAAGACTGGCGCGTCACCCCCGCCGGGCTCGAACTGATGCAGGCACGCGTCAAGGGCACCGGCCCCGGCATGGAGCCGCCGCCTGAGGCGCGGCTCGTCGACGGCTGGTTTCAATGGAGGCTCGCGCGCGCGCCGATGCCGGAGGTGGTACTGGGCAATTCAGGCGCGGCTGGCGAATGGCGGCTATGCCATGACGGCAAGTGTCGGACGTTGTCCGAGATTGTCGGTCATCCCATTGGTGCTAACGTCACCACGATGAAGGTCTGCAACGATCCGTAGCCCGGATGGAGCGCAGCGCAATCCGGGAACAGTGGCCCCGGATTACGCTGCGCTACATCCGGGCTACAAAGAACAACAACAAGGGAGACACGCGATGGATCGGCTCGAGGGCAAGGTTGCAATGGTGGTGGGCGCCGGCTCGATCGGGCCGGGTTGGGGCAACGGCAAGGCCACCGCGGTGACGTTTGCGCGCGAGGGTGCACAGGTGTTTTGCGTCGATCGCAACGGCGCGGCCGCCGAGGAGACCGCGAAGATCATCACCGGCGAAGGCGGCAAGGCGACTGCCTTCACTGCTGACGTATCTCGCGCGAGCGAGGTCGAGGCGATGGTCGCGGCGTGCCTGAAGGCCTATGGCCGCATCGATGTGCTCGACAACAATGTCGGCATCGCCGAGATGGGCAGCGTTGTCGAAGTGACCGAGGAGAGCTGGGACCGCGTCTTCAGCGTCAATCTCAAGAGCGCCTACTTCGCCATGAAGCACGTCATCCCCGTGATGGTGAAGCAGGGCGGCGGCTCCATCATCAACATCTCGTCGATCGCCTCGATCCGCCACATGGGCATCTCCTACGTCACCTACGGCACCTCCAAGGCGGCGATGAACCAGATGACGCGCACCACTGCGATCGAATTCGCGCGCCACCATGTCCGCGTCAACGCGATCCTGCCCGGTCTGATGAAGACACCGATGGTGGAGCATTCCGCGGGTCTCGCCGCCAGTTACGCCAAGGGCGACGTCGAAGCGATGTGGCGCGCGCGCGATGCGCAAGTGCCGATGGGCCACATGGGCGACGCCTTCGACGTCGCCAACGCCGCGCTGTTCCTGGCCTCGGACGAAGCGAAATATGTGACGGGGATCGAGCTCGTGGTGGACGGCGGGATCACGTGCAAGGCAGGGGCGTAGCTCCTTGCTCGTCGCCCTGGCGAAAGCCAGGGCCCATTACCACAAGGCTCGGTTTGGCGAAGGCTGCCGGCTCCAGCCTCTGTCAACAATTCGCATTCGGGGTGATGGGTCCTGGCTTTCGCCAGGACGACATTACTGCGCCAGCGCCAGAATCCCGCCGGCAAACGAATGCCACGCCGCGGTCTCGCTGACCGGCCAGTTCAGCACCTTCACCGCCAGCATCGCGAGTATGCCGGCGATGTAGACCGGGTGCACCCGGCCTTCGGTGCGCCAGTCGCGTACCATCGCGACGACGAGCAGCAGCGAGGCGACCATCGCAGGCGCTATGGTGACGGGCACCGGCGGCGGCCCGGGCGGTCCCGGAGGCGCGAGGAAAGTGAGAAACCAGCGCGCGATCGCGGCATCGAGGATGGAGACCGCCGCGAGCAGCATCAGGCGTTTGTGAATCTCGGGCTTTCGCGTGTTCATGATCGCGAGCACGAACACCATTGCGAAGAACGCGATCCCGCTCATCGGCACGATCGAGAAGGCGATGCCGGCCTCTTTCTGTCCGAGCGCCGCGGAATGCTGCATCACATGGACGGAGGCGAGGAAGCCGAAGATCGTCATCGCGGTCGCGAGCGAAACGCCGGCGATGCCGAGCGCACGGTGATTGACCACGCGGCCTGAGGCGGCGAGCCAGGTCTGGATCACGAAATAGAGTGACCACGTGAAGAACAACAGGCCGTGGAAATGAATGACGGGGCTTGCGGACAATGTCCGGTTGGCGAGCGGCACAAAATAGGTCGGTGCGAAGCCGAGAAAGGCGGTGGCCGCGCAGGCCAGTGCCATGTGGAGATAGAAATATCGTGCGGGCGACGCATCTCGCGCGCGCACACGACGGTCGTCGATCAGGGTCGTCATGAGGGATGAGTCTGGAGAGGCGGCGTTTGGTTCAAAAGCCCTAGCCACCTGTGCAGGGCTCTTGTCGGGGACGGGGATTTAACCCCCCGCGCTCAATTCCGCGCGATCGAGCTCCTCCTCAACCCTGTGGAACGCATCGTCGCCGATCACCTCGGTTGCCCGGAGGTCGAAGATCGACTTGCGCGCGGCCTCAATGGCGCGGCGGCGCAGCGGATCGGCCGGCAATTCGCCGTTGGTGATGCCGCCATGGGGATCGTCGTCGGCCTGCATCAGGATGGCGCGATATTCGAGCCGCAGGATTTCCGCTTCCTCCGACGGATCGTCCTCGATCGCGTCGAGCGCCGCGCGATAGGCGACGGCGCGGGCGCGCGCGACCTCGATGCCGACGGGATCGTCGTCCTTGAGGCCGAACGCCAGGATCAGCGGCCGCAGCGTCAGGCCCTGCACGACCAGCGTGCCGAGCACGACCGCGAACGCCGAGAAGACGATGAAGTCACGATGCGGAAAGTTTTCCGGCAAGGCAAAGGCGGTGGCGAGCGTGACGAGGCCGCGCATGCCACACCAGGAGATGATGAGGCCGCCCTTGGCCGAGGCGACCTGCTTCGGGTCCTTGGGGTGATAGATCCCGTGCGCCACCAGCGTGCGCAGCGTCGTCCGGTAGAACGTGATCCAGGCCAGCCGGACCAGGACCACGGTGAGCAGGATCCAGGCCGCGGCCGCGCAATATTCCCAGCGCACGTCCGCGTTCAGCCGCGTCCAGATCGGCCGCATCTGCATGCCGATCAGCATGAAGGCGAGCACGTTGAGCACGAACACCATGGTCTCCCATACCGCATAGGAAGGTACCCGCAGCCGCGCAGGCATGCGTGCCCCCGCCGTGCGAGCGATGGTGATGGCGTAGACCACAATGGTGAGGATGCCGGAGAGACCGAGATGCTCGGCGGCAATCCAGACCATGAAGGTGGTGGCGAACTGTACGATGATCGCGCTCGGCGCTTCCTTCACGCGTTCCATGAACAGCGGGATGATGCGGCCAGCGACCAGCCCCGCGACGACGCTGCCGACCAGCGCCAGCGCCATGGTCGGCGCGACCTGATTCCATGTCAAATGTTCCGTGGCGACCGCGCCAACGGCGATGCGATAGATCAAAAGCGCGGTCGCATCGTTGAGCAGGCTTTCGCCTTCCAGGACCTTGACCATGCGGTAGGGCAGTTTCACCTGGCTCAGGATCGCGACCGCGGCGGCCGCGTCCGGCGGGGCGACGATGGCGCCGAGCGCAACCGCGGCGGCCCAGGGCATGTCAGGCATCAGCCGGTGCGCTGCGTAGGCCACAGCGACCGTGGTCAGGCCGACGGCGGCGACCACCAGAGTGGAGACCGGAACCCAATTGTTGCGGAGATCGCGCAGCGAGGTGTCGAATGCGGCATCGAGCAGGACCGGTGCGACAAAAAGAGCCAGTGCCAGGTCGGGCTCCAGCGTCCAGGACGGGCTCGAGGGCACAAAGGCGATCAGCGCGCCCCCAATCGCGAGAAAGGTCGGATAGGGGACCTTGATCCGCCGCGCCAGCGCCGATAATGCAACGGCGCCGAGCAGAAGCACGATGATCCATTCGAATGTCGACACCTTGATCCCCGAAACCGATTTGAGCGGCGCCACAAGCTAGCACCAATCCGGCCGTATGATGGATAGTGCGGCCCCAAGGCAAGACCTCAACCCGGACCTTAACTCAAGACTTTCCGACTGTGACGAGCATGCGTTTTCTCATTCAATGGTCCGGCGCCGCGGTGCTCTTCGCGCTCTCGTTCGTCGTGGCTCATGCCGCGACCGGCGGCGAACCGGCCGCGGTCCCGCAGGTCGACATCGCGCCGTGCCTCGCGGCTGCCGCAACCGACGATATTGACACGGCCGTCACGGCCTGCGCCGCCGTGATCGACAACGAGAAGACGGCGAAAGGCGACCTGATCAAGGCGTTGATCGCGCGCGGCGCGCTGTTTGCTCGGCATGATCAGGTCGACCGCGCGATCGCCGACGACAGCCGCGCCCTGGAGCTCGATTCCGGTCTCGCCGATATTTTCAACGCACGGGGCGAGCTCTGGCTGAGGAAGGGCGACAAGCCCAAGGCGGTGCAGGATTTCGGCGCGGCATTGAAGATCGATCCGAACCACGAGAAGGCCAAAGTCAATCACAAGGCGATGGCGCGCGAGATCGAGCGGATCGGCGCGCAGATGGCGGTCGCGGGCAAGCCCAGCTTCAATTGCAGAGGGGCCCGCCGCCCCATAGAGAAGGCAATCTGTGCCAACCGCGAGCTCGCTGACCTCGACCGCGAGGTCTTTGCCGCCAACGCGCGCGTGTTGCGCGAAGCGCGCAATGCGGGCGAAGCGAAGGCGTTTCAGCGCGAGCAGGACGATTTCATCGCCCGTCGCAATGCCGGATATGGCCGGCCCGGCTACGATCTGAAGAAGGCGATGCAGGAGCGGCTGCAGCGGCTGAACGGAGTGGACGGGTATTGAGGCCTTAAGGCCTCCACAACCTCAAGCCTGGGCATGACGACTTTTCGTGAGAAGGGCGCTGGTGCGCCCCTGGCTGGCTCAATTTTGAACCCATCGCTTCCCCGCCGCGACAATGGTGAAAGCCTGATGTCCCGGAGCCTATGCCATGTGCGGCACGCATCCTTCCGCGCAAATGTTTTCGTTGGCAAAAATCTCGTTTCGCTCGCTCCTGCTCAGCGCGGCAATGAGCGTCGTCCTCGTCGCCCCTGCCTTGGCCGGCGTCGATTGCGTGATGGGGAGCAAGGCCGCCCCGGCTGAGCTGATCCCGGCCTGCAGCGCCATTGTGGACCAAGCCTCAAATCCATCCTCCGATCGCGCCGCGGCATTGCTGGTGCGCGCCGACGCCAATGCGCGGACCTCGGGCGGCCTCACGCAGGCGCTGCGAGATATCGATCGCGCGATTGCGCTCGACGGGAAAAATGCAAAAGCCTGGCGCCTGCGCGGCGATCTTTTGCGCGAAGCCGGCGGCGATCTCAACCGCGCCGCGGCGGACCTCAGCAAGGCCATCGAGCTCGATCCGCAGAATTCGGAGTCCTACGAGCTGCGCGGCGTCGTCTACACGAACCAGCGCCGGCTCGACCGTGCGCTCGCCGATTACGACCAGGCGATCAAGCTGAAGCCTGACAATGCACAGGCCTGGTCCGACCGCGGCGTGACCTATTATCTCGGAGGCGACAACGAGAAGGCGATCCGCGATCTCAGCGAGGCGTTGCGGCTCGATCCGAACGGGCCGCGCAGCTACACCAATCGTGGCGCCGCCTACAAGAAGCTCGGCCAGCTCGCCAAGGCGGTTTTCGACGACGGCGAGGCGATCCGGCTCGATCCGAAGGTACCCGAATATTACGACAATCGCGGGCTGTCGCTGGCCGCGATGGGCGAGTACGACAAGGCGATTGCCGATTACGATCAGGCGCTGCGGCTGGCGCCGCGGCCGAATTTCTTCACCAACCGCGGCGACTCCTACCACCTGAAGGGCGAGCTTGGCGCGGCTCTGAGCGATTACGAGGCCGCGCTGAAACTCGATCCGAATTTCGCGCAGACCTACAACAATCGCGCCGTGCTCTACAAGAAGATGGGCGAGCGCAAGAAGGCCCTGGCCGACTACGAGACCGCGCTGCGGCTCGATCCCGGCAACGACAACGCCGCCGCCGGCCGCCGCGCCATGATCGCGGAGATCGCGAAATTCGGCGGCGAGCCGCTGCGGCCGCTCGCGGCGAATTCCGGCAATGGCCCGTCGTTCGATTGTGCCACTACGAAGCGCGAGGTCGAGAAGGTGATTTGTGCCGATCCGCAGCTGGGTGTGCTCGATCGCCAGATCGCCGAGACCTACGAGCGCGTGCTGAAGTCGGCCGGGTCCCGCTCGGCCGGCGACCTCCGTCGCACCCAGCGCGATTTCCTCGCCACCCGCAATACGAGATTCGGCCGCCCGGGCTATGATCTGAAGAAGGTCATGCAGGAGCGGCTGCAGCGGCTGAATGCGATGGATAGCTGAGCATTGTTCTTTTCAGCTTGAACCGCGGCCCGTTCCCGGGAAAATACCCCTCAAACATGGCCGGTACTTGATCCCTGTCATGGCGGGACGTTTGTCCTGCCACAAGGTCTAGGCTAGGCGAATAAAGGGAACGGGAGCGCCGGAATGAACGTCCAAGGAAACGTCCAAGGAAACGTCGACGGAAAGAGCCTCTATCACGAGGTTTATGCGCGCTCGCTGTCCGACCCTGAGGGCTTTTGGGCCGAGGCGGCCAAGGAGATCGACTGGATCGAGCCACCGAAAAAGATATTCGACCCCTCGCTGGGCGTCTACGGCCGCTGGTTCAGCGGTGGCGTGGTCAACACCTGCTACAACGCGCTCGATCGCCACGTCGAACGCGGCCGCGCCGACCAGATCGCGCTGATCCATGATTCGCCGCTGGCAAATAGCGTCACCAAATTCACCTACGCCGAACTGCTGGCCGAAGTGCAGGCGCTCGCCGCCATCATGCAGGATTTCGGTGTCGCCAAGGGCGATCGAGTCATCCTCTATATGCCGATGGTCCCGGAGGCCGTCGTCGCGATGCTCGCCTGCGCGCGCATCGGCGCGGTGCACTCCGTGGTGTTCGGCGGCTTTGCCGCGAAAGAGCTCGCCACCCGCATCGACGATGCGCAGCCAAAGCTGATCCTGTCGGCGAGCTGCGGCATCGAGCCCGGCCGGATCGTGCAGTACAAGCCGCTGCTCGACGAGGCGATCAGGCTTGCGGGCGCAAAGCCGAAGGCCTGCATCGTGCTGCAACGTCCGCAGCTCGTCTGCGCCCTCGCGCCCGGCCGCGACTATGATTGGGCGGGCCTGCGCCGCAAGGCGATGAACGACGGCAAGCAGGCGCCTTGCGTGCCCGTCGCCGCTACCGATCCGCTCTACATCCTCTATACGTCAGGCACGACCGGCATTCCCAAGGGCGTCGTGCGCGACAATGGCGGCCATCTCGTCGCGGTGAAATGGTCCATGTTCAACCTTTATGGCGTCAAGCCGGGTGAGGTCTGGTGGTGCGGCTCCGACATCGGCTGGGTGGTCGGCCACAGCTACATCGTCTACGGCCCGCTGCTGCACGGCGCGACCTCGATCATGTATGAGGGCAAGCCGGTCGGCACGCCCGATGCCGGCGCGTTCTGGCGCGTGATCAGCGAGCATCAGGCTGTCGCCTTCTTCACTGCGCCGACCGCGTTCCGCGCGATCCGGAAAGAAGATCCGGAAGGAAAATTCATCCGGCAATACGACCTCTCGACCTTCCGTACGCTGTTCCTGGCCGGCGAGCGCGCCGATCCGCCGACGGTGGAATGGGCGGAGCAGCAGTTGAAAGTGCCGGTCATCGACCATTGGTGGCAGACCGAGACCGGCTGGTGCATCGCCGGCAATCCGGTCGGCTTAGGCCAGCTGCCGGTGAAGCATGGCTCGCCGACGGTGCCGATGCCGGGCTATCAGGTCGACGTGGTCGACGAAGCGGCAAAGCCGGTCGGCCCGAACACCATGGGCTCGATTGTCATCAAGCTTCCGATGCCGCCGGGCTGCCTGCCGACATTGTGGAATCAGGACGAACGTTTCAAGGAAGCCTATCTCACCGAATTCCCCGGCTACTACAAAACGTCGGACGCCGGCTACAAGGACGAAGACGGCTATGTCTTCGTCATGGGCCGCACCGACGACATCATCAACGTCGCCGGCCATCGGCTCTCCACCGGCGGCATGGAGGAGATCCTGGCTTCGCATGCCGATGTCGCCGAATGCGCCGTGCTCGGCGTCAAGGACGCAATCAAGGGCGAGGTCCCCTGCGGCTTCCTGGTGCTCAAGGCGGGTGTGAAGCGGGCCCCCGCCGAGATCGAGAAGGAGATCATTGCTCTGGTGCGCGACAAGCTCGGCCCCGTTGCCGCGTTCAAGCTCGCCATCACCGTCGGCCGCCTGCCCAAGACGCGCTCCGGAAAGATCTTGCGCGGCACCATCAAGAAGATCGCAGATGGTGAAGCTTGGACCATGCCGGCGACGATCGAGGACCCCAAGGTGCTCGACGAGATCGGCGACGCGCTGAAGGGGCGGGTGTGAGGTTTGCAATGGGGCTTGAATAGGCCGCATTTTTCCGCTCAATCCTCATCCTGAGGAGCGCGCCTGGCGCGCGTCTCGAAGGATGAAAGGCCCGCTGCTGCAGCTTGGCCTGCATGGTTCGAGACGCCCGCTACGCGGGCTCCTCACCATGAGGGATGAAGGGCCTGCCATGAATTCGAAGCCGTTTCTAGCGATTGCATTTGCGGGCCTCATTCTCTCCGCCTGCTCCGCGCGCTACCAGACGCCGGTGGCGATGGGCGGCGATGATGACGACGCGGTCTGCCAGAGCCGCGGCTATGCTGCCGGTTCGCCCGAATACGTGGCCTGCCGCAAGGACCGCGACGTCCAGCGCAGCGCTGCGACCACCCGCGCCGACCGCCGCCAGCGCGACCTCGGCGAATACATGCTGAACCATCCGGACCGGCCATGATGTAAGCTGCAGCATTATCCTGCCGCGACACATCTGCAACGCCGCAGCCAAATCGCAATCGCATTTGTCCTGATTTGATCGGCATCAAATCCTTCACCATTGGCTTTCTGCTCTGACGCTGATGTCGCGCAACGAAGCGCACATGGCCGAAGGGGAATGCAATGGACGGAATGATAAGAAACATGGCGCGGCTCGCGGCGCTGGGTGCGGCGCTGGCGGGGGCTTTTGCCTCGGCACAGGCCGCCGATTTGCCGCTCTACAAAAAGGCGCCGCCGCCGGTAGAAGCATTCAATCCCTGGATGGTGCGTTTGCGGGTGCTTGGCGTGTTGCCGGATGCGGGCGGCTCAACCGTCAATGTCGCCGGCGTTCCGTCGCTGTCGTCGCCGAATTCGGGCCTCTCGATCAGCGACCAGGTCGTGCCTGAGCTCGACATCAGCTATTTCTTCACCAGGAACATCGCGGCCGAGTTGATCCTCGGTGTGACCCGGCATTCGATCAGCGGCACCGGCTCGCTCGCAAATCTGCCGATCGGCAAGACCACGCTGCTGCCGCCGACGCTGACCCTGCAATATCACTTCGACAATTTCGGCGCGTTCAAGCCGTATATCGGTGCCGGCGTGAACTACACGGTGTTCTTCAACAACTCGGCCGCCAATACGCCGGCCGCGATCGTCGGTCCGCCCGCGATCGTCGCCACCACCACGAGCCTGCATGTCAGCAACGCCTTCGGTGGCGCGGTGCAGTTCGGCTTCGACTACATGCTCGATCGGCACTGGGGCCTCAACGTCGACGTCAAGAAGCTCTGGTTGCGGCCGGACTATTCGGCGACGGTCAGTGGTCTGCCTGTGACCGGCACCGCGCATATCGACCCGTGGCTGGTCGGCGGTGGTGTGACGTATAAGTTCTGAAGTTTGGCGGGAGCCACAGACAAAAACGCGGCGGGTTTGGCCCCGCCGCGTTCGCATTCCCATTCAATGACCAACGGGAGCGAAGGATTACTCCTCCTCCTGGTCCTGCTTCTTGCCACCGAGCGTCTTCAGCTTGGCGAACACGGCATCGACGTTGAGATCGTCGCTGGATCTCTCCGCGGGTTCGTACTCGTCCTTCTTGGTGGTTTCGGAGGCCGGCAGCAGGGTGGCGCCGCCATAGGCTGCGTCGATCGGCTTTTCCTTGGCTGCGCGGGCGACCTCGAAATCGAGCTCGATCTGCGAGCAGAGGCCGAGGGTGACGGGATCAATCGGCGTCAGCTGGGACGTGTTCCAGTGGGTGCGATCGCGGACACTGGCGATCGTGCTCTTGGTCGTGCCGACCAGGCGCATGATCTGGGCGTCCTTGAGCTCGGGATGGTTGCGGAGCAGCCAGAGGATGGCGCTCGGGCGCTCGTGGCGGCGCGAGACCGGGGTGTAACGCGGGCCCTTGCGCTTGGGCTGCGGCGGCAGCACCACCTTGCTCTCCTGGAGGCGGAGCCGGTAGTCCGGGTTGTTCTCGCCCTTCTCGATCTCCTCGCGGGTCAGCTGGCCATTGGAAAGGGGATCCATGCCCTTGATGCCCTGGGCGGCGTCGCCATCGGCGATCGCGCGCACCTCGAGGGGGTGCATTTTGGTGAAATCGGCGACCTGATCGAAGGTCAGCGCGGTGTTGTCGAGCAGCCAGACGGCGGTCGCCTTGGGCATCAGAGGTGCGTTGCTCATGGCAAATCTCCTTTGTGCTTCGCCCACCCCTTTGGAGGCGAAACCGGTGGTCATCAGCGATGACTGGGAATTCGGGCTATATAAGCCCGGAGGGGGTAGCCACGCAATGGTTCTGCTATAGATAGTGCCTTGACAGCGCCCGAAAGGGGGCCCAATTCCCTCTGAAGTCCCTGTAAGACCGTACCCAAGCCCTATTCATCCATCGACCGCTGCCCGCCCATTTGGCGAGGTGATTCGGTCCCGAGATCGCTCAATGTCAGCCAAACCAGACCTCAAGATCGTGCTTTGTTCTCCCCGTGGCTTCTGCGCCGGGGTGGTCCGGGCGATCGACACCGTGGAACGGGCGCTCGATAAATACGGTGCCCCCGTCTATGTTCGCCATGAGATTGTGCACAATAAGTACGTCGTCGATGGGTTGAAGAAGAAGGGCGCGATCTTCGTCGAGGAACTCGCCGAAATCCCGGAAAATACCACCGCGCCGGTGGTGTTCTCGGCTCATGGCGTGCCGAAATCGGTTCCGGCCGACGCCACGTCCCGTAACTTGTTCTCGCTGGATGCGACCTGCCCGCTGGTCACCAAGGTCCACCGCGAAGCCGCGATCCATTTCAAGCGCGGCCGCGAGATCTTCCTGATCGGCCATTCCCATCATCCGGAGGTGGTGGGCACGCTCGGCCAACTCCCGACCGGCGCCGTGACCCTGATCGAGACCGCCGAGGACGCCAAGACCATCGCCCCGAAGGACCCGAACAACCTCGCCTTCGTGACCCAGACCACGTTGTCGATCGACGACACCGCGGAGATCGTGGCGCTGCTGAAGGAGCGCTTCCCGAACATCAACGGGCCGCACAAGGAAGACATCTGCTACGCCACCACCAACCGCCAGCTCGCGGTGAAGAAGGTGGCGCCGGTGGTCGACGCCTTGATCGTGGTCGGTGCGCCGAACTCGTCGAACTCGCAGCGCCTGCGCGAAGTCGCCGAGCGTGAGGGCTGCCCGATCGCCGTGCTGGCGCAGCGCGCCACCGAAATCGACTGGAAGCGGTTCGAGAACATCACCAGCCTCGGCATCACCGCGGGCGCCTCGGCACCGGAAGTGATCGTCGAGGAGATTATGGACGCGTTCGCCGAGCGCTTCACACTGCATGTGGAGACGGTCTCGGCTGCGGAAGAGAACGAGTTCTTCCCGCTGCCGCGCCAGGTGCGCCCCGAAGCCGCCGCCGAGTAGACCTTCATGGCGGTCTACACCGACGTTGCCGCCGACGAGCTTGCGGACTTCCTCAACCAATACGATCTCGGCGGGTTGCTCTCCTACAAGGGCATCGCCGAGGGCGTTGAAAATTCCAACTTCCTGCTGCATACGACCAAGGGATCGTTCATCCTCACGCTCTACGAGAAGCGCGTGGCGAAGAACGATCTGCCGTTCTTCCTCGCGCTGATGACGCATCTGGCCGAGCACGGCGTCAACTGCCCGCTGCCGGTGAAGGGAACGGACGGCGAGGCGCTGCGCGAGCTGTCGGGCCGGCCGGCCGCGATCATCACCTTTCTCGAAGGCGTCTGGCCGCGCAAGCCGAACGCGGCCCATTGCGCCGGCGTCGGCGAGGGGCTCGCCAGGATGCATCTGGCAGGTGCGAATTTCGCGATCAGGCGTGCGAACGCGCTGTCGGTCCCGGGCTGGCGGCCGCTGTTCGATGCCGCGTCACACCGGGCCGACGAGGTGCAGCCCGGCCTGCGCGCGTTCCTGAGCCACGAGCTCGACTACCTCGAGAGCGGGGTCTGGCCGACGCAGCTGCCCGAAGGCGTGATCCACGCCGACCTGTTCAACGACAACGTCTTCTTCCTGGGCGACAAGCTCTCCGGGATCATCGACTTCACTTTCGCCTGCAATGATATGCTGGCTTATGATGTCGCGATCTGCCTCAACGCCTGGTGCTTCGAGCCGGATCATTCCTTCAACGTCACCAAGGCGCGGGCCTTCCTCAATGCCTATGGCCGCGTGAGAAAGCTGTCCGAGGCGGAAGAGGCCGCGCTGCCGCTGCTCGCGCGCGGCGCTGCGATGCGCTTCCTGCTGACGCGGCTGGTCGACTGGCTCAACGTTCCGCCCGGCGCGCTGGTCAAGCCGAAGGATCCGTTGGAATATGTCCGCAAGCTGCGCTTCCATCAGAGCGTTTCCAGCGTGCGCGACTACGGGCTGTCGCCGTCGGGGCTGGTGGCGTGAGCGAGCTCCCGATTGTCACAATCTACACCGACGGCGCCTGCTCGGGAAATCCGGGGCCCGGCGGCTGGGGCGCGATCCTGAAGTTCGGCGACAAGGAAAAAGAACTGAACGGTGGCGAGCGCCACACCACCAACAACCAGATGGAATTGATGGCGGCGATCTCAGCGTTGGAAGCGCTGAAGAAGCCGTGCACCGTCGATCTCTATACCGACAGCCAATATGTCCGTCAGGGCATCACCGGCTGGATCCACGGCTGGAAGCGCAACGGCTGGCGTACCGCCGACAAGAAGCCGGTGAAGAATGTCGAGCTATGGCAGCGCCTCGACGCCGCGCTGAAGGCCCATGACGTGCGGTGGCACTGGGTCAAAGGTCACGCAGGCCATCCCGAGAACGAACGCGCCGATCAGCTCGCGCGCGACGGGATCGTGAAGGCGCGGTTGCAGCAGCGGGTGGCGGAGTAGCGCGGATCCGCGCTGCTTCCTCATGCTCCGCCGTCATCGCCCGGCTTGACCGGGCGATCCAGTACGCGGCGGCCTCTCGATTCAACAAACTGTCTCTGGAATACTGGATGCCCCGCTTTCGCGGGACATGACAGTGTCGTTTGTGGCTGAAAGCGGTCGCCGCTTACAGCTGCCCGAGCAGCGTATCGCCGCCGGACACTTCGACCTTACCCGGCATCGCCTCGAGGTTCAGCTTCTTGACCACGCCGTCCTCGACCAGCATCGAATAGCGCTTGGAGCGGATGCCGAGACCATTGCCGGAGGCGTCGAGCTCCATGCCGATCGCCTTGGCGAAGTCGGCATTGCCGTCGGCCAGGAAAATGGCTTCGTCGCGCTGGTCGGTGTCGCGCTTCCACGCGTTCATGACGAAGGCGTCGTTGACGGAGACGATGGCGATGGTGTCGACGCCCTTGTCCTTCATGGCGTAGGCGTTGAGGAAGATGCTCGGCAGATGCATCTTGTGGCAGGTCCCGGTATAGGCGCCGGGCACCGCGAACAGCGCCACTTTCTTGCCCTTGAAGATATCGTCGGTGGTCTTCACCTGCGGGCCTTCCGCCGTCATCACGCGGAATTTCGCCTCGGGCAGCTTGTCGCCAGTCTGGATCGCCATCGTCAGTCTCCCTGAAAATCGATCCCGCTTTTTAGACCTTGCGGCGGGCCTGCACAATATTGCCGGCAAGGATAGTGACCCGGAAGCGGTGAGGGCGGGACCCTTCACTATGATGTCATCAGCCGGCGAACCCGCCGCCATCGAGGAAGGCCTGCTCGTCCGCCGTGGTCTCGCGGCCGAGCAGGCGGTTGCGGTGGGGGAAGCGGCCAAACCGCCGGATGATATCGGCGTGCTCCCGCGCGTATTTCAGGTTTTCGGCATTCTCGGTGTTCTGAAACAGCGCGACGCAGTGCAATTGGTCGGGCAGGTGCTCGGAATGCATGAAGGGCAGATAGAGGAATTCGACCAGGATGGGATCAATCCTGCGATCCGTGCCCCTCTCGATTGCGCGGCGGGCGACGTCGCGCGCCAACGCGTCGCTGGCAAAGGCCTGCGACGTGCCCCGAAACATGTTGCGCGGAAACTGGTCGAGCACGATGACGAGCGCGAGTGCGCCCTCGTCGGTCGCCTCCCATGACGAGAGCTCGCCAGCGACCGCCTTCTGCCACAGCGTAAGAAAGCGGCGCCTGACCTCCGCGTCGAATGCGTCGTTACGCTCGTACCAGGCATCGCGGCCGGCCTCGCGCCAGAAGGCGAGGATGCCGGCCGGGCTGATGTTGCCGAAATCAGTCATGAACCGAAGAGGCGCTTACGCCGCCTCCGCCTTCTTCTCGTCGCGCAGCTGCCGGCGCAGGATCTTGCCGACATTGGTCTTGGGCAGGTCGGTGCGGAATTCGATGTGCTTGGGCACCTTGTAGCCCGTCAGCTGCTCCTGGCAGAACTTGACCAGGGCCTCCGCCGTGAGGTTCGGGTCCTTCTTGACCACGAACGCCTTCACGGCCTCTCCCGACTTGGAATCGGGAATGCCGATGACGGCGCATTCGAGCACCCCCGGGTTGCTCGCGATCACTTCCTCGACCTCGTTCGGATAGACGTTGAAGCCGGAGACCAGGATCATGTCCTTCTTGCGGTCGACGATCTTGGTGTAACCCTTTTCGTCCATGATGCCGATGTCGCCGGTGCGGAAATAGCCGTCCGCGGTCATCACCTTGGCGGTCTCCTCCGGCCTGTTCCAGTAGCCCGACATCACCTGCGGGCCCTTGGCGCAGATCTCGCCGGGCTGGCCGAGCGGCAGCTCGTTGCCGTCGTCGTCGCGGATGGAGATCCAGGTCGAGGGCACGGGGATGCCGATGGTGCCGTTGAACTCCGGATTGGTCGTGGTGTTGCAGGTCAGCGTCGGAGATGTCTCCGACAGGCCGTAGCCTTCGGCGATGGAGCAGCCCGTGATCGCCTTCCACTGCTCGGCGACGGGGCGCTGCACCGCCATGCCACCACCGTTCGAGATCTTCAGCTTGGAGAAGTCGAGCTTCTTGAAGTCGGGATGATGCATCAAGCCGTTGTAGAGCGTGTTCACGGCCGGGAAGTTGTTGACTTGGTACTTCGCCAATTCCTTGATGAAGCCCGGGATGTCGCGTGGATTGGGGATCAGGAGATTGCAGCCGCCGGCGCGCACCGCGAGCAGGTAGCAGGCCGTCAGCGCGAAGATGTGATAGAGCGGCAGCGCGCAGACGACCATGAGTTGATCGACATGCGGCGGCGCGGCCATCGCCGGCTGCAGCCAAGCGTCGTTCTGCAAGACGTTGGCGACGATGTTGCGATGAAGCAGGGTGGCCCCCTTGGACACGCCGGTGGTGCCGCCGGTATATTGCAGGAAGGCGACGTCGCCGGGCGACAGCTTGGGCTTATTGAACGTCATCCCGCGGCCGGCGGAGATCGCGTCGTTGAAGGACACCGCGCCCGGCAGCGACCAGGCCGGCACCATTTTCTTGACGCGGCGGACGACCAGATTGACGATCACGCCCTTGAAGCCGAGCAGGTCGCCCATGCTGCCGACGATGACGTGCTTGACTTGCGTCTTCGCGATCACCTGCTCGACGGTGTGGGCGAAATTCTCCAGCACGATGATGGCTTCGGCGCCGGAATCCTTGAGCTGGTGCTCGAGCTCGCGCGGCGTGTAGAGCGGATTGACATTGACCACCGCGAAACCGGCGCGCAGCACGGCCGCGGTCGCGACCGGATATTGCAGCACGTTCGGCATCATGATCGCGACGCGGGCGCCGCGTTGCAGGCCCCGCCCTTGCAGGTAGGACGCCATCGCCAGCGACATCTGGTCGAGGTCGCGATAGCTGATCGACTTGTCCATGCAGATGAACGCCTTGCGGTCGGCGAACTTGGCGAAGCTCTCCTCCAGGAGGTCGACCAGCGATGAATATTGCGTCGGCTCGATATCGGCGGGGACGCCGGGCGGATATTGCTTAAGCCAGATGCGCTCCATGGAAACTCCCCTCATTGACCAGAGCCCGTTGTGTCTCGGGCTTGCCTCATTGCCGTCAGTATCGAGCCTGCCGGAACGGGTGGCAAGCGGTCGAGGCTTAAGACAAACGTCAGGGAGTGGCTACCGGAATCCTCGCAAATGGCGCTGCCGCAACTGCGAAGCGCGGCGCGGTCTCGCCTCGCGTCGGCCGTTAACTGTTGTTGGCCGGCTTGGCGGGCTTGGTCGCGGCCTTGGGCTTGGCGGGCTTGGCCGCCTCGCCGCTCACCGCAGGCTTTGCCACCGCATCGGGCTTGGCTGCGGCATGCTTGTTGCCGGCCGGCTTGGCTGCGGACTTGCCGTCGGCCGGCTTTGCGGCAGCCGCCGGCTTGGCATCGGACTTCGCCGCCGCCGTCTTGGTATCCTTCGGCTTGTCTGCTGGCTTGTCTGCCGCGTCGGGCTTTTTGGCGACGCGCGACTTCTTGCCACGCGGCTTTGGCGTGGCCTGCTGGTCGGCATCGGCCGCGACCGCGGCGATCAGGGCGGTCCCGGTGCGGGTCGGGCCGGTATAGACCAGCACGGGCTCGGCCGCCGCCGGGGCCGAGGCCATCAGCTCGGAGGCCTTCACCAGGGGCGGCTGCAGCCCGGCCGTGAAGAAGGTGACCTGGGCTTCGCCGCCGGTGGTCGAGGCCGATCCGGACGTGCCGCCATTGGTCGCGATCAGTGCGTCGTCATCGTCGCTGGCCGGCCGCTTGCGATGGCCGCCGCACATGTCGTCTCGCAGGTTCGGCGGCGAGGCGTCGACCGGCACCAGCCTGTCGACGGTGCCGAGCGAGGGGCGGAGCCAGGTGAGATTGTCTTGCGAGAAGCCGCGCTCCAGCAGCTGCGCCGCCTTCACCGCGCGCGCCGTCCCGGAGCTGGCGCCCAGCACGACGGCGATCAGCCGGCGGCCGTTGCGGGTGGCCGATGCGACCAGGTTGTAGCCGGAGGCGCAGATGAAGCCGGTCTTGAAACCGTCGGCGCCGGGATAGCGGCCGATCAGCTTGTTGAAATTGCCGGTGACGCGCTTGCCGAAGCGGATTGCCGGAATGTGCACGAAGTACTCGTACTCGGGCAGGTCGCGCAGGAACGAGCGCGCCAGAATGCCGAGATCCCGCGCCGAGGTGATCTGTCCGTCGGCGGGCAGGCCGTTCGGATTGACGTAGCTCGTCTGCGTCATGCCGAGCTTCTGCGCGGTGTCGTTCATCAGCGCCGAGAAACCGTCGATCGAACCGCCGACGCCTTCGGCGAGCACGACGGCCATATCGTTCGCCGACTTCACCATCATCATCTTGAGTGCGTTGTCGACGGTAAGCTGCGTTCCCGGGCGAAAGCCCATCTTCGAAGGCGACTGCGAGGCTGCCGTCGGCGACACCGTGAGCAGTGTGTCGAGTGTGAGCTTGCCGTCCTTGACCGCCTTCAGCGTCACATAGGCGGTCATGATCTTGGTGACGGAAGCCGGATACCAGGGAATGGTCGCGTTTTCCGCCTGCAACACCTTGCCGCTATCGGCCTCGATCAGGAGCAGCGCTTCCGCGCTCGCCGCTCGCGGCGCGAGCAATGCGCCGCATGCGAGTGCCGCGGCGAGCAGGTTGAACAGGGATTGACGAAGCAGCGGGCGAAGAGCGTGCACTATCCGATTCCGGTCCTTGGAGACCCGCCGGTTCCGGTCGGCTCTCGTGATCTGATGTTCGGTTCTGAATCCAGCGCCGCCGCTTGCGGCGCCGCAAACCTATACCGGCTCGTGCGTCGGGAATAGGGGCATCAGCGGGGTATTCCGCAATGAAATGGGCCGAATTTCGACGGTACTATGGGGACTTGCCAAGGCGACTTGCCAACGCGACCTGCTAAGGCGACTTGGCGGCCGTCGCGGCAGCCTCGGCCGCTGTCACGCTGGCCCGTGCGTTCTCCTGAACCATGAACTGGGCCCTGGCGAGGTCGGCGAAATGGCCGCCTTTGGCCACGAGTTCGTCGAAAGTTCCGCTCTCGATCACACGCCCGTTCTCGAACACCAGGATCCGCGTGGCATTGCGGATGGTGGAGAGACGGTGGGCGATCACGAAGGTGGTGCGGCCCTTCATCACTTCGTCGAGAGCGGTATTCACCTTGGCCTCGGTGACCGCGTCGAGCGCGCTGGTCGCCTCGTCCAGGATCAGGATCGGCGGATCCTTCAGCAGTGCACGCGCGATAGACAGTCGCTGGCGCTCCCCGCCGGACAGCATGCGGCCGCGCTCGCCGGCATTGGTCTCGAAGCCGCCGCTGCGCTCGATGAATTCGAGCGCCTGCGCGCGCTCCGCCGCCTTGCGCATCTCGGCCTCGGTGGCGTCCGGCTTGCCGACGCGCAAATTCTCCGCGATCGAGCGGTTGAACAGCAACGCCTCCTGAAAGACCACGCCGATGTTCCGCCGCAACGATGTCAGCGTGATCCCGCGTACGTCCATGCCGTCGATCCTGATGAAGCCGGACTGCGGATCGAACGCGCGGTGCAGCAGCGCAATCGCGGTCGACTTGCCGGCACCGGTTGCGCCGACCAGCGCGATGGTCTGGCCGGGAAGCGCGGTGAAGGAGAGGTCCTCGACCGCCGGCCGCTTGCCGTCATAGGAGAAGGTGACGTCGTTGAATTCGACGAGGCCGGAGAGCCGACCCGCATCGATCGCGTCGTGCCGGTCGTGCACCGCAGGCACCGCATCGAGCACGTTGAAGAACTCGCGCAGGCGCGGGGCTTCCATGAACACGTTGTTGATGAAGCTCACGACCTGCTCCAACTTCTGGATCAGAAGCGTCGCGAAGCTCACGAACATCACGATGTCGCCGACCGAGGTCAGCCCCTGGTCGTGCAGCGCGATGCCGAAAGTGAAGATCGCGAGCACGGTGATCGTGGTGGAGGCGCGCGTGATGACGGTGACGAGTGCCCACCACGACAGCACCGGCATTTGCGCCGCTAGCAACTGGTCGGCGACGGAGCGCAGGCCCTTCACCTCGGATTCGACGCGGACGAAACTCTGCACCAGCGCGACGTTGCCAAGGGCGTCGGACGCGCGCGCGGAGAGCTCGCTGTAGTGCTCCTCCACTTCCATCTGCATGCCGAAGGTTCTGCGCACCACGAAGGTGGTCAGCGCGGTGAAGACGATGCAGAGCACGAACAGCAGGATTGCAAGCCGCCAGTTCAGGTAGAGCGACAGCGGCAGCAGCACCACGACCGAGAGGATGGCGGCAAAATGCTCGCGGAAGAAGCCCAGCCACAGCCGCCACAATGCATCGGTGCCGTTGAGCATGACCTTCATCAGCCGGCCCGAATGGGTGCCGGAATGGAAGGTCAGCGGCAGTTGCAGGATGTGCTCGAAATAGTCCGTCAGGACCGCCTGCCGCTGGCGGTGGGAGAGACGGTCGGCCTGCAACGCCACGAGCGCGCTGCAGGCGATGGTGAACAGCCCGAACGCGACCCATGCAACCAGGAACGGCCAGGCCGAGTTGGAGCCTGCGACCGTTTTGCCGGAGAGCACGTCGACGATCCGGCCGAACAGCACCGGCTCGGCGAATTGCGAGCCCGCAAGCAGGAGATTGACGACCGCGAGCAGCCAGCCCAGCCGTGCCTCTTTGCCGAGCAGCTCGAGAACGCGGGTGTAGAGGCGGAGAATGGGCATCGGCGAGGAGCTCGGGCGGCTGGAACGGAGTGAGCGCATACTCTAATCAGGGATCGCCTGTGAGATATAGCGGAAGCTGTCGGTTTTGCTCAGTTGATCAGCCGCCCTGCGACTGGCGGCAAGAACCCGCCGTCGAAGATGTCGCCCGCCACCGGCCGTTTGCGGAATTTGAAATCCTGCCCGATCTGGTCGATCGAGCGGTCCATGCGCGCCGGGTCGATGTCGCCGAGGCCGTTGCGACGGACCTCGTCGGTCAGGATGTTGTCGACGAGGACGGTGCGCAGGCGCTCCAGCTCAAGATCGCGGTCGCCGCCGTCGATGCGGCTCGCGGCCTCGTCCGCCGCACGCGCGGGGTCCTTGACGGTCGCGTTGATGCCGGCGATCAATGCGCGGATGAATCCTTTCACGGTGTCCGGCTTGGACGCGGCGAAGGCCGGGTTGACCACGACGGCAAAGCCATAGGCCTCGCAACCATAATCGGCATAGCGAAGCGCGACGAGATCACCGCCTGGTACGCCGCGGTCGCGCAGGTTCACTGCCGAGAGATAGCTGAAGCCGGCGACGGCATCGACCTGTCCCGCGGAGAGGATCGGCTCGCGCACCGCGGCGCTGATCTTGTGGAATTTCACGTGAGCCGTGTCGATGCCGTTCTGCTGCGCCAGTGCCGGCCACAGCCGCATCGACAGATCGCTATCGGCAACGCCGACGGTCTTGCCGTCCAGGTCGGGCAGGAGGTGGATGCCGCGGCTCCTGCGGGCGACGATCGCGTAGGGCGCGCGGTTGAACAGCACGAATACCGCCCTGACCGGTGTCGCATCCTTGTCGCGGAAGCGGATCAGCTCGTTGATGTCTACGAGCCCGAGCTCGCTATCGCCCTTGGCGACGCGCGCAAGCGCCTCCGGCGATCCGGCCGCGCTGCTGAAGGAGACGTTGAGACGTTCGGCGCCGAAGCTGCCGTCCTTTGCGGCAAGAAAGAACGGCGCCATGCTCGCATCGATCGGGCGGTCGAAGGTGAAGTGGATCGCAATGGAAGGCGCGGGGGTTTCGGCCGCCGAGACATCGCGCGCCGTCAGCGAGGCAAGCGAGATTGCAGCGGCGAGCAGGCCGCGAAGAGCGGTTGTCGTGAATTCGAACATCAGTCGCGCCGGTCCGGTGTTGTGATGGCTTGGTGACGCTCGGAGCGCCGGCTGGCGACAAGCTTGTCCGCGCCAACATGAACGGCGGATGAGCGGCGGTTGCGTCACGATCACGCAACCCCGTTCAGCTTGTGTTTAGCTTGGGGAACCCAACATGGGATGTGGGTGTTTGAAAGGCATGAGCCTGTCGTCAGGCACCATTCGGGTCCCAAGGAGGGTCCAGACAATGTTCGACAGATTTTCGAGATTTGCCGGCCGCAAGGCCGTTCTCGCTTCCGCCGCGGTGCTGGCGCTGACCGCAATGACCCCGACCGCTTCACAAGCAGGCGGCCGTCACTGGCATGGCGGTGGCGGCGGAGCCGCGGCCGCCGCAGCCTTTGCCGGCATCGTCGGTACCGGTCTTGCGATCGCCGCAAGCCGTAACGCCTACGCCTATGACAGCGGTCCGGGCTATTATTACGGCGGCGGCCCGGTCTACTACAGCAACCCCGGCTACTACTACGGCCCGGGCTATCCGCAAGAGCGCTATGGTGGGTACAACAACGTTTGCGCCCACGGCTATTCCGGCTACAGTTGCTATTGACCGATCCGCCCTGGGCCACCGACCAACAGGCTGTCGCGCTTGCCGCGGCGGCCTGTTTTCTGCTTTTATTGCCGTGTGTTAACACGCTTACAATGTGTTTCGAGTAGTTTGCGTACCATGAGTGATTCGCTTGAGCGGCTATATCTGGCTGTGCTCGCGGCCAGGGATCTTGATCCGGCAACATCGCGCACCGCGCGGCTGTTTCAGCGCGGTCCATCCAAAATGGCGAAGAAGCTGGCCGAAGAGGCGATCGAGGTCGTTATCGACGCGGTCAACGGCGATAGCGAAGCCGTGATCCGGGAAAGCGCCGATCTACTCTACAATCTGACCGTGCTCTGGGCCTCGGCCGGCGTACGCCCCGAGGACGTCTGGCGCGAGATGGCGCGGCGTGAAGACATGCTCGGCATCGCCGAGAAGCTGCCGAAGTCGGCGATGAAGCTGCCCAAAGTTGCGTCACCGCGGGTCGCCGCCAGGCGGCCTATCGTCGCGCTCGAAGGCCGCACCGCGCGCAAGCGCCACTAGTATTGGTACAAATCGGTCCCATCTCGGCATGGACAAATCCGTCCCATGGTGCTTCATCGCGGCGCCATGCTGAAACGTATCTACGACTGGTGCATCGACGCCGCTCACAAGCCTTACGCGCTCTGGATCATGGGCGCCGTGGCTTTCGCTGAAAGCTCCTTCTTTCCCGTCCCCCCGGACGTGATGCTGATCCCGATGTCACTGGCGCGTCCGCAGCGCGCCTGGGTCTATGCGGCGATCTGCACTGCGACATCGGTGCTGGGTGGCCTGTTGGGCTACGCCATTGGTGCGCTGCTCTTCGACTCGGTCGGCCATTGGCTGATCGAGGTCTATGGTCTCGGCGGCAAGGTCGACGCCTTCCGCGCCTCCTATGCCGAATGGGGCGCCGTGATCATCCTGCTCAAGGGCCTGACACCGATCCCCTACAAGCTCGTGACCATCACGTCCGGCTTTGCCGGCTACAATATCGGGCTCTTCATCCTGTGCTCGATCGTGGCGCGTGGCGGGCGCTTCTTTATCGTGGCGATCCTGCTCAACCGCTACGGCGACTGGATCCGGATCAAGATCGAGAAGCATCTCGGACTGGTGGTGGCAATCGGCGCCGCGGTGCTCGTGCTCGGCTTTGTCGTCGCAATCAAATTGATCTAACCCGAAGGCGCTTTGCCGCCGCGCCTCGTTCGGCTACGGTTGCCGTCATGATGCTTCGATCCGGCAATCCGGTCCTGCGGCTGGGCACGCTGATATTTTCGGTGCTGTCGGTCCTGCTCGCTGCCGGCGGTAGCGGATGGCCGCAATCTGCGCCGCCGGCGCTCGGCTTGCAGGAGCAAGGACCGCAGGCCGCACCGGCGCCCTCGACAGCTCCTTCGTCGCCGCCGGCGCATGAGGAAAATCCCGGGCTGATCAACGAAATGGGCAAGCTGTTCGACAAGCTGCCCTCGATCCTGCCGTCGATCAAAAGCCCGAGCGAGACCATGAACGATTTGTCGCGCCTGGCGAAGCCATCGACCATGGTGTCGGGACGCGTGGCCTGTCCGGCCTCGTCGAACGGCGCGCCCGACTGCAAGCTCGCCGCCGACAAACTCTGCCAGAGCAAGGGCTACACGGAAGGCAAGAGCCTGAATGCCGACTCCGCGGAAAAGTGCTCGGCCAAGGTTCTGATTCCGGGCAGGCAACGCAAACCGGATGACTGCCGCACCGATACCTTCGTCACCAGCGCGCTGTGCCAGAACTGAGGACACCGCGCGAGCTAAGCAAGGAGCGCCCATGAGCCGCACGGAGCAGGACTTCCTCGGACAGCGTGAGATCGCCGACGACATCTATTACGGCGTCCAGACCATCCGCGGGAAGGAGAACTTCCACATCACTGGCATTCCGATGAACCAGGAGCCTTACTTCGTGAAGGCGCTTGGCTACGTCAAGAAGGCCGCCGCCATGGCCAACCGCGATCTCGGCGCGGTAGACACCAAAGTCGCGGAAGCCATCATCGTGGGCTGCGATCGCGTCATCGCCGGCGATATGATGGACCAGTTCGTCACCGACTTCATCCAGGGCGGGGCCGGCACCTCCACCAACATGAACGCCAATGAGGTGATCGCCAATCTCGCGCTGGAATCGCTCGGCTTTGCCAAGGGCGATTACCAGCACGTCAGCCCCAACGATCACGTCAATTACGGCCAGTCGACCAACGACACCTATCCGACCGCCTTTCGGCTGGCGCTGATCCTGCGGCTGGAGAGCTACATGACGGCGCTGCGCCAACTCCAGGAGGCGTTCTTCGCCAAGGGCAGGGAGTTCGAGCGCGTGCTGAAGATGGGCCGCACACATCTCCAGGACGCCGTGCCGATGTCGCTCGGCGCCGAATTCCGCGGCTGGGGCACCACCATGGGCGAGGAGGTCGATCGCATCTCCGAGGCACGGGCGCTGCTGCGCGAGATCAATCTCGGGGCGACCGCGATCGGCACCTCCGTCACCGCGGCGCACGGCTATCCCAAGCTCGCGGTCCGGCATTTGAGCGCGCTCACCGGCGTCGACTTCATCCTTGCGGGCGACCTCGTCGAGGCGACGTCGGATACGGGCGCCTATGTGCAGCTCTCCGGCGTCCTCAAGCGCACCGCGAGCAAGCTGACGAAGATCTGCAACGACATCCGCCTGCTCGCCTCGGGCCCGCGTGCCGGCTTCAACGAGATCAACCTGCCGCAGCTTCAGCCGGGCTCCTCGATCATGCCCGGCAAGGTCAATCCTGTCATCCCCGAGGTCGTCAACCAGACCAGCTTCCTCGTCATCGGGCTCGATACCACGGTGACGCTCGCGGCGTCCGCGGGTCAGCTCCAGCTCAACGTGATGGAGCCGGTGATCTCGTTCGCGCTGTTCTTCTCGATTCGCACCATGGAGCGCGCGGTCAATAGCCTGCGCGAGAATTGCGTCGTGGGCATCACTGCCAACGAGGAGCACACCCGAAACATGGTGCTGAATTCGCTCGGTATCGTAACGGTGCTGAAGCCGCTGCTCGGCTACAAGCAATGCGCCGAGATCGCGCGCGAGGGCTACAAGAGTGGCAAGTCGCTGCACCAGATCGTCGTGGTCGAGCGTAAGCTGCTGACGCAGGAGACATGGGACGAGATGTTCTCGTTCGAGCGGTTGATCAATCCGGATTTGCTTGCGTAATGTCGTCGGTCCGCGCTGAATTCCGCGCGTTGGAATTGCGGTAACGGCGTCGTCCACGGCGCCAAAACGCAATACTTGACAGTGGAAAGATTGCCTTGTTGGTATGGCCCCCAACTTCGATGTGACCGCCAACAGAGGATCGTCTCGCAATGTCCATGCCTGCCTTGTTTAGGGGACGCCTGTCGATCCCCGTGATCGGGTCGCCGCTCTTCATCATCTCGGTGCCCGATCTCGTGATCGCGCAGTGCAAGGCGGGCGTGGTCGGCTCGTTTCCGTCGCTGAACGCGCGGCCGCCGGAGCTACTCGACGAGTGGCTGGCTCGGATCACCGAAGAGCTCGCGGCCTATGACCGCGCGCATCCGGACAAGCCGTCGGCGCCATTCGCGGTCAACCAGATCGTGCACAAGTCGAACAACCGGCTCGATCACGACATGCAGCTTTGCGCCAAGTACAAGGTGCCGATGATCATCTCCTCGCTCGGCGCACGCGAGGAGCTGAACCAGGCCGTGCACGGCTGGGGCGGCATCGTCTTCCACGATGTGATCAACCAGAAATTCGCGCACAAGGCGATCGAGAAGGGCGCCGACGGCCTGATCCTGGTCGCGGCCGGCGCCGGCGGCCATGCCGGCACGATCTCGCCGTTGGCGTTCGTCGCCGAAACACGAAAATGGTTCGACGGTCCGATCGCACTGTCGGGCGCGATCGGCAATGGCAAGGCGATCCGCGCCGCGCGCATTCTCGGCGCCGACTTTGCCTATATCGGCTCGGCCTTCATCGCCACCAAGGAAGCCAATGCGGTCGAGAAGTACAAGGAGATGATCGCGGGCGCGACGGCCGACGACATCGTCTATTCCAACCTGTTCACCGGCGTGCACGGCAACTATCTGAAGCCGTCGATTCTCGCCGCCGGTATGGATCCGGAGAACCTGCCGACGTCCGATCCCTCCAAGATGAACTTCGGCACCGACGCCTCCGGCGAGCGCGCCAAGCCAAAAGCCTGGAAGGAAATCTGGGGTTCGGGCCAGGGCGTCGGCAGCATCGACGGCATCGTGCCCGCCGCCGAAATGATCGCGCGCTTCAAGAAGGAATACGACGAGGCGGTCGATCCGCCGCTGTGAGCTTAGTCGTGCTGAACTCCGCACATGCACCACGGAGAAACGATGACCCCCATCTACCGCGTCGACGGCGACAGCGTCGTCACCAGCCCGGAGGCCGCGGGGCCGTGGGACCGGCGTATGCAGCACGGTTCGGCGCCGGCCTCGCTGGTGACGTGGGCGGCTGAGCGCATTCCGACGCCAGTTGCAATGGACATCGCGCGCGTCACCATCGACCTGATGCGCCCGGTGCCGGTGGCACCACTCACGATCGCGACCGAGATCTTGCGCGAGGGCCGCAAGATCCAGCTCTGCGAGGTCAAGCTGCTCGCCGACGGCGTACAGGTGGTCGGCGCCACCGTGCTCAAGATCAAGCGCCAGGCGCTGACGCTGCCGGAGAACATCAAGCCACTCCCGGTTACGCTGCCGTCGCCGGAGGACTCGCTGCTCGAGGACGGTCATGCCGCCACCAGCCCGTTCGTGCGATCGGTGTCGATGCGCGCCGCGCGCGGCCGCTTCGGCCAAGCCGGCGCCGGCGCGATCTGGTTTCGCGTCGACCATCCCCTGATCGCAGGCGAACCGCTCTCGCAGGCGATGCGCGCCGTGGTCGCGGCCGATTTTTCCAACGGCACCGCC
This sequence comes from Bradyrhizobium sp. WSM471, assembly GCF_000244915.1. Classification (NCBI taxonomy): domain Bacteria; kingdom Pseudomonadati; phylum Pseudomonadota; class Alphaproteobacteria; order Hyphomicrobiales; family Nitrobacteraceae; genus Bradyrhizobium; species Bradyrhizobium sp. WSM471. The sequence continues at coordinate 7,333,278 of NZ_CM001442.1, read as the reverse complement.
TCGTCGCTCGATTTCCGCGCCTGGACCTACATCAACGCTGACCTCACAGTGAGCTTTGCGCGCCAGCCGGTCGGCGAATGGATCCTGCTCGACGGTGATTCCTGGATCGGTCCCGATGGCGCCGGGCTTGCGATGTCGCGGCTCGCCGACCGGCAGGGCTATTTCGGCCGCGCCGTGCAGAGCCTGGTGATCGAGAAGCGGTGAGGGGCGGCGTGAGACTGCGTGCCGTCCCGGGCAGGAACTACCCCACCATACGGTCCCGCCCGCTCCAGAATTCCGCGCGCAGCACTTTCTTGTCGACCTTGCCGACGCCGGTCATCGGCAAGTGCCTGACGAACTTGATCTGCTTGGGCGCGTGAGCCGAGCCCTTTCGCGTCCTCACCATGTTGATCAGCTCATCGGCATCGGGCTTAGCGCCCTCACGCGGCACGACGACGGCGGTGACGGCTTCGCCCCATTTCTCGTCGGGGATGCCGACGACCGCGACCATGGCTACGTCCGCATGCTGCGACAGCACGTCCTCGACCTCGCGCGGAAAGATGTTGAAGCCGCCGGAGACGATCATGTCCTTCTTGCGGTCAAGAATGAACATGTAACCGCGATCGTCCTTGCGAGCGATGTCGCCAGTGTGCACCCAGCCGTTCTTCAGCGTCTCGGCGGTGATGTCCGGCCGCTTCCAGTACTCCGCCATTGCGTGCGGGGCGCGCACGCAGATCTCACCGGCTTCGCCCGTGTTCACCTCCTGATCGTTGTCGTCGAGGATCTTGACCTCGCACGCCGCGATCGGGAAACCGCATGACAGGAACAACTCCGGCCTGTTGGGATCGTGATCCGCCTTGCGCAGCACCGAGATTGGATAGCATTCGGTCTGGCCGTAGAGTTGCGAGAACACCGGCCCGATGCGCTCGATCCCCTCGATCAGCCGGCTCGGCGACATCGCGGAGGCGCCGTAGAGCACCAGCTCGAGCGAGGAGAGATCGGTCCTGCTCAATGCGGGATGATCGAGCAGAACATAGATCATGGTCGGCACGAACAGCGTGAAGTTGATGCGCTCGCGCGCGATCGTCGCCAGCACCGCCTCGGGATCAAAACCCTTCAGCATGTGTACGGTGCCACCGCGCATCAAGGTTGGCAGCACCTTCGTGCCGGCGACATGGCTGATCGGTGCTACCGCGAGGTAGCGCGCGCCATCGGGGATCTCGAAGTCGGCAAGGATCGCGGCCGCGGCCCCGGCATTTTCGCGGTGGTAGCGCAACGCGCCCTTCGATTTTCCGGTCGTGCCACCTGTGTAATTCAGCGTGGAGAGATCGTCGGGGCCGGCGAGGCAATGCGCGCTGGCATGGCCTTCGATTTCGATCGCCTGCAAGAGGTCGACGCCATACTCGGCCGGTCCCATGGTGAAGACCGCCTTGAGCCAGCCCGCCTGTGCGGCGAGTTCGCCGCCGCGATCGCGGAAAGCGGCCGCATCGACCACCAGCACCTCGGCCTCGGCATCCTCGAGCTGGAACATCTGGTCTCCCCGCGATCCCAAAGGATGCAGCCAGGTGACGCAGAGCCGCGACAATTGCGCGGCGACGCCGGCGCACCAGGTGTCGGCGCGGTTCGCCGTGAGGAAAGCGACCCGCGCGCCGGGCTGCAATCCAAGCCGCATGAACACGCCCTGGATGCGCCCGATCAGGTCGGTGGTGCCCTGATAGCTCAGCGATCCGCCCGGCCACGCGAACGCGGTTCGGCCCGGATAGCGCGACAGCGCCCGCAGCGCCTGCGCGCAAGTCGGGGACGATGCATGGAGCGGATCGGACATATGTTTCCTCGCTGCTTTGTCATCGGCTTCTGGCGTGCCAATGTTTACCGCGACGCTAGCACAGGGCATGCGGGATGGAACGACCAAGCCCGCGCGAGGGAGGCATGCGTGACGTCAGATCGGCTGCAACATTTCCCCGGTCGTCTCGCCCTGCCGCTGATTGCCGCGCCGATGTTTCTGGTGTCGGGCGTCGAGCTCATGGTCGCGGCCTGCCGCAACGGCGTGATCGGCAGCTTCCCCACCGTGAATTGCCGCAGCACCGAACAACTCGACGAATGGCTCACCGACATCGAAGCGCGGCTGCTGCTGAATGAAGATCAAACCGGCCGCAAGGCCGCGCCGCTGTGCCCAAATCTGATCGTGCACCGCTCCAATGCACGGCTGGAGCAGGATCTCGCCGTGTTGCTGCACCACAGGCCGGAGATCGTCATCACCTCGGTCGGCTCGCCCGCGCCGGTGCTCAAGCCGCTGCACGACGCCGGCACATTGGTGCTTGCGGATGTTGCCTCGATCCGCCACGCCGAACGTGCGGCGGATGCAGGTGCCGACGGGCTCGTGCTGCTTACTGCGGGCGCGGGCGGGCAGACCGGCTGGCTCAACCCGTTCGCCTTCGTCCGCGCGGTGCGCGCGTTCTACGACGGCATCATCGTGCTCGCGGGGGGCATCAGCGACGGCCACGCATTGCGCGCGGCCGAAGTGCTCGGCTGCGATCTCGGCTACATGGGCACGAAGTTCATCGCGACGCGCGAGAGCATGGCGGATGAACGTCACAAGCAAATGCTGGTCGACGGCAGCGCGGACGACATCTTGCTGACCACCGCGTTCACGGGCCTGCAGACCAGCATGCTCAAACCGTCGATCGCCGCGGCCGGTCTCGACCCCGACGATCTGCCGGCGCGCGGTGCCATCGACATCGGCAAGGACATCGACGTCAACGCGCGCGAGAGCCGCCCCAAGCGCTGGCGCGATATCTGGAGCGGCGGGCATTCGATATCGGGTGTGACCGAAGTGATGGAGGTCAACGATCTCGTCGCGCGGACGGTCGCCGAGTATCGAGAGGCGGGTGGCCGCCTCTCCCCGTAAAAACGCGGAGACTGACAGCGCCCGTCGCCTCCATCGCAGTTAATCGAGCGCTCCTTAGAAGCCGTCACTTAACGGCAGATTAACCATCGATCACCCAGAATCCCCCTCAGGCGCCAATCAGGACCGAGAGGGACAGGCGATGGACTTCGACTTTCTCAACGCCAAGACGGCGGCTTCGCTGGACGAAATTCGCATTCGCGTGGCCCATGCGCTGGCCCGCCATCCGCTGTGCCGCAACGTGCGCTTCGACATCGTCAGCGTCCCCCGCACCCGCCGGGGCGGCAATTGGACGGTGGCGCTGCAATCGGTCGAGCCGCGTGGAGTCTGGGAGGCCTCGGAGATCGTAGCCGACATCCAGGACGCTTACGATCTGGCGCTAGCGGCCTGATTTTGTTGAGCTTTACAGGTAATGTCGCCGCAGTCCGCGCGATTGCCGCCGCGATGGCACGGTTAAGCCTTAATTTTCGCCCAGTTTCCGGGCAGTGATCACGTGGACTTGAAGCCGGTTGCGGAGAGACGTTTGTCGAAAGCCATCACCATCGTCGTGCTGACCTGCTTCCTCGTCCTCGGCGCCGCCACCACCGCCATTCTCGGCCGCGACAGCGTGCCCAGCGTCAGCGCTGAGATGATCTCGCAGACCCCGCCTAAGCCGCTTGCAACCAACCGGGCGGCCAAGGCCGACCGTCTGGTTCCGACGCTGGCGCTAGCCTCGGCCGCCATCGACCCGGTCCAGGTTCCGGCCGACAAGCTCTCGCAAATGCCCGTGCTGACCGAGCCGCTGCGCCAGGCGTTTGCCGCCGCCACGCCATCCGATTTCCCGATGCCCAAGGCGAGCGTGAACGAGGCTCCGGCCGCTGCAGAGATTCCCGCGGTCGAAGTCCCCGCCAAGCCGAAGGTCGTCGCCAAGCCGCAGCCGCAGAAATCCTATTCGCTGCTCTCTGACGTGCAGATTGCGGGCATCAGGGACCGTCTGAAGTTGTCGTCGTCGCAGGAATATTACTGGCCCTCGGTCGAAACCGCGCTGCGCAACGTTGTCCGCAAGATATCGGCCAACAAGCTGTCCAATCCGCACGTGCAGGGCGTGCCGATCGATCCCAATTGCGACGAGGTCCAGCAGTTGAAATCGGCCGCGATGCCGCTGCTGTTCCAACTGCGGGACGACCAGAAAGAGGAAGTGCGCAAGCTCGCCCGCATCATCGGGCTCGAGAAGGTCGCGCAGCAGATCTGACGCGCAAGTTTCTTCCGAACCAAGTTCCTCCCGGAACTGCGCCTGTATCGGGAACATCAGGCAATCGACAAGCGTTGCCCGCTCCAAAGAGGGAGTGGACCAATGCGCGCCTCGACAGCCTATTTCGTCGGTGCAGGAACCATCGTCGCAGCCATCGCCATTGGTCTCGGCGGCGGCATTGTCGCCGGCAATATCATGAATCCGGTATCGCCCAAGCAGGGGCCTGATACCAGCAAGATCGCGCAGCGCGCTGACGCCAAGCCCGCCACGACGGACGCGCCATCCGAGCGCCTGCAATATCTCACCGGCTCGCAAGCCTTCGGCGCCATGCTCGCCGCGCCAGCGCAGACCGAAGCCAAATCCGATGCCAAGGCCGAGTCCAACCCTGAGGCAAAGTCCGAAGCGGTGAAGGCCGACACGCAGACCACTCAGGCCAGCGCACCGCCAGCGCAACAGCCTTCGCGAGCGGCCGCGGTGGAGCCCCCGAAACCGCCACCGGCGTTGCCTCCGCAAGTCGCAAAGCCTGCCGAGCGACAAGCATCGACAGAGCCGTCATCCTCGTCGGACAACGCCTATGCCAAGGCCAGGGATTCTGACGTCAAGCGCGCCACGTCTGAACGGCGCCGGACGGAGCGCCGTGAGCGCTGGGCCGAGCGCCGTCATTACGATTCCCGCGAGCCGCGTGTGATGCGCGACCGCACCGATTGGGACGACGTCGCGCGCAACATCCGTGAGGATGCCGATGCGCGCGAGGTCCCGAGCGGGCCGCGCGGCGGCTTTCCGCAGATCAGGCTATTCGGCGATGACGATTAGCGTCCATCCTCGCCGTCGTGCGCTCGCCCGACTTATAACCGGCGCATCGACGTCTATGGCCTGACGGCATTGGCGCCGGTGCTGTGGACGGCGACCACTCACCCGCCGTGCGACTCCACGACCTTGCGGCAGCCGTCCGAAAGCTTCGACTTGTTCTCGCGCAGGCAGGCATTCATCTGCGGTGGCTTGCCGATGTGTTCGGCGCAGAATTTGCTCGCGTCGCTTCGGCAGGTCATCTGCTCCTGCGGCGTCGGACCGGATTGCGCAGCGGCGGTCTGGGCGGTAGCGGCGAGCAGCAGCACGGCAAGAATCGAAATCTTCATAAACACCTCCTTGGGGATGTCGTTGGTCCGCCTGGGATCAAGCGGGCCGGACCATCTCGCGAGCGCCGGGCGCAGGTCCATGCCATGTTCATGGCATCGGCCAGTCCACCCCGCCGCCGTACCCCCATTTTCATGGCATGTATCAGCGCGCCGTCTTTTGTCATTCAGGCTGCACGTTGGCTGCGAGACCCGGTGATCGCATCGGGACGCCGAACGGGAAGCAGGAGAGCAAGATGTCGAAAAGAGCGGGAGCGCTGAGTGCCGGGCTGGCGATTTTGGCGCTGGCAGGCGTGGTGATGGTTTCGCTGGGCACGAGCCCGGCGCAGGCGGTGGTCTATTGCAAGACGGTCGGCATACCCAAGGGCTGCGTGGTGCGGCCGACAGCGGCAGTGGTGGTTGCGCCGGCCGCCGCGGTCGCGGTCGCGACACCCGGGGTCGGTGCGCCCGGTGTCGGCGTGCGCGCGGGCACGCCGATGAATCGCGGTGGTCCGGTCAATCGCGTCGGCGTGCGCTGAGAAAGACGAAAGAGTTCGGGCGAAGGAGCATTGCGGACGAACCCCCCGTCTTCCGCAGGCAAATCATCCGGCCCGTCCCTCTCTCCGCGCGCCCCATACGTTCGGAGAGGGGGCTTTTCAGCCAACGGCGGCACCGCTGTCGGGGAAAATCTGCGGCAATTGCAGCCGCACGCGCGTGCCTGAGGAATTGGAGCTCAGATCGAGCATCGCCCCGCAGCGCGCGGCACGGCTCCTCATGTTGCGAAGGCCCCGCGCGGTCTGGCTCGCGTTGGTGGCCCCGCCACTGCCGACCGGCGCAGAACCGTTCGCAAAGCCCTTGCCGTCATCCGCGACCTTGATCACACCGTACGGTCCCTGACCTTCGTCGACCGTCTCGATGGTGACTGCGATGCGGCGGGCCTCTGCGTGCTTGACCGCATTGGTCACGGCCTCGTCGAGGATGCGCACGATCTGGATGACATGCCATGGCCTGAGCTCGGGATGCAGCGGCAGCCCCTGCGGCGTGGCCACGTTCCAGTCGAGCGCGATGTCGTGCGGTCGCAATTGCGCGGTCGTGCGCTCGCGCCAGGAGCCGAGTGCAAGCATCAGGTCGCCGCCGATGTCGTCCATGGAGTCGATGACGAGGCGGAGGTCCTTCAGCGCCGCACGGGCGGCGTCGGTGATGGTCGCGCCCTCGTGCCCGCGCTCGGACAGTGCCACGATGCTGATGAGCTGGCCGCCGAGGCCGTCATGCAGGTCGCGCATCAGCCGCGTGCGCTCATTGGCGAGCGCGGCGGCCCGTGCACGCTCCTCCTCGCGGGCAAAGCTCGCCTTCAGCCGCTCCTCTGCCTCGCGTACGCGTGTCACGAGCTGGTCGGCAAAGCTGTCTACCTGGTTCAGCGCGCGCGCGAACCGCCAGGTCAAGCCGGCGCCGATCGCGACCAGCATCGCCGAATAGGACAGGCGCGAGAGGAAGATGCGCTCGTCGGTCACGACCTCGAACACCGACAGAATATCGTGGACCCAGCAGATCAGCACGATGGTCACCGCGCAGCCGAGCGTGAAGCTTGCCGCGTCCTGCCGCCGCACCACCGCGGCGGCGGTGACGCAGGCCATCAGCAACAGGCAGAGCCCAACGGTGGGAATCCCCAACAGGAGAAACAGAATGCGCGGCAGCGGCGGGCCGGCGATCAGTCCGACAATGAACACGACGAGCCCCGGCGCGAACAGCAGCATGCCGTAACGCGGCCAGCGCCAGCCGAAGAACAGCACGCCAAAGACGACGACCAGGGCGCTCTCGATCGGTGCGGACGCGAGCAACACCGCGGCGAGCCGGGACGTGTTGACGGGGGGCACCGGTGGCGGCGCGAAGGCCTGCACCACGCCGAGGACCATCGCCACGGCCAGCACGCCGTAAACCGGCTCGCGGCGGCGCATCAGCCACATGATCGCCAGGATGACGGCGAGTATCGATTGCCAGGCGGAGAACACCACGGGCAACGTGACGAACATCAGCGTGCGTGTCTCGAAGGCCGGCCGCAAGGCCGCATCCGGCCCGACATAGACGGTGTCCAGAAAGCCCTTGAGCGGTCCCCAAACCAACAGCCGCACCGTGATCTCGTTCGCGCCCTCGCGCAGCAGCGAGGACGGGATTGTCGCGATCTGCGGGGTGTTGCGGTCGGGCCGGTTGGCGTTGGCATCGCGCCGGGAATCCAGGATGACGACGCCGTTGACTGCGACCTCCACCGCGTTGCTGAAGCGCGGCAGGAATACCGACCATCCCGACGCCACATCGCCACGGCGGAACGTGAAGGCGCCGGTGTAGAGCGGCGGGTCGGCCAGGGAGTAGCGTGACGACGTGAAATGCGGGAGCGTCACGGGACGCGCCACGCCGTCCTCGCGCAGCGAGAATTCGCTCAGGGCAAAGTCGTCGGGGTCGCTGGGCTGGAGCAGCCGCAGCCCGAGGATGGTCGCGACCACTATCAGCGCCTGGAGCAGCAGATAGGGCACGAGGCGCGAGACCAGCAGCCGGCGCCGCGCGGGTTTGACCGGTGCCTTCGCCGCGATCTCGCTCACAGCTTGATCAGGCCCTGCTGCACCGCTTCGAACACCGCTTCGCTGCGGGTGTGCACCTCGAGCTTGCGATAGATGTTCTTGATGTGGCCGGGCACGGTCTGCCGGGACAGGCCGAGATGGCTCGCGATCTCGGCGTAGCTGAAACCTTTGGCGATGCCCCAGAGGATGTCGATCTCGCGTGGGGTGAGCCTTGCGGTGTTGAGCGCGGGACCCGGCGGAGGCTCGGCCGCATTCTGCGCGGTACCTTGTGTTCTGCGCACGATGAAGCGGGCGATCGAGGCCGAGATCGGCGAATGACCGGCGACCAGATCGCGCACGGTGGTGGCGATATCGGTGGGGAACGCATCCTTCAGGAGATAGCCGGTGGCGCCGACCGTGATCGCGGAGATCACACTCTCTTCGTCCCCGAGCGCCGAGATCACCATGATCTCGGTGTCGGGAAAGCGTTGCCTCGTCTCGCGGATCAGCTCGACGCCGTGGCCGTCGGGCAACCGCAGATCGGTGAGCAGCACGCGCGGCGCCTGCTCGCCGAGTCCGGCGCGGGCCTCTGCGAGCGTGCCGGCGCTGCGGACCTCGTAGCCGGCCTTGACCAGCGCGTCGTGGAGCCGCCAGCAGGTCGGCGCGTCGTCCTCGACGAGGAGGATGGTGATGGCTTCACCCGTCTCGCCCTGTTCGGTCATGATCATCGTCCTGCACCCCGTGTCCCCCGCGGCGCAAAGCCAAGCTTAGCCGCGGTGCGGACGCCGCGACACCCATAATCATGGGGCAGAACGCTTGTCCCCCAAGGAGGTAAGAGCTGCGTCAGCCATTCTCCATTAACCAGCCATGGCAGAAGCTCGTTAACCAGTCTGATACATGCGCAAGCAGCCCGCCAAATCTCCCGCAGTTTGCCATTAGGCAAGCTTCGCTTTGATTCTGCTGGTCGAATGTTCGCTTGATGCCTGCGAGCCGCGCATTGCGACGACACACCCGCGCCGTAAGGCTTAACCGAATGGCGACATTTCGAGCCAAGGTTCCATGCGCTGGCAGCGTGCAATCTCGCGGTCCCGCACCGCGAGCATTTTTCATTGAAGGCGTTTGGCACCATGGCATTTAAATTGGCTGAGAAGTCTCTGAGCGTCTCGATCAAGAACTCACTGCTGACCTCCGTCTTTCTCCTCCTGCTGATTCTCGGCGGCGTTTCGGCGATGACCAAGATGCGGCTCACCGCGCTCCAGGATACGATCGAGGCTGTCGGCCGCGATCGGCTGCCAAAGCTGCGTGCGTTGGGCGAGATCAACCTCCTGGTCGCCCGCGTCCGCTCGGCCTCCTACCGCATTGCTCTGACCGCGACCCCCGAGCAGCGCGCGGATGTCGAGAGGGCCTTCAATGCCCGCATCGCGACACTCGACCAGCGGATCGCGGCGCTCAAGGCGACACTGAAGGATGGCAGCGCGCTCAAGCTGATCTTTGAGCAGTTCGCCAACAAATGGACGCAGTATGGCAAGTACCAAGCGCTGATCCTCGATCCCGAACTCGCAAAGGACCGCCTACGCTACTCCGAAATCGTGAACGTCGAGACCGAGGCGCACTTCCAGGGCGTGGTCGACCTCATCAACGACGGTATCAAGCTTGCCAACCAGGAGGCCGACGCTGCGATCGACGAGGCGATCGCAGAGAGCAAGTTCGATTCACTGATCCTTTGGGCCGTTAACGGCGTGTCCGTCCTGATCGGCCTTGCAACGCTGATATTCGTGATCCGCGACGTCTCCACGCCCATCCACCGCATCACCTCCAGCATGGAGCTGATAGCGAAAGGGCATCTTGATGCCGACATTCCGTATGCCGACCGCAGCAACGAGCTGGGCCTGATGGCCCGCGCGCTGACCGTGTTCAAGAAGAGCTTGGTGGAGAACGATCGCCTCAACGCGGCCACCCGCACCCTCTCGGAGCTCAGCGAATGGCTGCAATCGGCCAAGTCGGAAACCGAGCTCTACGACATGATCTCATCGGTGCTCGGCCGCCTGATGCCGGAATGCAAGGGCAGCCTCTTCATCTATGCCAATTCGCGCGACGTGCTGGAGGTGGCGACGGAGTGGAACGGCAAGTCGCACACGGCGAGCATCCATCCCGAGGATTGCTGGAGCCTGCGTCGTGGTCATGCCTATGTGCACGGCACCAGCGAGATCGAGTTTCACTGCGATCACGTCCATGATGGGGTCAACGACAACTATTGCTGCATTCCGATCGTTGCCCATGGCGACACTGTCGGCCTGCTGCACCTCGAATATACGTTCGACCAGTCGGAGACGGCCGAGGAAGCCAAGGCGCGCTTTGCCGATCGGGCGCGGCTGGGGCATGCCTGCGCCGAACATCTGTCGATTGCCATCGCCAACATGAAACTGCGCGAGGGCTTGCGCGACCAATCGGTGCGCGATGTGCTCACGGGACTGAACAATCGCCGTTACTTGCTGGAGATGGCACGTCGGGAGTTGCTGCGTGCCGAGCGCCACAAGACCCCGTTGAGCGTCCTCACCATCGACGTCGACCACTTCAAAAGCTTCAACGACAATCACGGCCACGATGCCGGCGACGCCGTGCTGCGTCATGTCGGCGAGATATTACGGACTCTCTTTGCCGACGATGCCGTGCCATGTCGCTTCGGCGGCGAGGAGTTCGTCGTCTTGCTGCCGAACACGGACATGGACGAAGCTGTGGCGCGCGCAGAAGCGTTGCGCGGCAAAATCGAGGCTCTCACCATCCGCTATGCCGAGGGGCATCTGCCGCGTGTCACGATCTCGGCCGGCGTCGCCAGCTTCCCGGAGGCAGGCGGCAATTTTACCGAACTGTTGCGTGTCGCCGACGATGCACTCTATCGCGCCAAGCAGAATGGCCGCAACCGCGTGGAAGGGCCTGACCACGCGCTGCCCGATGCCGACCGGATCGGCGACGAAGCCGTCGCTGCACTCGCAACGGTGCGTTCAGTCAAAAGCGAGAGCAAGGCCGCGTAGGCGCTTCGCTCATTCGACCGGTCAAGGCCGCGCCCTGTGGCAAGAGAACAGCGGGCGGCCTCTCACCGGATGGCGGCGCTAGGAGGGCTCAGCCCGCGGCGGCGGATATCGCCGGGCCAGCGCCGACAACGGCAAGTGTCGCTCGCCCTCCGGCAGCTCCAGATAGGCGAGCACGAGCGGCCGTTTCCAGTCACCGACGCCGAAATCCATCGTCATCCATTTCTGCGGTTCGGGGGCCTCAAGACCGCGCACCCAGACAAAATAGCGGGGGAGATCGTCGGCTTCCGTTTCCGTCGCGCGTCTCCTGGCCATCAAAGTTGCTCGCTGCATCAACATACGTTGCCGCACGATATAGGGACTGGCTCCGCGAAGTCGAACCCGTCGGAAGGTCATACCGGGAAGCACGCGGCCCTCTCCTGGCGAAGTGTCCGGGAATGCGGATGCGAGCCGTACGGCCGCCCGCTCTCGTCACTGCCAGAGTTCGCAGGTCGCAACCCGGTTGATGTCGGCGAGCCGCCGGCTGGTGTCGCCCTCGAGATCGAGGCTTGCGACCAACGTCAGCAGGCGATGATAGGCACTGTCAGCGACTTCGACGGGCAGCGGGGCCTCATCGAACGTCTCGACATAGCTGCCGACGAGACCGCTCAACAGACGGCACAGGCCGCGCTTTTCGGGGTCGTCGCGGCCGAGCGTCTCGAGCTTTTGCTGAAAGATCCGGAAAGTCCGCAGGCCGTGGTGCTGTTGCGAAAGCCACGTGTGCAGGTCGTTCATATGAGCTCCTTCGAATTGCGGAAGAAGCTACCGGTTTATACAGGCGGGATGTGACGATTGCTAGGGAGGGGGAGGTGGTCCGTCTTCGCCAAGAGGCTTCGCCGGACACGCTTCACCCTTTCGGGCTGCGCCACGCCGAAGCCCGAAAGGGCGAAGCGTGGTGCCCCTGGCCGGAATCGAACCAGCACTCCTTGCGGAACTCGATTTTGAGTCGAGCGCGTCTACCAGTTCCGCCACAGGGGCCCTCGGTCGGCCCCAAACAGGGCGTCGCGAAGCCGGCGGACTATAGCCATGGACAAAGCGGGGTCAACCCGCGCCAAAGTGATCCCGGCCGTTCTCGACAGCCGCATGAGCCGGGGTTACAGCCTTGGAAAGCACCCATCGAAAAGAGGCTGCCGTGACGACCCAGAGTGCCGCAATACCTGCGTTCAAACCGGCGGCCACGAGCCCCGCGCTGGCCGCTTCGCTCGCGGTCGCACTGACGGCAGCCGGGACCATCGCGGGCGCCTGGTTCTTCCAGCTGGTGCTCGGGATCGTGCCCTGTCCGCTCTGTCTGGAGCAGCGCTACGCGTATTACCTCGCGATCCCGCTCGGCCTGCTCATCGCACTTGCGGCGCGGGGCGGTGCGCCGAGACCGCTGCTGCTCGCGGGCCTTGCGATCCTTGTGCTGGCAAGCCTCGGCAATGCCGGGCTCGGCTCCTATCACGCCGGCGTCGAATGGGGCTTTTGGAAGGGACCGACAGACTGCTCCGGTCCCGTCGTCAATCTCGGCAGCGCCACCGACCTGCTGTCGCGGCTCGACACCGTGAAGGTGGTCCGCTGCGACGAGGTGCAGTGGCGCTTCCTCGGCCTCTCGCTTGCCGGCTACAATTTGCTGATCTCGCTCTTGATGGCTGCGATCGCCGCGTGGGGATTCGTTGCGACGGCGAAGCGCTGAGGCTCAATCATCCACATCGTCCTGCGTCCGGCCGAACAGGTGCACGATGCCCGGCGTCGCGATCGTCACGAAGACGAAACGCGAGAGGTGATGTGCGCCGACGAAGATCGGGTCGATGTGCAGCGTCAGGGCCAGCGCCAGCATGGCGTCCATCGCGCCTGGTGCGTAGGCGACCACGACGTCAGAGAATTTCACCTGCGTGGTGAGCGCCACGATGCCGACGAAGATCGCGGAGACGGCGATGGCGACGGCAAACGAGCCCAGCGCCGCGTTGATGTGGCCGGCGAGCGTCTTGATCCGCATCCGCGCGAAGCGGCTGCCGATCAGGGCGCCGATGCCGACCAGCGCCACGCCGCGTACCCAGTCCGGCAGGCCGCCCTCGACCCAGCCTGCGCCATGCAGCACGCTTGAGCCGATCATCGCGCCGAACATCCAGCTCGCCGGAAACTTTATCAGCCGCAGGACGAGTGCCGCGGCCAGCGAGGCCGCGACCAGCTCGACGAGGTCGAGCGGCGAGGCGATCGTCGTCGTCAGCGATGGCGCGACGGAGGGCGCGACGCCGGCGAACGCCAGCACCAACGGCAGCGCCGCGGTGAGGATGATGACGCGCATGGTCTGCACCACCGCGATGCCCGGCAAATCGGCGCCGCGCTCGACCGCCAAAATCGTGATCTGCGACAGCGCGCCCGGGCTGCCGGCGAGGAAGGCCGAGGTGCGGTCCCAGCCGTGGATGCGCTGGAGATAATAGCTGGAGCCGAAGGTCGAGCAGAAGGTCGCGAGCGCGAGCAGCCCGATGGTGAGCGGATAGGCACTGACCTGTTGAAGCAGGTGGCGCGAGACGACCGATCCTAACGAAATGCCAAGCAGCACCAGCACGGTCTGGGTCAGGATCGGCGGCAGCGTCAGCTGCCGACCGGCGATCGCGGCGATCCCGACCGCGATCATGGAGCCCGAGATCAATCCCCCCGGAAGGCCCGCGAGCAGAAACACGAGGCCCCCGGCAATGCCAATGACGAGCGTTTCCACCGTGCTCAAGATCTTGGCACGGCTCGGCCATTCGAACGGCAGGGAGGCGGTGATTTGCTTCACACCGTCTTATCGCAAATCGGCGAGAGGCGCACAATTGCGGCCACGTCATGCCGCAATGCGCGCGCCTCTCGCCGAAGCCGCGAGCAGGGGGAAAGACTTACTTCTTGTCCGCAGCCGGCGCGGCCATGCCGGCCTTGGCGGTCTTGATGCATTCGGAGCGGAATTTCTTGCGCTCCTTGCCGTGCAGGCCCTTGGCGTCGGCCTGCTTGGAGCATTCGAGCGACTCGGCCGAGTGCTCCTTCGGTGCCTTCTTGTCCATGGGGGCGGCGGTTGTGGTCTTGGTGTCGGTCTTGGCTGCCGGCGCGGCGGTCTGCGCGAAGGCAGTGCCGGTGGCGAGCAGGGAGGCGAGCGCGACGACGGCGAGGCGAGATGTGAAGGTCATGATGCTGCACTCTTCTTGCGGGAATTGCGAAGGGCGCGAAAGTCGGCTGGCCTTGCTGAACGCGACATGAATAATTCGAACGTGGAGGCTCACTATATTTTGGCGGCAGCAGCCATCGCTTCCTTGTCGCGAGCGGGCGGCACGCTAGGATAGCAATCCTCGGTTCACTTCCCTCGGGGGAAGATCAAGGAGGAGACCAAGGATGACCATTCAATCAAAGTTGCTTTGTGCAGTTGCGCTGTCGGGCTTTGCCGCGCTGGTGGCAAGTGCGCCGGCGCAGGCGCTGACCTCGCAGGAGTGCAGCGCGAAATACCAGGCCGCCAAGAAGGACGGGTCGCTCGGCACCACGAAGTGGAATGACTTCCGCAAGGCCCAGTGCGGCGCGGACGCGACGCCAGCGGCTGCACCGACCGCGGCCGCTCCTGCTGCGCCCGCCGCTCCCGCCGAGCCGAAGCAGGCGAAGAAGGAGGCCGCCCCGGCTGCTGCGCCGACCCTGCCGGCCGGCCCCGCGATCTATCCGAACGCGGTCGATCCGAAATACGCCAAGGAGACCCCCGGCAAGGGGCGCCTGCACACCTGCGTCGACCAGTACAACGCCAACAAGACCACCAACGGCAATGGCGGCATGAAGTGGATCGAGAAGGGCGGCGGCTATTACAGCGAATGCAACAAGAAGCTGAAGGGCGCCGCCTGACGCTTCAAGACGACGCAGAGGCCGGAGCCAAGCTCCGGCCTCTTGCTTTAATCCAGTAGCTTCTCGGCCGATTTCGCCACGAGCTGCGATCGCTTGCGCGGGCCGCGCTCGACGAACAGCAGGCTCTGGCCGAAGATGAAGCAGTAGAACAGGAAGGCCTGCGCTTCGGCTGCCTCGGTATCGAGGCCGGTCGCGCGATAGAGTTCGGCGACGTGCTTCAGCCGCGCCGCGTCCACGTTCGCCACCGCTGCCGCGGCGCCCTCGTCCGAGCGGGCCCATTGCCGGATCGCAAGCTCGATTGCCATCCCGTCCGGATTGAGCCGCTCGGAATAGAGCTGGATCACCGCCCGCAGCCGTTCACGGGGCTCCTGGCCATCAAGGCTCGTCTGCTGCGCGATCGCCGTTGAGCGCCCCTCGCGCCAGCGTTCCAGCATGGCACCGAGCAGCGCGGCACGGTCGGCAAAGCGGCGGTAGAAGCCGCCCTTGGTGACGCCCAGATTCTTGGCGAGCACCTCGACCCGCACCCCCTCGACCCCGGATCGGGCGAGCTCGATGAGCCCTGCCTCGACCCAGACATCGCCTTTGCCGTCACTCATGCAGGCAGCCTCGCCGATTCTTGATACGGTGCCGTATTGCTAGCGCGGGAGGAGGCTGATACGCTACCGTATCAATAATCAAAGGCACAAAAGGCCACGGAGAATTGCGATGGAGCAGGAGGCGACCTATCGCGGCACGGTCTATCCGTGGCAGTGCGATCACGTCGGCCATATGAACATCATGTGGTATGTCGGCAAATTCGACGAGGCCAACTGGAATCTGTTCGCCCGCCTCGGGCTGACGCCGAGCTATCTGCGTGGCTCCGGCCGCGGCATGGCCGCCGTGCAGCAGAACATCACCTACAAGCGCGAGCTGCTCGCGGGCGACATCGTCGAGATCCGCAGTCGCCTGCTCGAGATCCGCGACAAATCGATCCGCTTCCGGCACGACATGACCAATGCCGAGACCGGCGAGATCGCCGCGTTCTGCGAGATCACGGGCGTGCACATGGACCGTAGCCAGCGCAAATCGGTGCCGTTCACGGATGCCATCCGCGAGATCGCTTTGAGGCATCTCACCGAGCCGGCGGAGGCCTGAGCCATGGCCGCATACGAGCCGCTTCGCACGAGCCGCGCATGACCGTTGCATAGCAGTAATTGACAAGTCTGCCGGCGCATCCCTTGATACTCCGGTCATGCTTGCAAGTCTTGGTCTCATCCTGCTCTGCCAGTTGATCGGCGAAGCCGTCGTGCGCGGCCTCGGCCTGCCGATGCCGGGCCCGGTGCTCGGCCTCTTGCTGCTCCTCATCCTGCTGCTCGCGCGCGACCGCTTTGCGCTTCTCGCGCGCGGGCCGCTGGGCGATGATGGCGTCGAGAGGGCCGGCAAGGGTCTGCTGGCGCATCTGTCGCTGCTGTTCGTGCCGGCCGGGGTCGGCGTCGTGCAGAAACTCGATCTGCTCGCGTCCCACGGCATCGCTATCATCCTCGTGCTCGCGCTATCGGTGGTCGTCACGCTGCTCGCGACCGTACTCACCTTCCGCCTCGCCAGCCGGCTGTTGAGGCAACAGGACGCGCCGTGAAGGACAATCCGTTCTCGCTCTGGGTCTATCTCTCGCAGTCGCCGCTGCTTTGGTTGACCGTGACGCTGCTGGTCTATGCCGGCACGGACGCGGTGTCGCTGGCGACGCGGCGTCATCCGCTCGCCAATCCCGTGCTGCATGCGATGTGGATCGTCGGCGCGTTCCTGCTGTTGACCGGCACCTCCTACACGACCTATTTCGCCGGCGCGCAGTTCGTGCACTTCCTTTTGGGGCCCGCGACGGTCGCGCTGGCTGTTCCCCTCTACGAGAACCGCAAGCGCGTCGTCGCCTCGATCGTGCCGATGCTGGTGGCGCTGGTCGCGGGATCGGTCACCGCCGTGGTGTCCGTGGTGTTGCTGGCCGAGTTCGCCGGTCTGCCGCGCGACGTGGTTTTGTCGCTCGCACCGAAATCCGTCACGGCCGGCGTTGCCATGGGCATCGCCGAAACCCTGCACGCCGATCCCTCGCTGGCTGCGGTTGCCGTCATCCTCACGGGCATCATGGGAGCGATCATCGTGACGCCGCTGATGAACCGCACCGGCATTACCGACTTCCGCGCCCGCGGCTTTGCTGCCGGCCTTGCCGCGCACGGAATCGGTACCGCGCGTGCGTTCCAGGTCGACGAGATCGCTGGCGTCTTCTCCGGCATCGCCATGAGCCTGAACGCTTTGGTGACCTCATTCCTGGTACCTTTGGCGATCACGCTGTTGGTGCGATGACATCGGCGCCGCGACACTCTATATGACCTGTAACAATTCCCAGTCTCGAACCGTATCGACGGAGATGGGACCGAAACAGGACGAGATATGGCTGGATTCAGGAACAAGGGCCTTGTGCCGACGCGGCGCGCGGCGCTGACGCTGATCGGGGTGGGTGCCCTTGTCGCGGGTGGGATCACCTCGGCGCGCGCGGCGACCGACGAAGACGGAGTGCTCACCGAAGCCAAGGTGCTGCGCGATCCCGACGTTCCCGTCGCCGGTAATCCCGACGGGAATATCAGCATTATCGAATGGTCCGACTACAACTGCCCCTATTGCCGCAAGCTCGAGCCCGAGTTGCGTCAGGTCATCCAGGACGACGGCAAGGTCAGGCTGGTGATGAAGGACTGGCCGATTCTCGGTCCGGTTTCGGTCACGGCGGCGCGGACCGCGCTCGCGGCGAAATTCCAGGACAAGTACCACCAGGCCCACGACGCCATGATGGGCGTCAGCTCGCGCCTGACCGAGCCACGTATCAACGAGTTGCTCGCGGCCGCCGGCGTCGACATGGTTCGGTTGAAGCGCGATCTTGCCGATCACGCCAAGGACATCGACGCCGTGCTCAAGCGCAACAACGAGCAGGCCGAAGCCTTCGGTTTCCGCGGCACCCCGTCCTTCATCGTCGGCAAGTATCGCGTGCCGGGCGTGCTCAGCATGAACGAGTTCGAGCAGGTCATCGCCGACGCCCGCAAGGCCAAGATGAACTGAGGCGGGCGATATTCACAGCGCAACACAAAGGCGCCGCCGCGGACTCGCGACGGCGCCTCATTTCATCTTGATACCAAGTCGTTACTTCGAGGAGATGCGGACCCAGTCCTTGTGCGCGCGATCACGCAGCGCGTCCCAATCGGCCTTGGCGACATCCCAGTTCACGATGGTGCGATTGGTCGTCGCGACCTCGCCATTGGCGACCGACGACGTCTGCATGGAGTCATAGACGTACATGCCGCAGCCGAGCAGCAACGCGCCCAAAATCATTCCGAGAAACATCCGCATGGCGAAACCTCCGATGACGGGCGATAACGTCGACCCGGAGTGATTGTTCCGCGACAGTGCGGCGCAGGTAAGGACGATCCGTTCACGCTTCATTCAGCCACTCTACCAGCTCCGCGTTGATCTCGCGAGGATAGGTGTGGCTGAGGTCGTCGATCTCGCGATAGGTGACATTCGCGCCGGCGGCGGCGAGGGCCGCCTGTGTCTGCCGCGCGGTCTGCACCGGAAACATCCAGTCGAGCTTGCCGTGCGTGATGAAGATCGGAAGGCGCTGCAGGCGCGTGGCGTCAGCCATCTCTGCCATCAGGGGATGGAAGGTTGCCGACACCGGCGCGAGATGCGTGAAGGGCGAGGCGCCGTCGAGCCCGGTGACGTAGCAGAAGGTGCCGCCGTCGCTCATGCCTGTCAGCAGCATGCGCGAGGCGTCGATGGTCCAGCGGCTGCGCACGGTTTCGAGAATGCGGATGAGGTTGGGCGTGTCGGAATCGTCACCCATCAGTGCCCAGGTCGGGCCGGTCGCGGTCGGCGCCACCAGGATCGCACCAAGACTGCGGGCGTCGCGCAGCCAGCTCCACAGAAAACCGCGGCCGTTGCCGCTGCCGCCATGCAGTGCCATCACCAGCGGCATGGCGCGGTCGGGCCTGTAATATTCGGGCACGTAGACCGAAAAGCCGCCGCGGCTGCCAGGCTCGTTGTGATCGTGGATGATGCCGGTGTGCGCGTCCGCGCTGGCTTCGAGCCGCGACAACAGGTCGGCGTTCTCGCGCATGGCGGCGTTGAGGAAGAAGCTGCTGACCGGCGGAAACTGCACGGCCAGCGGATAGAGTGCCTCCTGCGCGCGCGGCAGATGGCGCAGCGCGCGGAAGACTGCGACGAGGTCGCCATTGCCACGCTCGACCTCGCGCAGGCCGGAAAAGGCGGCGAGCGTCTCGTCGCAGGCACGGTCGAGTCGCTCGCGCAGTCCGGTGAACTGTTCCGGCCATGCTCCGATTGCCGCGCGCGCCGTTTGCAACGCCTCGTCGGGCGCGCCGATCGCGTTCATCACGGAGCCGAAGGCCGGCGGGTGCAGGTTGCGCTGAAAGAAGCCGAGCGCTTCCAGCGCATTGAGCAGCGGCGGCAGCACGGCCACGATGTCGTCAACGACGGCCTCGCTCATCGTCGTTTCCCTGCTTCAGTTCGGCTTGTCAGTGCAGCTTCGGCGCCTTCAAGAGCTTAAAGCGATCGGTCGAGGTCACCGTGACGTCGAAGGTGACACCTTCATGATGTACCGTCAGCGGCACGTCGACGCCGGCGGCGCCGAGGCCCCACAGCTTGTTGTAGAAGCCGGTCTGGCTCGTGACCTTCTCGCCGTCGACCGCGAGGATGACGTCGCCGGTCTTGAGCTCGGCACGGGCGGCGGGACCGTTGGCGGAGATCCCGATCACCACCACGCGGTTGTCGATCTCGGTCGAAAAGAGTCCGAGCCATGGCCGTGCCGGCTTGTTGACGCGGCCGAATTTGCGCAGATCGTCCAGGATCGGTTTCAACAGGTCAATCGGCACGATCATGTTGACGTGCTCGGCCTTGCCGTCGCGCTCGCGTTCGAGCTGGAGCGAGCCGATGCCGATCAACTCGCCGCGCTCATTGAGGAGCGCCGTGCCGCCCCAGTTCGGGTGCGCGGGATGGGTGAAGATGGCCTCGTCCAGCAGATATTCCCAGTAGCCGGCAAATTCCTGCTTGGCCACGATCTGGCTCGCGACCGAGCGCGTGCGTCCGCCGGCGCCGCCGACCACGACGCGGTCGCCGAGCCGGGTCTCGGCCGAGATGCCGAGCGGCAAGGGATCGACGTCGAGCTGGCCGAGCGCCTGCACCAGGCCAAAGCCGGTGACGGCATCGAAGCCGAGCACATGTCCCTCCACCACGCGCCCCTCTCCGACATGCAGCCACACCGACTCTGCTTCGGTGATGAGATAACCGATGGTGAGCACCAGCCCGTTGTCGATCACGACGCCGTTGCCGGCGCGTTCGGTGCCCAGTGTCTCGGCACTGAAAGCGTCCGGCGGGATGATGGCGTGCAGGCCGACGACGGAGGCGAGCGCGTGGTCGAGATCGAAACCGTAATCGCTCGCACGCGGCTGATTGGCCGGCGGCACTCTCCATTCGGTCAGGGCGGGCATGGAGTTCTCCTGGCTGAGTGCATCGCTCCGCCGTGGGTAGCGGAGCGACGCGCGAAGCACGGATAATTTAGGGCGGAGGAGGCCGTCTTGAAAGCCTCGTTCCTAACTATTCCAGAGAACGCCGTGTGAAATCTTTGAAAGGCAGGGGAACGGTTTATGCACGGTCGGTCGGGCGGCCTCCGGCATTGGCCGCATGGCTGCTGTCCGGCGAGGTGCTAGGCGCCGTACAATGAAGCTGCTAACCATTGCCGCTTCGTTTGACCCAGGGATCACGGACCGAAGCATGGACAACCGCAGCGACATCTGGCGTGGCATCGACACGATCAAGGCACGTTTCATCGACCTCAGCGACAAGGTCTGGGGCATGCCCGAAGTCTGCTACACCGAGGCGCGGTCCGCCGCCGAGCATCTTGCCGAGTTGCGTCATCAGGGTTTTCGCATCACCGAGCAGGTCGCGGGCATTCCGACCGCAGTGATGGGCGAATGGGGCGAGGGCGGACCGGTCATTGCCTTCATGGGGGAATATGACGCGCTGCCGGGCCTGAGCCAGGAGGCGGGCGTCGCGGAGCATCGTCCGGTCGAGACCGGCGGCCACGGCCATGGCTGCGGCCACAATCTGCTCGGTTCCGCAGCTCTCCTGGCCGCGACGGCGGTGAAGGACTGGCTTGCCGAGAACAAGGTGCCGGGCCGCGTGCGCTATTACGGCTGCCCCGCCGAGGAAGGCGGCGCGGCAAAAGCCTTCATGGTGCGCTCCGGCGCATTTGAAGACGCCGACATCGCCATCACCTGGCATCCGCACAGCTTCTGGGAAGTCGCGGTGACGCCGTCACTCGCCAACACCCGCGCCGATTTCATCTTCACCGGCCGCACCTCGCATGCGGCAGCCTCGCCGCATCTCGGCCGCTCCGCGCTCGACGCGGTGGAGCTGATGAATGTCGGCGTGAACTATATGCGCGAGCACATGCCGAGCGACGCGCGCGTGCACTACGCGCTGCTCGACACCGGCGGCATCGCCCCGAACGTGGTGCAGGCGCATGCGCGCGTGCGCTATTCGATCCGCGCCCGTGATCTGCCCGGCATGAACGAACTGGTCGGACGCGTGAGCAAGATCGCGGACGGCGCGGCGCTGATGACCGAGACCAAGGTCGAGATGAAGATCATCTCCGCGGTCTCCAACATCCTGCCGAACACGCCACTGGAGCAGGCGCTGCACCGGGTCATGGAAGAGCTCGGACCGCCGCATTTCGACGACGCAGACAAGGGCTTTGCCACGGAGATACGCGCGACGCTGAGCGACAAGGACATCGAGTCGGTCTATTACGCGATCGGCATGGAGCCGACCGAACGGCCGCTGGCCGACTTCCTGGTGCCACTCGATGCCAAGCGCAATCCGCTGGTCGGCTCGACCGACGTCGGCGACGTAAGCTGGGTGGTGCCGACCGTGCAGGTCCACGCACCCACGGTTGCAATCGGCACGCCCTTCCACACCTGGCAGGTGGTCGCGCAGGGCAAGAGCGCGCATGCGCACAAAGCCATGGTGCAGGCCGCCAAGGCGATGGCCGGCATCGGCATCAAGGCGCTGACGGACCCTGAGCTGATCAAGGCTGCCAAGGCTGACCTCGAGAAGCGGACGGCCAAGACGCCTTACGTCTGTCCGCTGCCGGATCACGTCGCGCCGCCGCTCGACATGTCCGTGGCGTAGAATTTCGCCTCGATACTTCGTCTGATGCGGCGATCAAATTTTCTGCAGTGCAGCGCGGAATTCAGCGTGTTTTGATGCTGGATTGCCGAACGGATGGGCTGCGGAATATGGTTTTGCCCAACAGACAGTCAGAAGACCGTTTGCATACACACGGTCGTAGTTGACGCGCACCCCATTCGGTGTGCCATCTACCGCCAGCCAAGCCCGGTGGTCGTCTCGCGCGACCGCCTGCATCCATACGGGAACCAGACGGGGGACAACCATGCTGGATAAAGAACTGCGTTCGATGATCGGTGACGTGAAGGACGGGCGGATGGATCGCCGCGGCTTCATTCAGCGCCTGGCTGCCGTGGGTCTCACCGCGCCTTTGGCCAACCAGATCCTCGCGCTTGGCGGCGTCGCGATGGCCGAGGGCGTCTCGACCTACAAGCCGACCAAGCGCGGCGGTGGTGGTGCGCTCAAGCTGCTGTGGTGGCAGGGGCCGACCCTGCTCAATCCGCATTTTGCCACCGGCACCAAGGACCAGGACGGTGCGCGTCTGTTCTACGAGCCGCTCGCCTGTTGGGATCCCGACGGCAATATGAAGCTGGTCCTGGCTGCCGAAATTCCCTCGATCCAGAACGGCGGCCTCGCCGCCGACGGCAAGTCGGTCACCTGGAAGCTCAAACCCGGCGTCAAATGGCATGACGGCACGCCGTTCACAGCCGACGACGTCGTCTTCAACTGGGAATATGCCAAGGATCCGGCGACCTCCGCGCTGACCATTGCGACGCTCCGCGACATCACGGTCCAGAAGGTGGACGACCTCACGGTCCGCATCCTCTTCAACAAGCCGACGCCGTTCTGGGCCGACGCTTTTGTCGGGGCTCCCAATACCATCATCCCGAAACATCTGTTCAAGGACTATATGGGGTCCAAGTCGCGGGAGGCGCCGACCAACCTCTCGCCGGTCGGCACCGGCCCCTACAAGTTCGTCGAGTTCAAGCCGGGCGATCTCGTCCGCGGGGTGATCAATCCCGATTATCACATGGCGAACCGGCCCTATTTCGATTCGATCGAGATGAAGGGCGGCGGCGACGCCGTCTCTGCCGCGCGCGCGGTGATCCAGACCGGCGAATATGATTTCGGCTGGAACATTCAGGTCGAGGACGACGTGCTGCTGCGCCTGGAGAAGGGCGGCAAGGGAAAGACCGTCTACGCCGTCGGCGGCGACACCGAATTCATCGCGCTGAACTTCACCGACCCCAACACCGAGGTCGATGGCGAGCGCTCCTCGATCAAGACCAAGCACCCGCTGTTTTCCGATCCGGCAGTGCGCAAGGCGCTCTCGCTGCTGATCGATCGCGAGTCGGTCAAGAAGGCGATCTACGGCCGCGCCGGCCGCACCACCGCCAACTTCCTCAACGGACCGGAAAAGTTCGTGTCCAAGAACACCTCGTGGGAGTTCAGCGTCGAGAAGGCTTCGAAGATCCTCGACGATGCCGGCTGGAAGCCGGGCGCCGACGGCATCCGCGAGAAGGACGGCAAGAAGCTGAAGCTCCTCTACCAGACCGCGATCAACGGGCCGCGCCAGAAGACGCAGGCGATCGTCAAGCAGGCCTGCCAGAAGGCGGGCATCGACGTCGAGCTGAAATCGGTCGTCGCCTCCGTGTTCTTCTCCTCCGACGTCGGCAATCCCGACACCTATTCCAAGTTCTACGCCGACATGGAGATGTTCCAGATCCCGCTGAGCCAGCCCGATCCGTCGCAGCACATGCGTCGCTACCTTTCGAACCTCGTCGCGACCAAGGAAAACAAGTGGCAGGGCACCAACTTCCCGCGCTGGGTCAACAAGGAGTACGACGCGACCATCCTTGCCGCGGACGGCGAGATGGATCCGGTCAAGCGCGCGGCGTTCTACATCAAGGCCAATGACCTCATGTACCAGGACATCGTCTTCATCCCGGTGCAGCACCGCCTGAAGGTCGAGGCGGCCGCCAACAATCTGCGCCCGGTCGTTTCCGGCTGGGCCAACGAGACCGACAATTTGTTCGACTGGTACCGCGAAGAATGATGACGCACGCCTAGAGCGGTCCTTCTTCATGAGCCAGTATGTCCTGCGTCGCCTCCTGATCGCGATTCCGAGCCTGCTCGGAATTTCGCTCGTGCTGTTCGTCGTGCTCGCACTCGCCCCGGGCGATCCTTTCTCGGAGCTGGCGACCAATCCGAACGTGCCGCCCGAAGTCGCTCTCGCGCTTCGGGCGAAGTTCGGCCTCGACGATCCGATCTACCTTCGTTACCTGCACTGGCTCAACGCCATGCTGCACGGCGACTGGGGTTTCTCCTTCGTCAGTAGGATGAACGTCGACACGCTCATTCTCCAGCGACTGCCAACGACGCTCTACGTGATCGGCTCGGCGCAGATTCTGGCGCTCCTGATCGCGATCCCGGTCGGGGTCTATGCCGCGACGAAACCTTATTCGCTGTTTGACCAGGTCGCCAACACGCTCGCCTTTGTCGGCTTCTCGCTGCCGACCTTCTTCACCGGCATCCTGTTCATCCTGATCTTCTCGGTCACGCTGGACTGGCTGCCTTTCGTCTACACGACCGACATCAAGGGCACGGGTATTCACTGGGTGCTGGAGATGATCCGGCAGGCGATCATGCCGGTGGCGGTGCTCGGCCTGTTCCAGGCGGCGTCGATGACGCGTTTCGTGCGCTCGGCGATGCTCGACGTGATCCGGCTCGACTACGTCACCACCGCGCGCGCCAAGGGCATCGGCCAGCGGCGTGTGATCATCAAGCACGTGATGCGCAACGCGATGATTCCGGTCGTCACGCTGATTGCGTTGCAAATCCCGGCGGTGTTCGGCGGCGCCATCGTCACCGAGCAGATTTTTCGCATCCCCGGCATCGGCTCGCTGCTGATCTCCTCCATCCTTTCCAACGACACGCCGGTGGTGATGGCCGTCACCTTCGTCTTTGCGTGCCTGGTCGTGCTGTTCAATCTCATCGCGGACGTTCTTTATGGCTGGCTTGACCCTCGCATCTCCCTCCGCTGAGCGGCGCGTCTACTCGCCCTGGCGCGAGACGTGGCGGCGCTATAGCCGGCACAAGCTTGCCGTGGTCAGCGCGTTCCTGCTCCTCGTTCTGATCCTGGCGGTGGTGGTCGGCCCCTTCGTCTGGCGGGTCAAGATCGACGACATCGATATCGTGGCGGGCATGCAGGGGCCGTCGCTGGCCCATCCCTTCGGCACCGACGATCTTGGGCAGGACATCCTCGCCCGCATGATCTATGGCGGGCGCATCTCGCTCGCGGTCGGTCTCGCCGCGATGCTGGTCTCGGTCTTTGTCGGGGTGCTGATCGGCGCGCTCGCCGGCATGTCGCGCGGCGCGCTCGGCCATGGGCTGATGTGGCTCACCGATCTCTTCCTGTCGCTGCCGCAATTGCCCCTGCTGCTGCTGCTGATCTATCTCTTCCGCGACGGACTGAAGGCCGCTTTCGGCCCCGAGGGCGGCATTTTCATCCTGATCGTGCTCGTGATCGGTGGCTTGCGCTGGATGCCGGTCGCGCGCCTCGTTCGCGCCCAGTTCCTGTCGATCCGCGAAAAGGAATTCGTTGAAGCCGCGCGCGCGCTCGGGGCAAGCCCGGTGCGGCAGGTGGTGCGCCATATCCTGCCCAATGCGCTCGGTCCGGTGATCATCGCCGGCACCATCGACGTCGCCGCCGCCATCATCGCGGAATCCACGCTGTCCTTCCTCGGCCTCGGCTTCCCTCCGGATACGCCGACCTGGGGCCGGCTGCTTTATGACGCGAAAGACTTTCTCGACATCGGCCCGCACTGGGCGCTGTTCCCGGGCGGCGCAATCTTCATCGCGGTGGTCGCCATCAACTTCATCGGCGACGGCCTGCGTGACGCGCTCGATGCGCGCCGGGTGATCTGATGGCGCCGTTGCTCGAGATCAAGGGACTGAAAACCCACTTCTCCACCGATGACGGCATCCTCCAGGCCGTCGACGGTGTCGACATCTCCATCAACCGGGGCGAGACGCTCTGCGTCGTCGGCGAATCCGGTTGCGGCAAGACCGTCACCGCGATGTCGATCCTGAAGCTGATTGCGATGCCGCCGGGCCGCATCGCGGCTGGCGAGATCATTTTCGAAGGCCGCGATCTCGTGCCGCTGACGAGCAGTCAGCTCGACGAGATCCGCGCCAAGGAGATCGGCTTCATCTTCCAGGAGCCGATGACCTCGCTCAATCCGGTGCTCACCATCGGCGAGCAGATCGCCGAAAGCCTGCGCCGCCATGAGAACGTCACCAGGAAACAGGCGCTCGAGCGCACCATCGAGATGCTCAAGCTGGTGCAGATTCCCAACGCCGAAGGCCGCGTGCACAACTATCCCCATCAGTTCTCCGGCGGCATGCGCCAGCGCGTGATGATCGCGATGGCGCTCGCCTGCAAGCCGAAGCTGATCATCGCCGACGAGCCCACCACGGCCCTCGACGTCACCATTCAGGCGCAGATCCTCGACTTGCTCCAGGACATGAAGGAACGTTTCGGCATGGCGGTGATGTTGATCACCCATGCCATGGGCGTCGTCGCCGAGACCGCGCAACGCGTCGTCGTGATGTATGCCGGCAAGGTGGTGGAGGAGGCGTCTGTCGACGAGCTTTTCGGCAATCCCGGCCATCCCTATACCCAGGGACTGATCCGCTCGATCCCGCGCATCGATCTTGCCAGCGAGCACAAGGTACGTCTGGAGGCGATCGGCGGCTCGGTGCCGATCCTGATCAATCCGCCGGTCGGCTGCCGCTTCGCTCCGCGCTGCCGCCACGCCATGAGCGTTTGCACCGAGAGGGAGCCGTTGCTGCGCGAGATCGCGCCCGGCCACCGCATGGCCTGTCATCTGGGAGATACGCAGTTGGGAGGCGCAGCATGACCGAGCCTTTGCTCCGCGTCAGCGGCCTGAAGAAATATTTTCCCGTGCACGGCGGGTTGTTGTCGCGCCAGGTCGGCAGCGTTTATGCCGTCGATGGGGTCTCGTTCTCGGTCAACCGCGGCGAAACGCTCGGCCTTGTCGGCGAATCCGGCTGCGGTAAGTCGACGACCGGACGCTGCGTGCTGCGCCTGATCGAGCCGACAGACGGCGAGGTCGTGTTCGATGGCCAGGATGTCCGCCAGCTCGGCGGCAACGATTTGCGCGCGATGCGGCGGAACATGCAGCTGGTGTTCCAGGATCCGTTCGCCTCCCTCAATCCGCGCATGACGGTCGGCGCCATCCTCGGCGAAGCCCTCGTCATCCATAAGCTCGGCTCATCCGCCAAGGAGCGTGAGGATCGCGTCGCGAGCCTGCTGGTGAAGGTCGGGCTCAAGGCCGAGCACATGCGCCGCTATCCGCATGAATTCTCCGGCGGTCAGCGCCAGCGCATCGTGATCGCGCGTGCGCTTGCGGTCGAGCCGAAACTGATCGTCTGCGACGAACCGGTGTCTGCGCTCGACGTCTCGATCCAGGCGCAGGTCATCAACTTGCTGGAAGACCTCCAGGCCGAGCTGAACCTCACCTATCTCTTCGTTGCGCACGATTTGTCGGTGGTCGAGCACATCTCCGACCGCGTCGCGGTGATGTATCTCGGCCGCATCGTCGAGCTCGCCAAGGCCAGCGACCTCTACCGCAATCCGCAGCATCCCTACACGAGGGCGCTGTTATCAGCGGTGCCGGTACCCGATCCCAAGCTCAAGCGCGAGCGCATCCGCCTCAAGGGCGACGTTCCGAGCCCGATGAAGCCGCCGTCGGGCTGCCACTTCCACACCCGCTGTCCTATCGCCCAGCCGCGTTGCGCCGAAAGCGCGCCGGAGCTGAAGGAGGGAGCGGGCGGGCACTTCGTGGCGTGTCATCTCGCCTGACGCCGGGAAAAGCGGAGCGCGCATTCATGCGTGAAGCAGGCCGTGCTCCGAAAGGGCCTGCCTGAAAGCCTCAACCGAGGTATGGTGATGCGCGAACAGACCCGCCTCTCGCGCGCCGGCGACATTGGCCATGAGATCGTCGACGAACAGAACGCTCTCCGGTTTGAAGTCGAGCTCCGATAGACAGAGGCGGAAGCAGCGCGGGTCCGGCTTCGCCGTCTTGAACCGGGCCGAGGCGTAGATTCGCGAGCCGAACAGCGGCGGCAATTCTGGCAGCAGCGCAGCGATATGGTCGGCTACCAGCGTGGTGTTGTTGGTCAGGACGGCAATGTCGACGGTTTGACGCAAGCTGCCGGCAATCTCCAGCATCGCACGATTGGCCTGCATTGAACGGCGTCGCGCCTCAATCCACTCGTCCAGTGACAGCGGATAGCCGATGCGCTCGCCGAAACCCCGCAAATAGTCCGCGGCGTCGAGAGTGCCGGAATCGCCGAGCAGCTCGAAGCCGCTGTCCCAGATCGCCTTGTGGACGGATTCGCTCGTGGTCCCCGCAACCTTCGCCAGCCATGCGACACGTTTTGCCCTGTCGTACTCGCAGAGGACATTGTCCATGTCGAAGAGGACGAGTTTGATTTGACCAGTCACAGCAGCACTCTCGGATTGGCCGGACATCCGGCCGTGATCCAAGCCATACCGCGCTGGAGCGCAGGCGACAAATCCGGGGCAGCGCCTGATTACCGGAACTCGCGAGGCCCGTGTTCGTGACTGCCTCGCAAACGTCGTCCGCAGCTGCGCCGGCCAGGGCAGCGTGCGCAACGCCTGGTGAGCCGTATCACCCCTCCAGCGTGAAGCCGACGCGCAACGTCACCTGATAATGGCGAACGGTATTGTTCTCTATGTGGCCCCGGGTCTGCACCACCTCGAACCATTTCATTTCGCGAACGGTCTTTGCGGCGCGGCTGACCGCGTTCTTGATCGCATCCTCGATCGAGGTCTCGGACGATCCGACCAGTTCCAGGATCTTGTAGACGTGATCGTGCTCGGCTGTGGGCATCGCAAGTCTCCCCTCTTGTGCTGTGGCAGTGTGGCGTGTCGCCGACAATCGGCGCCTGTGGAAACGTCTGGCCTCGGCTTTGAACGGGCGTCGGCGCTTCAAGTTCCGTGCTTTGAGATCTGCCAGCTCACCTGGTTCGAGACGCTCCGTCTGCATCGACAGGCATGCTGATCGTTCTCGTGATCAGTGTGGTCTCCGCCGCAATCATCCATGACAAGCCGCTTGGCTCCCGCGAATGAGCGGCGCTGGCACTCACGCTCGGGGGACGCTTGCCTTGCAGCGGGTGTAGAGGCTCAACTCCGCGGACCGCAGCCTGACGCGCGGAGCCGAGATTGGTGCCGCAGTTCGGCGCTCCCCTACGGATCCAGCTCCGTATCCCAGTAGAGATAATCCAGCCAGCTGTCGTGCAGATAGTTTGGCGGGAACAGCCGGCCGTTACGGTGGAGCTGGTGCACGGTCGGCGCGAAGGCGTGCTGGCGCGGAAACATCTTGGCCTGCACCGGCGTCAGATTGCCCTTGCGCAGATTGCAGGGCGAGCACGCCGCGACCACATTCTCCCAGGTGGTCTGGCCGCCTTTGCTGCGCGGGATGATGTGGTCGAAGGTGAGGTCTTCGGGCGAGCCGCAATATTGGCAGGCGAAGCGATCGCGCAGGAAGACGTTGAATCGGGTGAAGGCAGGGTGCGTGGTCGGCTTGACGAAGGATTTGAGCGAGACGACGCTCGGCAGCTGCATTTGCAGCGTGGGACTATGGACCGCCTGATCGTAATGCGCGACGATGTTGACGCGGTCGAGGAATACCGCCTTGATCGCGTCCTGCCACGACCACAAAGACAGTGGGTAGTAACTCAGCGGCCGGAAGTCCGCATTCAGCACCAACACCGGCCAATGGCCTTGCGAGACATGTGCGTTCAAGTAACGCTCCTGGCCTCCAATGTACGCTGCGAAGCAGCACGTAACTGACATACTACATGCAGCGTGACGGGATTGTGAAGCCCGTCGAGCGACTTATTCCGGCGCAAGCAATGCGGCCGAGGGGTGGCAAAGCGCGCAAAACGCCGTGATTTCCAGGTCCGAGGCGGTGCGGGCAGCTTCGTCCTGACAGCGCGACGTGGATGTGCTGAGACAGCTACTCCCGTACCCGCTCCAGCTTCTGCAAGCACCGAGTGGCGCGCACCGCGGCCGGCATCTCCTCATCCGGAAAGCTGGTTTTCCAGTCGGTGACGCCGACCTCGCCGACATAGATGTCGCCCCTGGAATCCAGCGCGATGCCGTGCGGCGCCAGGAATTTTCCGCTCGCAACGCCCGGGCCCGCCTCGCCGCCGAGCCGCGCGATGCGGTTGCCTTTCGCGTCGACGATCGAGAGCCGCGGGCCGAGATTGGGCACCTTGCGGTTGACGGCCAGGCCAGGGCCGAGTTCCCCGATGATGAAGGTCGGGCTCTTGCCGCCGCCGCAACAGCACAGCGCACAGGGGCGGTGCAGATTGTTCCACTGCGTCTCGTACTTGCCGTTGCCGTCGAACACCTGAACGCGATGGTTCTCGCGGTCGGCGACATAGACAAAGCCGTCGGCATCGGTGGCGATGTTGTGCACGATGTTGAACTGGCCGGGATCGGTGCCGGGCTCGCCCCAGCTTGTCATCAGCTTGCCATCGGGTGTGAATTTGTGCACGCGCGCATTGCCATAGCCGTCGGAGACGTAGATTTCGCCCTTCGGCGACAGCGCGGTGTGGGTGCAGCGGTGGAAGGGATCGCCGCTCATGAACGGCGACGGTTTTTCGGGGATGCCGATCGTCAGCAGCACCTTGCCGTCGGTGGTGCACTTGCGCACGGTGTGGTCGCCGTCATCGGTGCAATAGAGATTGTCGTCGGCGTCGATGTGCAAGCCGTGGGCGCGCGAGAACAGGCCTTCGCCCCAACTGCGCAAGAAATTGCCCTCGCGGTCCAGCACGACCATCGGATGGGCCCCGCGGTTGAAGACGTAGACGCGGTCCTTGCTGTCGACCGCGACCGAAGCGACATCGGTGAGCTGCCATCCGTCCGGCAGCTTTGCGAAGTTTTCAACGACGCGGTAGCGGTGCTCGCCGGTGCCGAGAATGGCTGGCATGGGTGTTCTCCTCTTATTCGTGTCGGCGGTGCGCGATCGTCTCCACACTGTCATTGCGAGCGCAGCGAAGCAATCCAGGCTCTCTCCCCGGAAAGACGCTGGATTGCTTCGCTGCGCTCGCAATGACGAGGAGGCTCAAATTGCGCCCGCCTCACGCCCCAAGATCCCTTCTTCGATCGCCTTGATCTGGAGCGCGAGATATTTCGAGTTGATCCGGCATTGCGCGAGGCTGCCGGCGATGAACCAGAGGCCGGGCTGCCTGGTGCGCACGTACATATTGCGCAGCTCGAGGCCGTCGCCAAAGCCCCAGATCGGGCCGACCCGGTCGGCGACGCCCTCGCCGAACAGTCTCCGCACCAGATATTCCTGCGTCTTGTAGCCGGTCGAAAGCACGATCAATTCGGCCGCAACGGTCGTGCCGTCCTTCATCCGCGCGCCCTCGGGGACGAAGCCCTCGATGTCGGAAAACTGCCTGAGCTTGATCGCACCCTCGACGACGAGGTTGGAGCAGCCGACGTTGAAATAATAGCCGCCGCCGCGGGTGAGATATTTGAACTGCCAGCCAGTCCCGGCCTCGCCGAAATCGAGCTTGAAGCCGACTTTGCGCAATCCCTCGAGCAGCTCCTTGTCGAGTTCTTTCGACTGCTCCGTCAGCATCACATGGGTCTTTTTCGCCAGCGGCGTCGGCATCGAGGTCGCGATCAGATCGTTGTCCTCGAGCGTGCCCTCATTGTAGGTAGCATAGGCGAGTTGCGCCGACGGCTCGATATTGGTGACGAGTGTAGGTGAACGCTGCACCAGCGTCACGTCGGCTCCACTGGAGTGAAGATCCTGCGCGATGTCATGGCCGCTATTGCCGGTGCCGATGACGATGGCGCGCTTGCCTGTCCAGTTCTCGCCGTCCTCGTAGCGGCTCGAATGCAGCAGCGTGCCCTTGAAGTTGTCGAGGGTCGGAATGACAGGCACATTTGCGATGCCGCTGACGCCCGTTGCCATCACCACATGGCGCGGGTGCATGGTCCGTTTGCGACCGTCCGCGCCTCGCAACGTGACGGCCCAGTGGCCCTTCGCATCGTCGTAGGCGCCGCCCTCGAATTCGGTGCCGGTCCAGAAGTTCAGCTCCATCGCGTCGACGTAAGCTTCGAACCAGTTGGCGAGCTTGTCCTTGGGGATATAGGTCGGCCAGCTCGGCGGAAACGGCATGTAGGGCAAATGATTGACCTGCACCTGGTTGTGCAGGGTCAGCGCGTGGTAGCGCTTGCGCCAATTGTCCCCGACCCGTGCCTCGCGGTCGACGATCAGGGTGTCGATCTTCAACTGCTTCAGCCGCGCTGCAATCGCGAGCCCGGCCTGGCCGCCGCCGACCACCAGCACGGTGGGATCGCGATCGGCGTAGTCGCGCGAGGCGTTGCGCAGGTCGAGCCAGTTCGGTCCGCGGAAGTCGCGCGAATAGGCCTGGCCGCGCGGCCGCGAGGTGCCGAGCTGCTCCTCGAAGCCCTTAAGCTCGTCGAGCGCGGTGAGGAGCGTCCACGCTTTCAGGCGGTCGCCGTCGGAGGCGTCGGGCACGAGCCGGACGATGCCGCTGCCGCGCCCCAGTGCGGTCTCGAAATTGAAGATGGCTTCGATAGTGTTGGTCCCGGCACGCGTCACCCAGCGCGGTGGCGCCCGGTTCGGCGCGATCTTGAAGCTGCCCGGCGCGATCTTTGCGGCGAGCGTTGTCAGCTCCTGCTTGACCGAATCGCCGCCGGCGGTCGTTTGCAGGTTCCAGCTGAGTGCCAGCACGTCGCGCCAATAGCTGTCGGCGAGGAAAAGACGATCCAGCCCAGCGCCATCGGGTGCGCCAAGCGTGCGCTCGAATTCGTCGAGCCAGGCTTGCGCGGATGCGGCAATATCCTTCGTCCTGTCCAGCATGCGACCTCGTGCCGTCTTCGCGGCGTTTCCTCTGGGGTCGAACGCTATACCGTTTCGCAGGCAGTCAAAAGCCGATTACCCGAGCAGCGAGAACATGTGCCCCTGCTTCAGCGGAATGCGCCCGTTGACAGAGACCTTCCGCACTCTCGTGGTGTTCGAGGAGGGGCACACGAAAAAGGCTCCACCTTGGTGGAGCCTCCCTCGCGTTTGGGATTCACAGCCGCTCGCGTGGGGGCGAGCGGAACATCCCTATCTCACCCGCGTGCCGGCGCCGTACAGCTCACGCTCGCGGCCGACATCGTCAGGCGACAACGGCGGGCTTGCGGCATCGAAGCCGTTCCAGCCGGACTTTTGCCAGGCGGTGCTGCGTTCCTGCAGGTTCACGGCCTTCTCGTGCAGAAGGGCATCGAGACGCGTGCGGTCCTGGTCGGGTACCCGCGCCGATACCAGCGTTCCGCCGCGCCGGACGCCTTCCGCGTAGCGCGACGCATCGTCCGTGGAGACGCCGGCTTCGGTCAGCGCGCCGACGATGCCGCCTGTCGCGGCGCCGGCCGCGGCACCAACTGCCGTCGAAGCCAGCCATCCGGCAGCAACCACCGGCCCGAGTCCGGGAATAGCCAACAAGCCGAGTCCTGCAAGCAGGCCCGCCGCGCTTCCGATTCCAGCGCCGATGCCAGCACCCGTGCCGGCACCTTCGGCGCGATCGTCGACGCCGTCGCGGTCGCGGTCGACCTTGCCGGTGGAGGAGCCGTACCAATTATCGGAATTGTTCGCGACGATGCTGATGTCGGAGTGCGGCACGCCCGCGGCCTCCAGACGCCTGACCGCACGTTCCGCATCCGAATAGGTGTCATAAAGGCGAGAAATGGTGGTGGTCATGTTTTATCCTCCTTACTTGGCGGGGTTCACGTTGCCCTGAAAATCGACGCTCACGTCCGCCTTGGTCCCAGCCTTGTCGGCCTTACCGCGCCAGACGCCGTTATCGTCCTTTTTCAGTCCGGAAACATTGGAATAGCCCGCGCCCTCGATCTTCGACTTCGCCTGTCCCTCGGTGAAGCTGTTGCGGCCTGCGACGGGTGCGTTTGAGTTGTTGTGATCAGAGCTGTTGACGGCGTTGTTGCCCGGGCCGCTTTGTGCCTTTTGCGACTGTGCGCTTACGGGCATTGATCCGAGCAGCAGGACAGCCGCAGCGAGCGAAATTAGACGTGACATAGTTTATCCTCCGGCAGTGATTGTGCCGGTCGACAACAGACGAGATTCGAATTGGTTGCGGCAGCTCGGAAATCGAAGCGCGTGGATTCAGCGTTCTCGAATTCTCAAGAATCCAGGAACGATTGCCGCTCTTTCCCGTTATGCAGTCTGCACTTTGCCCGAGAAGACTGGCTCTTGCGTGAGCTGAAAGTGAGCTCCCGGCTCACGCTGCCCAATAGGGCTCCCGCAGCTTGCGCTTGAAGATCTTTCCCGTTGCCTCGCGCGGCAGCGCGTCGCGGAATTCGACGTTCTTCGGCACCTTGAAATTGGCAAGCCGCTCGCGCAGGAACGATCGGACGGCGTCGGCCGAGAGCTCGGCATCCGCCTCAGGCTCGACAAAGGCGCACAGCCGTTCGCCGAATTCCGCGTCGGGGATGCCGAACACGGCACAGTCGCGCACGCCGGGCATTCCGATCAGCGCGTTCTCGATCTCTGCGGGATAGATGTTGACGCCCCCGGAGATCACCATGTCGCGCTTGCGGTCGCACAGGAACAGATAGCCGTCCTCGTCGAGGTAGCCGACGTCGCCGACGCTGACCAGGCCGTCGCGGCCGGCCTCGGCCCTTGCCTGCGACCTGCCGTGATAGTCGAAATCGGGCACCGCCGTCTGGCGCATGTAGATTTCGCCGACTTCGTTGGCACCGCACGGGCTGCCGTCGTCGCGGAAGATCCTGACGATGCCGCCTTCGATGGCGCGGCCGACCGTGCCGGGCTTCTTCAGTGCTTCCTCGGCCGAGTGCCACACCGGGATCCCGGTCTCCGTGGAGCCGAAATATTCGTGGATGACGGGCCCCCACCAGTCGATCATGGCGCGCTTGACGTCCGGCGGGCAGGGCGCGGCGCCGTGCACGACGAAACGCAGCGACGACAGGTCGTAGCGTTGTCTGACCGCTTCGGGCAACCGCAGCAGCCGGACGAACATGGTCGGTACCATGTGAATGTGCGTGACGCGGTGGCGCTCGATCAGAGCCAGCAGTTCCTCGGCATCGAACCGCGCCTGGAGAATGATGGTGCAGCTGCTCCGAAATGCCAACATGCCGTAGGAATGCGGCGCCGAGTGATACATCGGCCCGTTGATCAGCACGATTTGGTTGTCCCGCGGCTTGATGCCGTAGGCGATCCCGCCCACACGTTCCGAGGCGGCCGCCTGTTCGGGCTGCATCGGCATGCGCCGCACGCCCTTCGGCATGCCCGTGGTGCCCGATGTGTAGATCATCGCTGCGGCCCGCCGCGGCGGCTCCTGCGCTTGCGGATGGTCGTCGCGCCAGCGGTCCCAATCGGTCAGTCCCACCGGGATCTCGGTCAGCTCTGGAGGGATCGAGAAGGTCGCTGCGAGTTCGGGCGGCGTCGCGACGACCAGGAGAAGGACATCCGCCGGTACGCCGTCGCGGATATGCGGCAGCAAATCGGCATGGCAGACGAGGATCTTCGCCCCGCTGTCAGCCAGGATGTAACGGACCTCCTCGGCCTTCAGATGCCAGTTGATGGGCACCACCGGACTGCCCAGCGCGGCCGAGGCCGCAACCACCTCGAACAGGGCGAAATCGTTGCGCAGCATCATCGCGACCGGCGCGGCCTCGGCAAGCCCCAGGGCGCGGAAGCCGCTCATCGCCCGCCTGATCCGGCCCCGGATGTCGTCATAGCTGATCTGGCGTTCGCCGCTGATGATCATGGCGTCTCCTCATTCCGCTCGTCTAGCGATCATCCAGCACGTCGCCGAAGCCGACCCAGCTCTTGCCGTTGAAGCGCCGGAGCTGAAGCTGCTGGAACGGCAGATAGTCGTCGGGGCCGGTCGTAACAGCCATTCCCGGCAGCAGCAGCGGCAACTTCACATCCTTCAACGAGGCCGCCTGGCGCATGATGTTGTCGCGGCTGATATCATCCTTGCACGCCTTCAGCACCGTCATCAGCAGCGTGGCATAGTGATAGCCCGCGGCGTAGTTGGAGTTGGAGAGGTCCGCGGTCGGCATGTAGCGCTTCATGAAGGCGAAGTATTCCTTCACGCCGGGATCGTCGGCCCATTGCGGGTCCATCGTGTCCTTCTGGTTGCTCGACGAGATCAGGCCGACCGCGTTGTCGAGCCCTGCCGGCTCCAGAAACGAGATCGAGGACGCCGAGGTCGGCACGAAGAACAGCTCCGGCTTCCAGCCGATCTCGGCCACGCCCTTGACCATCTGCGAGGTGAACTTGCCGAGCACGACGCCGAACAGCACGTTGGCGCCTGACGCTTTCAGCGTTGAGAGCTGCGAACTGATCGTCGGCGCGCTGGTCTCATAGCTTGCTTCCGCCACGATCATGCTTGCGGCCTTGGTCCCGAGCGCGCGCTTGAACCCCGCGACATAGTCGCGGCCGAAATCGTCGTTCTGCGACAGGATCGCGATCTTGGCATCCGGCTTGGTCTGCAAAATATATTTGGCATAGACCACGCCCTCGGACTCGTAGGCCGCCATGCCCGGCATCGTCCACGGGTTCTTCTGTGGATCGGCCCATTTGGTGGCGCCGGAGAGCACGAATAGCTGCGGCACTTTCTTGGCGTTGAGATAGCGCTGCACGGCGCTGTTGGTGGCGGTGCCGAGCGAGCCGAACATCATCAGCACCTCCTCTTGCTCCACCAGCTTGCGGGTCTGCTCGACGGTCTTCGGCGGCGAATAGGCGTCGTCCAGCGTGATGAACTTGATCTTGCGGCCGTTGATGCCGCCTTCGGCATTGACCTTCTCGAAGAACGCTTCCTGCGTTCGTCCGATTGTGCCGAAGCCAGAGGCCGGACCGCTATAGGGCAGGGTCTGCCCGATGCGAATCTCGTCGCTGCCTTCGGCATGGGCGCTGCCGCCAGCGAGCGTCAGCAACGACATGCCGATCAGTGCGGCTGCCAGCTTCATGGTGTCCTCCCGTTTTGGTGTTGGTCCGAGCTCGTCAGGCGCTGGCGCGCATCAGGAAATCCTGCCGGGCCTGGTCGAATTCCCGCTTCATCCGGTCGACAAGCTCGGCGACCGGCGGGGCGTCGGCGATCTGGCCGATACCCTGGCCCGAGCCCCAGATGTCGCGCCACGCCTTGGACTTCATGTTGCCGCCGGAGCCGAAGTTCATCTTCGTCTTGTCGGCCGCCGGCAGGTTGTCCGGATCGAGGCCGGCGGCGGCGATCGATGGGCCGAGATAGTTGCCGTGCACGCCGGTGAAGAGGTTGGTGTAGACGATGTCGTGCGCGGCGTGCTGTGTCAGGGCTGACTTGTAGGCTTCGTCAGCATTGGCTTCCTTCGTCGCGATGAAGCGCGTGCCCATATAGGCGAGATCGGCGCCGAGCGTCAGCGCGGAGGCGATTGCGAAGCCGTCGCTGATTGCGCCCGACAGCAGGATCGCGCCGTCGAACCATTG
This sequence comes from Bradyrhizobium sp. WSM471, assembly GCF_000244915.1. Lineage (NCBI taxonomy): Bacteria > Pseudomonadati > Pseudomonadota > Alphaproteobacteria > Hyphomicrobiales > Nitrobacteraceae > Bradyrhizobium > Bradyrhizobium sp. WSM471. The sequence goes on along the minus strand of NZ_CM001442.1, from coordinate 7,295,792 downwards.
CTTGACCTCACGTACCAGCGCGAAAGGCGAGAGCGTTCCTGCATGTCCTCCGGCGCCGGCGCAGACCAGGATCAGGCCGTCAACGCCTTGCTCGGCGGCCTTGCGCGCGTGCTTGACGTTGATGACGTCGTGGAACACGAGGCCGCCGTAGGAATGTGCGGCCTCGACGATTTCGGCGGGCGGTCGCAGCGAGGTGATGATGATGGGCGCCCTGTGCTTCACACAGGTCTCCATGTCCTTCATCAGCCGGTCGTTGGAGGCGTGGCAGATCTGGTTGACGGCGTAGGGCGCGACCTTCTTGCCGGGATTGCGCGATTTGTATTCGCCGAGTTCGTCCTCGATGCGGCTCAGCCACTCGTCGAGCTTTTCGACCGGACGGGCATTGAGCGCCGGAAACGAGCCGACCACGCCGGCCTTGCACTGGGCGATCACCAGCTCGGGGCCGGAGACGAGGAAGAGCGGCGAGCCGACCACGGGCAGCTCGAGCGAATCCTTCAAGAGAGCGGGCAGCGCCATGATGTCCTCCCGAAAACGCAGCCCGCCGGCAGGCGGATGACGAGGCGTTTCCCTGTTGATCGTCGCGGGCGAGTTGCCGCCCATGTTTCATTTGACGCCATTATAGGGTTGGAGTGCGGCCTCCGATCGTTCAATATTGAACGGATGACTATTCAGATTTGAACAGAGGCCGCGCATGGACTGGGACCTTTGCAAGACCTTCGTCGCCGTGGCCGATACCGGCAGCTTCACCGGCGCGGCACGCCGGCTGCACAGCAGCCATCCCACTGTCAGCCGCAAGATCGCGGCGCTGGAAGCCCAGCTCGGCACCAGGCTGGTGGCGCGCGCCGCCGACGGCCTGGCGCTGACCGCGGATGGACGGACACTGCGCGAGCACGCCGAGGTGATGGCGGCGGCCGCGCTGCGGGCGGAGACGGCAGTCTCGGCCGGAGGACACAAGGCGCGCGGTACCGTCAAGCTGTCGATCGGCGCGACGCTGGCCTCGCACTGGCTGATGCCGCGCCTGCCTGCTTTCCTGCGCGCGCATGATCACGTCCAGCTCGAGATCATCACCCATCCGTTTCCGGCGAGCGTGCGCCGGCGCGAGGCGGATGTGGTGCTGCGGCCCTTCGACAGCGGCGAGGAAAATCTGGTCGGCCGCAAGATCGGCCGTCTCGGCACGGGATTCTACGCCTCGCGGGAGTACGTGGGCGGGCGGTCCTTGCCGGAACGGCGCGGCGAGTGGAAGGGGCACAGCGTCATCGGTTTCGCCGACCAGACCTCCAACGTCCAGCTTGCGCGCTGGAGCGACGTCGTCACGCGTCAGGCCAGGGTGGTGATGCGTTGCTCGTCCCAGGGCGACATGCTGGCGGCGGTGCGCGCCGGACTCGGAATCTCCGCCCTGTCGTGCTTCGTCGCGGAAAGCTATCCCGATCTCGTGCGTGTCGCGCCGCAGAAGCTCGCCAGCGTGGCGGACCTGTGGCTGCTCGCCCATCCCGACCTCGTCGAGCTGCCGGCGGTGCGGGCCGTCATCGACTTCGTCGCCGATTGCGCCCGGACCGATCGCGTCAGGTTGCGGGGCTAAGCTGATCCGGCGATGACGCCTTCGCGCTTTTTCACCGCGCGATAATAGCTCCACCACAGATGTGCCGCCGCGCCGCGCAGGGGGCGCCAGGGTTCGGCGAGCGGCGCCATCTGCTTCTCCGTCGGCCGCGCCTGCAAGCCGAGGCCAATCTTGATCCCCTCCTGCACAGCGAGGTCGCCGGCCGGCCAGGCGTCGCCATGGCCGAGGCAGAACAGCAGATAGACGTCCGCCGTCCACGGTCCGATGCCGGGCAGTGCGATCAGCGTGTGATGCGCGGCATCGGCGTCTTCTTCGGCGAGCACGTCGAGGTTCAGCCGCTCCGCCATGATCTCGCGCGCGAGATGTTTCAGCGTCTTGATCTTTGCGGCGGACAGGCCGAGCCGCCCCAGCCGGTCGGTGCGCGCGCGTCGCACCGCGTCATGGTCGAACGGATCGAAGGCAGCCGACAGTCGTCCCCAGATCGCCGCGGCGCTGGCGGTCGAGAGCTGTTGCCCGCAGACGATATGCGCAAGCCCGGCAAAGCCCGGCTCGCGCCGCCGCAATGCCGGCATGCCGGCCGTCGCTAGTACGGGCTTCAGGCGCGGATCACGCTTGACCAGCACGTGGACGGCCTCTTCGAGATCGGATTGGGTTTCGAGGTGGATGGTCATGGCTTGCTCAACTTGTCATGCGCGGGCTTGACCGCGTACCGAATATCTTACTCGGTCATTCCGGGGCGAGCCCGGAATCTCGAGATTCCGGGTTCGGTCCTGCGAACCGCCCCGGAATGACAACCGTGACGGTGAAGCCTGGCCATGATGAGTTCCGAAGCATGTCGCTACCCGTTTTCCGATTTGCCCCGAGTCCGAACGGCTACCTGCACCTTGGCCACGCCTATTCAGCGCTGTTGAATTCCGACCGGGCGCGCGAGACCGCCGGGCGGTTGCTGCTCCGCATTGAGGATATCGACGCGACGCGTTGCCGGCCGGAGTATGAGGCAGCGATTGACGAAGACCTAGCTTGGCTCGGCATTGCCTGGGAGACGCCGGTGCGGCGGCAGTCGGAGCATCTCGACGCGTATCGGGCGGCGCTGGACAGGCTCTCGGCGCTCGGCCTGGTCTATCCAGCCTTCGAAAGCCGCGCCGAGATTGCAAGGCTGGTTGCGGCGCGTGAAGCGGATGGGCCGTGGCCGCGCGATCCCGACGGCGCGCCGCTCTATCCCGGCGACGCCAGATCGCTGTCCGCCGACGAGCGCGATCGCCTCATCGACACCGGCGCGCCTTATGCGCTTCGGCTCGACATGGAGGCGGCCTGCCGCCGCGCCGTCGGCCTGAGCTGGAACGAACTGGGCGAGGGGCCCGATGGTGAGCGTGGCGTCGTCCCGGCGCGGCCAGAAGCCTGGGGTGACGTCATTCTGGCCCGCAAGGAGACGCCGACGAGTTACCATTTGTCCGTCGTTGTCGACGATGCGCTCCAGGACATCAGCGAGATCGTGCGGGGCCAGGACCTGTTCCACGCCACTTCGGTCCACCGTCTGCTTCAGGTTCTGCTCCGCCTGCCGGAACCCGTCTACCGCCACCATGGGTTACTTCGTGACGAGAGCGGCCGGAAGCTGTCGAAATCAACCAGCTCGACTGGCCTGCGTGAATTGCGCGCTGCCGGCGCCACGCCGGCCGGTATCCGCCAGCTGGTGGGATTAGGTTAAGTTTCTCTGGGGGTTAGCCAAACGCTACCGTGACTCCGGGTGTTCCGCCGTGCCATGCTCGCCTCACGGCCCGGGTTCGAAGGGGATACTTCGAAGGGGAGTTATGGCGGCGAAAACGCGCGCAGCGCGCACTACGGGGACGTCCAAGCGAGTGGCTCGGAAGCGCTCCGGGCCGACCGCCCGGTTGGGCAAGCGCAGCACCAAGCGGGTCGAGCCGGACGTCGTCCAGGCCGCGCTTGCCGCCTTTGCCCATGAGGTCCGCACCCCCCTGACCGGCATTCTCGCGATCAGCGACCTGCTCGCGACTTCGGATCTCGGTGAGCGGGAAAGACGCTGGGCGGACACGATCAAGGCCGGTGCCGAGCATCTGGCGAACCTTGCCACCCTGTTCGTCGATGCCGCCAGAACCGGCAAGGGCGTCGGGAAGGGGGGCGGGGGTGGAAGCACGCTGCGGCAGGATTTGTTCGACCTGCGGACCCTCGCCCGCAACGCCGGCGATTCGCTGGCCGGTCGCGCCGCGGCCAAGGGTCTCCAGGCCAAGGTCGATATCTCGGAGAAGCTGCCGGGGCTGGTGGTCGGTGATCCCGTCCGCCTGCGCGCCGCGCTTGAGAACCTGATCGACAATGCCGTGAAATTCACCGAGCACGGTGGCGTGGCGCTCACGGTCGCGCCTTGGCGTTCCGTCAAGAGCAAGGACAAGACCAAGAGCAAAGGCAAAGCAAAGGGTAAAGGCAGCATCGGCGTCGCCTTCGCCGTGTCCGACAGCGGGATCGGGCTCACCATGGCCGAGATCAAGCGGCTGTTCCGGCCGTTTACCCAGGCCAATGTCACCATCGCCTCGCGCTTCGGCGGCGCCGGCCTGGGCCTGTCGTCGGTGAAGCAGCTGGCGCGCGCGATGGGCGGCGACATCACGGTCGCCCCCCGGCCCGGCGGCGGCGCCACCTTCACGTTGACGGTGTCGGTGGATGCCACGGGATCGGGCAAGTCCAGCAGGGCGAAGCGCGAAGCCGGGATGGATGCAGTCCCGGCGCTGCGCTTGCTCAGCGTCGAGGACAATCCGTTCGGCCGCGTCGTGCTCAACACCATCCTGACCGAGCTCGGTCATCATGCCGAGTTCATCGGGCGCGGCGAGGACGCGGTGAACCGGCTCGCGCAGGGCGCCTTCGACGCGGTGCTGATGGATATGGTGCTGCCGGGCATCAATGGCGTCGAGGCGATCAGGCGGATCCGCACCATGGCGACGCCGTTGGCTCAGATCCCCATCATCGGGGTGTCAGGTCGCGGCGAAGACGAAGTCGCCTCACGCGAGGCCGGCGCCGACGCCTTTCTGGTCAAGCCTGTGTCTCCGCGGGCGCTAGCGACTGCGCTGCTTGCAGCGACACGCCGTGAGGAAGCCGCGACTTGATGATCGCGGCGTTGAGCTCGCCGCCGAAAACGAAGATCGCGGCGATGAAGTACAGGAACACCAGCGCGATGATCACCGAGGCGAGCCCGGCATACATCGTCACGTAATTGTTGGCGAAGCGCGCGAGGTACTGGCCGAAGACGATGCCCGAGATCAGCGACGCCACGATGGTGAAGACGATGCCGGGCAGGATCTGGAGGAACCGACGCCGTCCCGCCGGCAGCCAGGTATGCAGGATGATCAGCGCCACCACCAACGCGGCGACGGTGATGCCGTAGCGCAGCCAGGTGAGGATCCTCTCGTTGGATTCAACGAACAGAGGAATGTGCGCACGCGCCGCCTCGATGAGCAGCGGACCGAGCACGATCAGGAATGCCATGGCGAGCGCGGTGAAGGCCGCAATCAGCGTGTATGCGATCGATTCCAGCCGCAGCCAGTACCAGGGCCGCATCTCCACGACCGCATAGGCGCGGTTGAGCGCGACCCGCAGCGCCTCGACGCCGTTGGAGGCGAAGTAGACCGACAGCACCGCACCGATGGTGAATAGGCCGGTGCGGGTCGTGGTCAGCACGTCGTGGACTTCCCCCGAGATCGAATCCGCGACCTGCTTGGGCCAGACCTGGAGCATTAGGCTGGCCGCCTGATCGGCGAGTTCCTTGGAGCCGAAGAAGCCGGCGAGCGAGGTCAGCACGATCAGGAACGGGAACAGCGCCATCAGCGTCGACAGCGCGATGTGGCTCGCGATCGCCCAGCCATCGTCGGCCAGGAACGTGTAGAACGCGTCCATCACGACGACGTAGATGGTGCGGATTGCCTTCACGCGGCACCTGCACAGCTGTTGCCAAGCCCTCTTCCCGCACGCGGGAAGCGCATTCCGGCCTCTTCCCGCAAGCGGGGAGAGGCGAAGAGGATGGGCAGTTCGCGCAAATCCAGATTCATCCAGCTAGCTTCTGATATTATTGGCTTAAAAGCCAGATCGGGAACGCCATGGCGGACCGGCGCGCAGGGTGTTATCTACCCTCGGATGGCATCCCTCCTGAGTACTTTCATCCTGCCGATCGCGGCCGGCGCCGTGGCGTTGGTGCTGCTGCTCGGTCTCATCAACATGATGCGCGGCGGCTCGCCCAACACCTCGCAGAAGCTGATGCGCTGGCGCGTGCTGCTTCAGTTCGTGGCGATCGTCATCGCGATGGTCGCCGTGTGGGCGATGGGGCGTTAACATGGTCGTGCTCAACCGCATCTATACGAAAACCGGTGACGACGGCACGACAGCGCTCGGCTCGGGCGAGCGCCGGCCGAAATACGATCTGCGCATCGAGGCCTATGGCACGGTCGACGAGACCAATGCCGCGATCGGGGTCGTCCGTCTGTACACAAAGGATGCGCCGGAGCTCGACGCAATGCTCGGGCGCATTCAGAACGATCTGTTCGACCTCGGCGCGGACCTCGCGGTGCCCGAACGTGAGGGCAAGGCGGAGCGGCTGCGGGTGGTCGCGAGCCAGGTCGAGCGGCTCGAGCGCGACATCGACGCGCTCAACGACAAGCTGGCGCCCCTGACCTCGTTCGTGCTGCCGGGCGGAACGCCGGCCGCTGCCACCCTCCATGTCGCCCGTACGATTTGCCGCAGGGCGGAACGCGTGATGGTGGAACTGGCGGCCCGGCCGGAAGAGCCTGTCGGTGCCGCTGGCATTCAGTATATGAATCGCCTGTCGGACTTCCTGTTCGTGGCCAGCCGCGCCAGTAACGATGACGGCGCCGGCGACGTGCTCTGGGTTCCGGGCCAGAATCGCTGACCCATCAGGCGGCGCATTTCTGAGCGCCAAAATTACACCCCTTCGCGCGTTGACCGGGCCGGATCAGGCCTTTAGGTTCCGCGCCAGTTGATAAACCCCCTCCCAGATTGAGTGAAAGAGGATCGATGAAGGTCTTGGTGCCGGTAAAGCGGGTGGTCGATTACAACGTCAAGGTCCGCGTCAAGAGCGATGGATCGGGCGTTGAACTCGCCAATGTCAAAATGTCGATGAACCCATTCGACGAAATTGCGGTCGAAGAAGCGCTGCGCCTGAAGGAAGCCGGCAAGGCGACCGAAGTCGTGGTGGTTTCCATCGGGCCGGCGCAGGCGTCGGAAACGATCCGCACCGGTCTCGCCATGGGTGCCGATCGCGGCATCCTGGTGAAGGCAGAGGGCGCGGTCGAGCCGCTCGCCGTCGCCAAGATCCTGAAGAAGATTGCGGACGAAGAGCAGCCGGGCCTGATCATTCTCGGCAAGCAGGCGATCGACGACGACAGCAATCAGACCGGCCAGATGCTGGCCGCGCTGCTCGGCTGGTCGCAGGCGACCTTCGCCTCGAAGCTCGAGGTCGAAGGCAGTGACTTCAAGGTCACCCGCGAAGTCGATGGCGGCCTGCAGACCGTGAAGCTGATGGGACCGGCGATCGTCACCACCGATCTCCGTCTCAACGAGCCGCGCTACGCCTCGCTGCCGAACATCATGAAGGCCAAAAAGAAGCCGATTGCGAACAAGACCGTGGCCGATTACGGCGTCGACCCCACCCCCCGCCTCGAGGTCCTCAACACGACCGAGCCGGCGGGCCGCAAGGCGGGCGTCAAGGTCAAGGACGTCGCCGAGCTGGTGTCGAAACTCAAGAACGAAGCCGGGGTGCTCTGATGACGACGCTTCTGATTGCCGAACACGACAATGCGTCGCTCAAGGATGCGACCAACAAGGCCCTGACCGCAGCGGCCGCGCTCGGCGCGGACGTCGAGGTTCTGGTGGCCGGCGAGAACGCCAAGGCCGCGGCGGACGCCGCGGCAAAGCTCGCCGGTGTGAAGAAGGTGCTGCTCGCCGACGGCGCGCTTTACGCGCACGATCTGGCCGAGCCACTGGCCGCGCTGATCGTTTCGCTGGCTCCCGGCTACGAGGCCATCGTCGCGCCCGCGACCTCGCGCTTCAAGAACGTGATGCCGCGCGTCGCGGCCCTGCTCGACGTCATGCAGGTCTCGGAGATCACCAAGGTGGTCGCCCCCGACACCTATGAGCGTCCGATCTACGCCGGCAACGCCATCCAGACGGTGAAGTCGAAGGACGCCAAGAAGGTCATTACGGTGCGCACCTCCACCTTCGCCGCAGCCGGTGAAGGCGGCAGCGCGTCGGTCGAGAGCGTCGCGGCGGCGGCCGATCCGGGCCTGTCGTCCTTTGTCGGTGAGGAAGTCGCAAAGAGCGACCGTCCCGAACTGACCTCGGCCAAGATCATCGTCTCCGGTGGCCGCGCCATGCAGAGCCGCGAGAACTTCGCAAAGTACATCGAGCCGCTCGCCGACAAGCTCGGCGCCGGTGTCGGCGCTTCGCGTGCCGCGGTGGATGCGGGCTATGCGCCGAACGACTGGCAGGTCGGCCAGACCGGCAAGGTCGTGGCCCCCGAGCTCTATGTCGCCGTCGGCATTTCCGGCGCGATCCAGCATCTGGCCGGCATGAAGGACTCCAAGGTGATCGTCGCGATCAACAAGGACGAGGACGCGCCGATCTTCCAGGTCGCCGATTACGGCTTGGTCGCCGACCTCTACCAGGCGGTTCCGGAGCTGACGGCCGAACTCGGCAAGCTCGGCAAGTAAACGCGCTAAAACACCGGCCGGAGCCATAAACTCCGGCCGGTGTTGCTTTTTGAGGCGTTTTCTTTGGCGCGGGACACGCCTTCGAAGCGATCCAATCTAGGTTTCGAGGCCGGGTTCTGATTAAATCGGATCTCCCGGCTCGGGGGATAGGCAGGCGCGGTTGATAGCGCGCCGTTCCGGTGGATGAAATTATGGCGGCAGTAATCAAGAAGGTCGGCGTGATCGGCGCGGGGCAGATGGGCAATGGCATCGCGCATGTCGCTGCGTTGGCCGGCTTCGACGTGGTGCTCAACGACATTTCGACCGACCGCCTCAAGTCAGGCATGGCCACGATCAACGGCAATTTGACGCGCCAGGTCTCCAAAAAGGCCGTCAGCGAGGACGACAAAGCCAAGGCGATGGCGCGTATCGTGGCCGGCGAGAAGCTGGACGATCTCGCGGACTGCGATCTCGTGATCGAGACCGCGGTCGAGAAGGAAGAGGTCAAGCGCAAGATTTTCCACGAGCTCTGCGCCGTGTTGAAGCCGGAGGCGATCGTTGCCTCCGATACTTCCTCGATCTCGATCACGCGGCTCGCCGCCGCCACGGATCGGCCCGAACGCTTCATCGGCATTCACTTCATGAATCCGGTGCCGCTGATGGAGCTGGTGGAGCTGATCCGCGGCATCGCCACCGACGACCAGACCTTCGAGGCGTCAAAGGAATTCGTCGGCAAGCTCGGCAAACAGGTCGCGGTCTCCGAGGATTTCCCGGCCTTCATCGTCAACCGCATCCTGCTGCCGATGATCAACGAGGCGATTTACACGCTGTACGAAGGCGTGGGCAACGTCGAGGCGATCGACGCGGCGATGAAGCTCGGGGCGCACCATCCGATGGGCCCGCTGGAGCTCGCCGATTTCATCGGTCTCGATACCTGCTTGTCGATCATGCAGGTGCTGCATGAAGGTCTCGCCGACTCCAAGTACCGCCCGTGCCCGCTGCTGGTGAAATACGTCGAAGCAGGCTGGCTCGGTCGCAGGACCCAGCGCGGTTTTTACGACTACCGTGGCGCCAAGCCGGTTCCGACGAGATAAGCTGTCTCGTGCCACGGACGCTGCACAGCGCGTTAGCGATGCGCAGCAGAGCCGGGCCCAGAAGCCTCGTGCAGCTGAAGCATGGGTCCCGGCTCTGCGGTGCGTCACTTCGTGCCGCGCCGCGTCCGGGACACGGAGCAAGCCTACCTTTCATGTCCGGTTAACCGCTCGCCTCTAGGTTACGCGCGGTACGAGGGTTTGCGTAATGGACATGATGGCGATGGTCAGCAGCATGCTGGCCTCTCAGCAAGGCGCGCTGCAGTCGAATATCTCGGCGACGCTGATGAAGCAGAACGCGGATGCGGAGAAATCCACCGTCCTGACGCTGCTCGGCGCCGGACAGCCCTCGCTCGCCAATGTCGGCGCCGGTGTCGGCAGCAACCTCAACGTCACCGCCTAAAACATCGTCGCTTAGAACGACGCGGCGGCTTTGCCAGTCGCAGCCCGGATCAGCTTGAGCGCATCCTCGCTCGCCCATTCCGCCGGCCCCGCGATCGTCGCGATCTCGCAGCCTTGGGGATCGACCAGCACCGAGGTGGGCATGCCCAAAGCCCGGCCTATCGCCTTAAGATCCTGAAAAACCTTGGCTTTCTGATCGTTGAAATAGCCGAGCCTGATAAGATTGGCCTCTTTCAGGAACGTCTTGGGCTTTTCGGGGTCGCGGGTGTCGATATTGATCGCCACGACCTCGAAATTCGGGCCCGAAAGCTTGCCCTGGAGCTCGTCGAGCGCCGGCATTTCCTTGCGGCAGGGCACGCACCAGGTGGCCCAGAGGTTCACCAGCAGCGTCTTGCCGCGGAAATCCGACAGCTTCTTCGGCTTGCCGTCGGCGTCCTCGAAGGCCAGGTCCGGCAGCTTTAGCGGTGCGGTCGCCATGGTTAGCGCCGCCACCTCGCCATGGGCGAGCGGGGCGATCTTCTGTGCGGTGTTCACCGCCGCCCGGCAGGCGGGATCGCCGGATGGGGGCCGGCCCAGGCCCAGCCCGTAGAGCGCGGCAAAGCCAGCCAGGCCCCCGACCACGACGGTGGCGATGACGACGGGGATACGGCGCGTGGTCGACCGCGCTTGCGTTTGGTCGAGCCTGTCGTTGGGGTCGAGCATATCGTTTGTCATCCGGTCGCAGATATGGCTATCAGAGGCCTCTTAATACGGCTGGCAGCCGTCAGCAAACGTGCGGCGGCGACAGGCAAGGCGTGAGCAGGGGATCATGAGCAACAAGATGTGGGGCGGCCGGTTCTCGGAACGTCCCGACGAGATCATGGAAGAGATCAACGTCTCCATCGACGTCGATCGTCACCTCTTTGCCCAGGACATTGCCGCGTCCAAGGCCCACGCCGCGATGCTGGCCGCACAGGGCATCATCACGGCCTCTGATGCGAAAAATATCGGCAAGGGTCTAGACACGATTTTGTCAGAGATCGGCAAGGGCGGCTTCGAATTCAAGCGCGCGCTCGAGGACATTCACATGAATGTCGAGAGCCGCCTGTCCGAGCTGATCGGCCCCGCCGCCGGCCGCCTGCACACCGCGCGCTCGCGCAACGACCAGGTCGCGACCGATTTCCGTCTCTATGTCCGCGACGTCCTCGATGAGACCGACGCCGCGCTCGCCGCGTTCCAGCAGGCGCTGGTAGAGCGCGCGCTGGAGCATGCCGGAACTGTCATGCCCGGCTTCACGCACCTGCAGACCGCACAGCCGGTGACCTTCGGCCACCATCTGCTCGCCTATGTCGAGATGGTCGCGCGCGATCGCGGCCGATTCCAGGATGCGCGCAAGCGGTTGAACGAATCCCCGCTCGGAGCTGCAGCGCTCGCCGGGACCTCGTTTCCGATCGACCGTCACGCCACGGCGAAGGCGCTCGGTTTTGATCGTCCGATGGCGAACTCGCTCGATGCGGTCTCCGATCGCGACTTCGTGCTGGAGACCCTGTCGGCGGCCTCGATCTGCGCCGTGCACATGTCGCGCTTCGCCGAGGAGATCGTGATCTGGACCTCGCCGCTGGTCGGCATGATCCGCCTCAGCGACAAGTTCACCACGGGATCCTCGATCATGCCGCAGAAGCGCAATCCTGACGCCGCCGAGCTGGTGCGCGCCAAGACCGGCCGCGTGATCGGCGCGCTCAATGGGTTGCTGATCGTGATGAAGGGCCTGCCGCTCGCCTATCAAAAGGACATGCAGGAAGACAAGCAGGGCGCGATGGAAGGCTTCGCCGCGCTGTCGCTCGCGATCCGCGCCATGACCGGCATGGTCCGCGATCTCGTGCCCGATGAAGCGAAGATGAAGCTTGCTGCAGGCGAGGGCTACGCCACCGCGACCGATCTTGCCGACTGGCTGGTGCGGACGCTGAAGATGCCGTTCCGCGAGGCCCATCACGTCACCGGCCGCATCGTCGCGAAAGCCGCCGAGGGCGGCGTGGCGCTGCACGAGCTGCCGCTGAGTGAGATGCAGGCGATCGAAGCGAAGATCACGAAGGACGTGCTCGGTGTGCTCTCGGTCGAATCGTCGGTGAAGAGCCGGACCAGCTTCGGCGGCACCGCGCCGAAGAACGTGGCGGCGCAGGCCAAGGCCTGGCTGAGGCGGCTGGAAAAACAGCGAAAATTGGGCTGAGGGCAAAATTTCGCTTATGTTTCATGGTCATCCGGGTCTCGCCAGAGCGCGCCAATCTCTGTATGGTGCGCCGCGCGTAGTGGGGATTTCGTCGTGACGTCAAAGTTTCGCCCGGCCGGCTCGGGGTGGGCCATCATTGTCTTGAGCCTGACGGCGCTCGCGCTTGCCGGCTGTGGCCGCAAGGGCCCGCTGGATCTGCCGCCGACCGCCTCCAGCGCGTCCACGGCCAACGTCGCGCCACCGACCGATACCGAGACCGAAGCCCAGAAGACGCCGAGCGTGTTCAACCCCACCTATGGCGCGGACGCCGCACCGGCGGCGACCAAGGGCAGGAAGAAACCGTTTATCCTCGACCCGCTCCTGGACGAAAGACCCAGCCGATAGGTTGGGGCAACTGAGCCAACGCCATGAACCATTTTGACTATCGCAACGGCGTGCTGCACGCCGAGGCGGTGAACCTGTCCGAGCTGGCTGCAACCGTCGGCACGCCGTTCTATTGCTATTCGACAGCGACGCTCGAGCGACACTATCGCGTTTTCACCGACGCTTTCGCCGGCGATAAGGTGCTGGTCTGCTACGCCATGAAGGCGAACTCCAACCAGTCGGTGCTGCGGACGCTCGCCAAGCTCGGGGCCGGCGCGGACGTGGTCTCCGGCGGCGAATTGAAGCGCGCGCTAGCCGCCGGCATTCCCGCAAACAAGATCCTGTTCTCCGGCGTCGGCAAGACGGAAGCCGAGCTGCGTGCCGCGCTGGCCGCCGGCATCCTCTGTCTCAATGTCGAATCCGAGCCCGAGCTCGAGCTGCTGTCGCGCCTTGCGACCGAGATGGGGAAGACCGCGCGGATCTCGATTCGTGTCAATCCTGACGTCGATGCCGGCACGCATGCGAAGATTTCGACCGGCAAGTCAGAGAACAAGTTCGGCATCCCGATCGCGTATGCCCGCAAGGTCTATGCGCGCGCCGCAAAGCTTCCAGGCATCGAGGTCACAGGCACCGACGTGCATATCGGCAGCCAGATCACCGACCTCTCCAAGATGGAGATCGCGTTCCGCATCCTGTCCGAATTCGTGCAGACGCTGCGCGCCGACGGCCACAACATTTCGCATGTCGATTTCGGCGGCGGCCTCGGCATTCCCTATTACATGGACCGCGAGGCGCCGCCGGCGCCCGACGCTTATGCCGCCATGGTCAAGCGCGTCAGCCACAATCTCGGCTGCACGCTGATGTTCGAGCCGGGCCGCATGATCGTCGGCAATGCCGGCATCCTGGTCGCCAAGGTGATCTACGTGAAGCACGGCGACGGCAAGAATTTCGTCATCATCGACGCCGCCATGAACGATCTGATCCGTCCGACGCTGTACGAGGCCCATCACGACATCCTGCCGGTGACGCAGCCTGCGAAGGGGGCCGCGACCATCATGGCCGACGTCGTCGGCCCGGTCTGCGAGACCGGCGACTACCTCGCACTCGACCGCACGCTGCCGACACCAAGGCCCGGCGACCTCATCGCCATCATGACCGCCGGCGCGTATGGCGCGGTGCAGGCCGGCACCTACAATACGAGACCGCTGGTGCCCGAGGTGCTGGTGAAGGGCGACCAGTACGCCGTCGTGCGTCCGCGCATCGAGGTCGAGCAACTGATCGCGATGGATACGCCGGCGCCCTGGCTGTGAGGCTGTGATCGTCCACGATGAGCGCAGCTACCGCTGCGCCCATCGCTGCATTGACTCCTACTTCTTGAACCGGTCCCTGATCGCGGCGAGGCCGGAATCATAGACGCCGCCGAGGGCATCGACCGCTTCCTTCTCCCGCCCCGGGTCGGGCGTGTAGATGCCGGTCCATGTCACCACCGACGCGCCTTCACCCTTTGCCGTGACCTTGATGGTCGACTTGTACTGGCTCACCGGCAGTGGGCTCGACAGGAACGCGTAGGAATAGCTGTAGTCTTTGTCGTTCCGCGCAGTCTGCGTCTCCACGAACGAAGCCTTGCCGTCCCTGGTGACGAGCGTCCGGGTTGGCGGCGACTTGCCGTCCGCAATGCACTGCCCCACCGGCGGCAGCCAGTCCTTGATCGCGCAGAACGGCCCGATGACGGACCACACCTCGGCCGCAGCACTGCTGACCTCGATGCTCCTCGTCAGATTGGCTGCGGACGCCGGCATGACGCCGACGCCCAGGCTGAGGGCGCAAATCGCGGCGCTGCGAACCGAAACGAGCAATCTGGAAGCCGTCGAATCGTATTTCTTCATGGTAATCTCCTGTGTCCGGCGGGCCGCGATTGCGGCGGCCGGCTTGCCAATGCCGGTCGAATAGACGCTCACCACGGTCCGCGGCCAGTTCAGAGAATGAATCGCTGCTGATACAGAAACTGAACTAGGAAGCCGCGCGCCGCGGCCCTAAGGTTGCGCCTTCGCTTGTCACGGAGGCCCGCATGACCATCGGCAGCTACAGGCAGTTCTGTCCGGTCGCGATGGCGGCCGAAATATTATGTACGCGCTGGACCGTCGTGCTCCTCCGCGAGCTCATTGCCGGCTCGACGCGCTTCAACGAGCTGCGCCGCGGCGTTCCGCGGATGTCGCCTGCCTTGCTCTCGCAACGTCTCAAGGAGCTCGAAGCCGCCGGCATCCTTACGCGCCGGGCGTCGGCTTCCGAGCGCGGTATCACAGAATATCTGCTGACCACAGCCGGACGCGAACTCGGCCCCATCGTGGAGGCGTTCGGCATCTGGGGCCAGCGCCGCATCGAGTCGGATCTGTCGCTTCAGCATCTCGATGTCCAGCTGTTGATGTGGGACATGCGGCGGAATTTGAACACGACGCCGATGCCGACCCGCCGCAGCGTGCTGCAGTTCGCGTATCCGGAATTACCTTCGACGCAGCGATTGTGGTGGCTGATCGTCGATCCCGACGACAGTGTCGACCTCTGCTCGATTGATCCCGGTTTCGACGTTGACCTTTACGTGTCGGTTGATCTGCGAACCATGACGGCGATCTGGATGGGGCTCGATACCGTGCGCGCGGCCGTCGCAAGCCGGCGGATGCTGCTCACCGGCGACCGGCAGCTTGCCGCGGCCATGCAAAGCTGGCTCGGCCTCAGCCCGTTCGCCAAGGAACGCAAGCTGGCGAGCTGATGCAGGGCGGCGCAATTCAGTATTTGTATCGCCCCGCTACAGTTCCCGTACTGGCGAGCCCGCGCCGTGTTCTGGCACCCAAGTGATGCCCGCCTGTATCAACGCGGAGCTAAACTCGAGCCAGGAGACACGACATGACAGCGTATCTGATCGCGGACATCAAAGTAACCGACGGAAAATGGGTGCCGGACTATGCGGCCTCCGTTCACGACCTCGTGCACAAGCACGGCGGCAAGTACCTTTCGCGCAGCGGCAATGTGAAGACGCTGGAAGGTACCCCTCTCGACACCTCGCTGATCGCGATCATGTCGTTTCCAACGGCGAAAGCGGCCGAGTCTTTCGTCACTGATCCCGCCTACGGCCGCTTCGCGGCAGCGCGCAGGGGCGGCAGCGAGAGCCGCTTCCAGTTGATCGACGATACGGACTTGGCCGGCACGATTCCCTATCTTGCCAAGGCTTGAACTGCGTCTTCGTCAAACCCTCGGCCGCAGGCGGAGACGTGCCCGGCCAACACAGGAGATTGGAATGAACGATTCACTCGCCGGCGCCGGTCTGCTTCGCATGCTTTTCGTAGCTTGCAGCGTGGCCTTCATGCTCGGACTTTCCGGCGCCGCGTCGGCCCGGGTCACGCGGTGCGACGTTACGTGGGTCAGCTGCAACAACACCGCTGCGAAATGCTCGAGCGAGAGACGGTGCATGCGCAGGTGCGACGAGAAGTACATCAAATGCAGCGGGGGCTCGGCCTCCCTGCAACTGGAGCAGCCGATCGACCTTCTGGAACTTGGCAGACGCCACTCGTAGCAGATCGATCCAAGGAGGACAGCGCAGCGCCGGTCTTCGGCGCTGCGTTCTCGTGTTGGCGCTAGCTGGGTGGCCTGGCGCCCACCACAACACCCGCCTTCTTCTCGATCGGCTTGATCGCCGCGGTGAAATCGGACTCGGCGCCTTCCGCGCTGATGACCGTCTCCCACAACCGGCCGACCGCATCCGCGACCTCCATCGACAGGCCAAGCTGCTTCATCTCCTCCAGCGCGAGCCGCACGTCCTTCACCATCAGTCCCGTGGCGAAGCCGAAGTCGAAGCTGCGCGGCAGCACCGAGCGCGGAAACTTGTCGCGGCTCGCGGTGTTCATGCCGGAGCCGGCATTGATGACGTCGATCATCACGGCGGGATCGAGCCCCGCCTTGACGCCCATCACCACCGCTTCGGAGGTTGCCACGATCGCGGTGGCCGACAAGAAGTTGTTGGCGAGCTTCATGGTCTGCGCCGCGCCGGGCTTCTCGCCGATGAAGAACACTTTCCCGATGATGTCGAGCGCGGGCTTGAGCAGCTCGAACTCGGTCTTCGGTCCCGAGACCATCACCGCGAGCGTGCCTTTCTCGGCGCCGCCGACGCCGCCGGAGACGGGGCAGTCGATCTGCACGATGTCATGCTTGGCGAGCAGGCCGTGAATCCTCACCGCCATCGCCGAGCCGACGGTGGAGAGATCGATGAAGCGTTTGACGCGGCTCCCCTCGACCACGCCGTTCGGCCCCGTCGCAACCGCGAGCGAAGCCTGCAGCGAAGGCAGGCTCGCCATGACCGTCTCGACCTGGTCGGCGACGTCCTTCGGCGACGTCGCCGCAGTGGCGCCGCGCGCCACCAGCTTGTCGACGACCTCTTTGCGCGTGTCGAACACGACGAGCCGGTTGCCGGCCTCGATCAGCCGCCGCGCCATCGGGAAACCCATGTTTCCGAGGCCGATGAATCCGATGTCCATGGTGTTTCCTTGTGTTGAATATTCGTTGTTGTTGATCGGCGCGCATCCATCCTCGGTGTCGTCCTGGCGAAAGCCAGGAGCCATTACCCCAGGGAGATGTTGTGGTGCGAGGTGGTAACTCCGAGTGCCCGTAACCACACCTGCCGGTGGCTATGGGTCCTGGCTTTCGCCAGGACGACGTGGAGGAGGGACGTCGCGTTACCGTCCCTCACACGGGCGCGGCTCACGCCTTGGCGTCGATCTCCGCGAACACCTCGCGCGCGATCCGAAAACTGTCGACTGCGGCCGGCATGCCGCCATAGATCGCGACCTGCATCAGGATCTCGCGGATCTCGTCGCGGCTGACGCCGTTGGTGAGTGCGCCCTTCAGATGCGCGCGGAATTCGTGCTGACGATTGAGGATCGCGATCATCGCGATGTTGAGCATGCTGCGGGTCTTGCGCGGCAGCTCCTCGCGGCCCCACACCGTGCCCCAGCAATATTCGTTGAGCATCTCCTGGAACGGGCGGTTGAAATCGTCGACGGTCTTCAGGGCGTTGTTGACATAGGCCTCGCCCAGCACCGCTTTGCGGACTTCCAGGCCCTTGTCGTGCATCTTCTTGTCCATGGCGTTTCCTTTGTTTTCCTTGGCTGCCGGCGCGGAAATTACGGGGTTGCGGCGGGCCAGTCACGTCCTCGTGTTATGCGGGAAAAGGGGTGTCTCCCGTACAGGAACGGATGCCTCAGTGCTGCCGTTGTGGTACGCTTCTCTACCGGGCAACCTGGAGAGTTGATTGAACGGCGTCACCCCCGACCCGTCAGACCCGATCCGCGATGGCGACGCTCTGTCGCGGCTGAAGCTGGCGCAAGCCCTGCAGCGGGCCACTTATGCCATCGCGTGGGAGCGTGCCTGGCCAAATTTGGCGCGGCTTCTTACCGTCGCTGGCCTGTTCCTGGTGGTGTCATGGGCCGGCCTCTGGCTGGCGCTGCCGTCCATTGCCCGCGCCATCGGGCTCCTTGTCTTCGCCGGCATCGCGATTGCCGTCCTGTTCCCGTTGAGTCGCTTTCGCTGGCCGAGCCGCGAGGAGGCGCTGGCCCGGCTCGACCGCGGCTCCGGCATCCGTCACCGGCCGGCCACCACGCTGACGGACACGCTGAGCTCGCAGGACCCGGTTACGCAGGCATTGTGGCGGGCGCAGCGCGAGCGCACGCTGGCTTCGATCAAGCGCATCCGCGCCGGTCTGCCGAAGCCCCGGCTCGCTCTGCATGATCCCTGGGCGCTGCGCGCGCTGGTCATGGTGATGCTGGTTGCGACCTTCTTCGCCGCTGGCGACGAGCGTGCGATGCGGCTCGGGGCCGCCTTCCACTGGAACGGCGTGCTGGCCCCGACGAATGTCCGCGTCGATGCCTGGGTCACGCCGCCGCTCTACACCGGCAAGCCGCCGGTCATCCTGTCGGCCGCGAACAAGGAGGCCGCCGCGCTGCCGGCCAGCGGCCAGCTTGCCGTTCCCGCAGGCTCGACCCTGATCGTGCGCTCCTCCGGCGGCAGCCTGGATGTTGTCGTCTCCGGCGGCCTCAAGGAAGTCGCGCCCACCGAAGCTGCGCCCAAGGGCACCAACGAGAAGCATTTTACCATCAGCGGCGACGGCACCGCGCATGTCCGCGCGCCCTCGGGCCAGCCGCAATGGGCGTTTGCGGCAACGCCGGACCGGGCGCCGACGATTGCGCTGGCCAAGGATCCCGAGCGCCAGGCCCGTGGCGGACTCCAGCTCACCTACAAGGTCGAGGACGATTACGGTGTCACCGGCGCCGACGCGCAAATCGGGCTGCGTCCCGGCGATGCCAAAGATGGTGTCAAGGATGGCAGCAAGGAGGCCGACACCAAGGCCGCCGCGCGGCCGCTATTCCAGCCACCGCAATTTCCGCTCGTGTTGCCGAATGCGCGCACCCGCAACGGCGTCGGCCAGACGGTGAAGGATCTCAGCGAGGATCCCTATGCCGGCGCCGACGTCACGCTGACCCTCACCGCCAAGGACGAGGCCGGCAACCAGGCCAGGAGCGAGCCCTTCAACATGCGCCTGCCCGAGCGGCTGTTCACCAACTCGCTCGCGCGCGCGCTGGTCGAGCAGCGCCGCATCCTCGCGCTCGACGCCAACAAGAATTCGGATGTCTATGCCGCGCTCGACGCGCTGATGATCGCGCCCGAATTGTTCACGCCGGATGCGGGCTGCTATCTCGGCCTGCGCAGCCTGGCGCTGCAGCTGGAAGCCGCCCGCACCGACGACGCGCTGCGCGATGTGGTGGGAAGCATGTGGGCGTTCGCGGTCACCATCGAGGACGACGGTGTCGCCGGCAGCGTCAACGCCGCGCTGCGCTCGGCTCAGGATGCGCTCAAGCGTGCGCTGGAACGCGGCGCCAGCGAGGACGAGATCAAGGCGCTGACGCAAAAGCTTCGCGAGGCGATGGCCGGCAAGGTGCGCGATCTCGCCCGGCGCGCCGAGCAGAATCCGCTTGGACCGCGGCAGCCTTTCCCGGCAGAGGTTCAGCTCATCCTCGACAAGTCCGTCGAGCTGAAACAAAAGACCCAGAACGCCACGCCCGAGCAGCTCGAAGAGCTGGCGAAGCAGCAGGACGCGTTGCGCGAGCAGCTTCAGGCCTATCGCAAGTCGGCGAACAACCGGGCGAAGCCGGGCAACGACGGTGCCAACCAGTCGACGCGAGACCGTAAATGCGGAAGCTAGCACGCGTGCCAGTCTTGAAGGCGATCTCGATCGCCTGCCTCGCCTTCCTGTTGGGAGGCGTCTCGCCCGTGGCTGCCCAGCAGGATCAGGATGTCGATGCCCTGCTCGATGGCGCTGAAAAGGCGATGCAGGATTCCGGCGACAGCCTCAGGCAGAAGGAATCCGGCAAGAGCCTGAACAATCAATCCGATGCGATTCAGAAGCTCGAGGACTACAAGCGCGCGACGGAAAAGAGCCAATCCTCCAATCGCGATCGTTCGGTCATCACGCAGCGCGACCTCGACGAATTGCTGAAGCAAATCGAGAAGGCGGCGCGCGAAGGCAATAAAGAAGCGGCCCAGCGCATGCTCGAGCAGCTCGCGCAGATCATGGAAAACCTCCAGATGGCGCAGCCCGGGCAATCCGGCGACAGCGATATGGAGCAGGCGCTCAACGAGCTCAGCGACATGATCCGCAAGCAGCAGCAATTGCGCGACAAGACTTTCAAGCAGGGCCAGGATTCCCGGCGTGAGCGCTCGCGCGGCAAGCAGCAGGGCGACCAGTCGATGTCGGATCTCCAGCGGGATCAGCAGTCGCTGCGGGATCGCCTGAAGAAGCTGCAGGACGAACTCGCCAAGCGCGGCCTCACGCAGAAGGGGCAAAAGGGCCAGAAGAGCCAGGGCCAGAAAGGGCAGAAGGGTCAGCAGGGCGAGCAGGGACAGCCGGGCCAGGATGGCGATCAGGACGGCGACGAGGGCGATGACGACGGCAGTCTGGACGCCGCCGACGGGGCCATGGGCGATGCCGGCTCGCAGCTCGGCGAAGGCAATTCGGACGGTGCGGTGGACGCGCAGGGGAAAGCGCTCGAGGCCTTGCGCAAGGGCGCGCAGAAGATGGCCGAGGCGATGCAGCAGGGCGATGGCGACGGGCAGGGCGATGGCCCCGGCAACCGTGCCGGCCGCCAGCAGAGCGGGGGCAATCAGACCGATCCGCTCGGCCGCCCCCTTCACGGCCGCGATCTGAGCGACGACTACACGGTCAAGATTCCCGGCGAGATCGACGCCCAGCGCGTCCGCCGTATCCTCGAGGAGCTCCGCCGCCGCTTGGGGGATAGCTCGCGCCCGCAGATCGAGCTCGACTATATCGAGCGGCTGCTGAAGGATTTTTGAGGCTGTCGCAGCTTTCGTAGCCCGGATGAGCGAAGCGATATCCGGGGCCGCCGGTCCCGCATGTCGCTGCGCTCATGCGGGCTACAAGCTACGAACCCGAGGCCGTTACCCCTTCTTCGCCGCCAGCGCATCCGCCACCGCCGTGCGGATGTCGGCGACCGAGAATGGCTTGGTCACGACGTCGTGCACCAGCGCATTGAGGTTCGAGGCGCGCTCGCGCTGGTCGGCAAAGCCGGTCATCAGCAGAATGGTCAAATCGGGGAAATCGCGTGCGACGGAAAGCGCCAGCGCGATGCCGTCCATCACCGGCATCTGGATGTCGGTGAGCAGCAGGTCGAACCCGCCGTCCGCGCGAGCGAGGATCTCCAGCGCCTCGGCGCCGTCTTGCGCGGTGACGATCTCGTGGCCATCCATGGCGATTGCGCGCGCCACCAGCTGGCGCATCGAATCCTCGTCGTCGGCGATCAGGATCTTGGACATGAGACGAACCTCGGGATCAATCTCGCGACCAACTTTGCCTGCGAGACCTGCGAAATCGATTATACGCTGCCGCCGGCGATGTCGCGCCGGTTGAAGAAGCGAACGTCGATATTGCGGCCCTCCGGCGGCGGCGAGGCCAGGCGCGAGCGGAAAAAGGCGCGCTCGCCGGGCTGTAGCACAGTCTGTTCCAGAACGGCGTTCCAGGCGTAGATTTCTGCGCCCTGCGCGTCGCGCACCGCGAAGCGCAGCCGGGGAATGTCGAGCGGCTTCTTGCCCTGGCCCACGATCACGCCCTCGATTACCAGCACCTGCTTACCGTCTACGGTTTCGCTGGAGAGCTTGACGTCCTTGAAGGCCAGTGCGCGCAGGTTCACTTCGAGGCCGACCATCTTGTAGAAGGCGGCCGTCTGCGGCAGCAGCCGCACCATGTCGCCGCGCCAGATCACCAGCGCCAGCACCAGCGCGCCCATGGCGGCGCAGGCGGTTGGCAGACCGAAATGGGATTTTCGCGGGGCCGCGGTGGCCACCGGACGGCGCACTCGCGCGCCGCGGCGGCGGCCGAACAGGCCGCGGAACCAGGACTGGTGCTGTTCGCCGACGACTTCCTCCTCGACGGACCGGGCGGCCGCGGACCATTCGTCCTCGGTGTCGGTGGCTTCCTGGTCCGGCCAGTCGCTGGCGATCGAGGGACTGTCAACGACAGGCGCGTCAGCGGCGCCGTCGTCCTGGGCATAGGAGTTCCACTGCTCGGCGAGATCGGACTGGTCGTCGCTCCGGCCGGCCGCGGCCATGGCCGGGACAGATGCCTCCTCGATGGCATCCTCGGCATGGGCGACCCAGGTTTCCTTGCAGCGGGAACAGCGCACGGTCCGGCCGTTTGCCCCAAGGCTCGCGGGCTTGATGGCGTAGGATGTCGTACAATGAGGGCAGACGATATGCATGGACGAGCCTTGATGCATCGACAAGTCTTGACGGTGACACGGTCGCGGAGAACCGAGCGGGAAAGATGCTGCCAATTATGCTACAGGACGACCGTTAACGAACCGGAAACCATAACGGCCGCAAAACCCGCTGATCGCGTATGGCGGAGCACAGCCGTGCGGCCCGCGGCCTCTCTCGAACGGAGCTGAGCTTGGTTCGGTTCGAAAATGTCGGATTGCGTTACGGCCTGGGGCCCGAGGTCCTGCGCGACCTCAACTTCCAGATCCCGGCGCATTCTTTCCAGTTTCTCACCGGCCCGTCCGGCGCCGGCAAGACCTCGTTGCTGCGCCTGTTGTTCCTCTCGCATCGCCCGACGCGGGGCCTCGTCAATTTGTTCGGTCACGACATCTCGCAACTCGGCAAGGACGAGATCGCAGACTTGCGCAAGCGCATCGGCATCGTGCTCCAGGATTTCCGCCTGCTCGACCACATGACGACCTATGAGAACGTCGCGCTGCCGTTCCGCGTCATGGGCCGCAGCGAATCGAGCTACCGCAAGGAGGTCATCGATCTCCTGAAATGGGTTGGGCTCGGCGAGCGCATGGATGCGCTGCCGCCGATCCTGTCCGGCGGCGAGAAGCAGCGCGCGGCGATCGCGCGCGCCGTGATCTCGCGGCCGCAGCTGCTGCTGGCCGACGAGCCGACCGGCAGCGTCGATCCGACGCTCGGCCGCCGCCTGCTGCGGCTGTTCATCGAGCTCAACAAGTCAGGCACCGCCGTCATCATCGCCACCCACGATATCGCCCTGATGGACCAGTACGAGGCGCGACGCTTCGTGCTGCACCAGGGACGGCTGCACGTCTATGAATAGGCCCGACGAGCGCGGCGTGCTGGTCGATCTCGGACAGGAGGGGCCGCCGCTCCCGGCCAGGGCGCGCAACATGTCGCCGATCGTGCCGCGCGCCTCGATCCACGGCCGCGCGCTGGTCGCCGTCGTCGCTATCATGACCTTCCTGGCCTCGATGACGACCGGCACGGTGCTGCTGGTAAGCGCCTCCGCCGCCGAATGGCAGTCGGATGTCGCCAGCGAGATCACCATCCAGGTCCGCCCGCAGACCGGCCGCGATCTCGAACGCGACACCGCGGCGGTGACCGAGGCCATGCGCGCGCAAGCCGGCATCGTCGAGGTCAAGCCGTTCACGAAGGACGAGAGCGGCAAGCTGCTCGAGCCCTGGCTCGGCACCGGGCTGTCGATGGACGATCTGCCGGTGCCGCGCATGATCATCGCGCGCGTGCAGCCCGGCACGGCGCTCGATCTCGGCGCCTTGCGCGCCCGCGTGACCCAGGTGGCGCCAAGCGCCAGCGTCGACGACCACCGCGCCTGGATCGAGCGCATGCGCTCGATGACCAACGCCACCGTGCTCGCCGGCCTCGGCATCCTCGCGCTCGTCATCGTCGCCACCATCATCTCGGTGTCGTTCGCGACCCGAGGCGCCATGGCGGCGAACCGTCCGATCGTCGAGGTGCTGCATTTCGTCGGCGCCGGCGACCGCTACATCGCCAACCGCTTCCTGCGTCATTTCCTCAGGTTGGGGCTGGAGGGCGGCGTGATCGGCGGTGGCGCCGCCATGCTGGTGTTCGGCTTCTCCGAGTCGATTGCAGGCTGGTTTTCCGGCACCCCCGTCGGCGACCAGTTCGCCGCGCTGCTCGGCACCTTCTCGCTGCGGCCGTCCGGCTACATCGTGCTTGCGGTGCAGGCCGTGCTGATCGGCGCCATCACCGCGGTCGCCTCGCGCCAGACGCTGTTCGCGACGCTGAATGATGTCGATTGAAATGGTTTCTTCCTTCTCCCCTTGTGGGAGAAGGTGGCGCGAAGCGCCGGATGAGGGGTTCTATCCACGTGCACGAACGTCGATGCCAGTTCGCGGAGACATACCCCTCACCCGTCTCGCCGCTATCGCGGCGAGCCACCCTCTCCCACAAGGGGAGAGGGGAAATCTAGTTCGCGGCCCCAGTGCTTCGCCACATCGATTGAGGCCGACAAACCGGACTCCACTTCGCCTCAAAACGTCCTAAAATCACCTCTGGGAAGGGATCACCGACATCGCATGACCGCGCCGACCGACGATCGATCGCCGAAACTGCCGCGCGGCTGGCTGCGCGCGGCCGTGATATCGACGATTGCGCTCGCCTTTGTCGGCGCGGCGGCGGGCTTCATCGCGTTTCTGTCGCAATTGCGGGGCGCCGAGATCGCGCCGGACCGCAAGGCGGACGGCATCGTGGTGCTGACCGGTGGCTCCTCGCGGGTGTCGGATGCGATGGAGCTGCTCGCTGCCGGTTACGGCAGGAGGCTCCTGATCTCCGGTGTGCACCCGACCTCGACGGCGAGCGACATCTCCCGGACGCTGCCGGAGAACCAGTCCTTCATGCGTTGCTGCGTCGATCTCGACCGCACCGCGGTCTCGACCCGCGGCAATGCCGCGGAAGCGCGGCGCTGGGCCGCGGGACGCGGCTTCAAATCGCTGATCGTGGTGACCTCGAACTATCACATGCCGCGCGCGCTGGTGGAATTCTCGCATGCGATGCCGGAGACGACACTGATCCCGTTCGTGGTGGTCGGCGACAAATGGCGCGAGGAGCCGTGGTGGACCTCGGCGTCCACCTTGCGGCTGCTGTTGTCGGAATATGTCAAGTACATCGCGGCCGAGCTCAGGGTGCGGCTGGAGGATTTCGGGATTGACCTTTCGCCCGAGATGTCGGAGCAGCCTTCCGGGCTGCAGCCGAAGCGGCCCGCCACCGCACAGGCCAATTGATCGGCAACTGATCGGCAATTGATCGGATCCTCGATGTTCTTGATTTTCCTGCGATCGCTCGTGTTCAACGTGCTGTTCTACGCCGTGCTGGTGTGCCTCGCGATCGTGGCGCTGCCGACCTTCGCATTGCCGCCGCGCGCCATGCTCACGGTTGCGCAATGGTGGGCGAAGGCGACGCTGTTTCTGATGCGGGCCGTCTGCAACATCAAGGTGGAATTCCGCGGCCTCGAAAGGATACCGACGGGACCATTGGTCGTCGTGGCGAAGCACCAGTCGTTCTGGGAGACGTTCGTCCTGCCGGGCTTTTTCGACCGTCCGATTTTCATCCTCAAGCGTCAGCTCATGCAGATCCCGGTGTTCGGTCAGTTCCTGGTCAAGACCGGGATGATCGCGATCGACCGCAACGCCGGCGTCAAGGCGCTGCTGGACATGACGCGGCGTGCGCGGGAAGCGGTGCGCAGCGGCGCGCAGCTCGTGATCTTTCCCGAAGGCACGCGCCGCGCTCCGGGCGCGCCCCCGGACTACAAGAGCGGATTCGCGCAGATCTATTCGTCCTGCGGCGCGCCGTGCCTGCCGATCGCGCTCAATTCCGGCCTGTTCTGGCCGCGCCGCACCTTCATGCGCTATCCCGGCACGCTGGTGGTGGAATTCCTCGATCCGCTGCCGCCGGGCTTGCCCAAGGACGAGTATCTCTCCCGTGTGCAAACGGTGATCGAAGACGCGACCGGCCGCCTCGTCGAAGCGGGCCGCAAGGAGCAGGAGCAGCTGATCGGCTCGGCGCCGAGCTATGCGCCGTCGGAGAGCTAGCGGTTTTCCCGATCGTCCACCGGAGCCGGCGCGTGCGGAGAATGCGCATCCCCATGCAGCATCATGGCAAGCTGATGCAGCGGCGCATCGCGAAAACCTTCGGCCTCGATCGCCTTCACCGTCGCGGTCACGTAGTCGCGGTTGGCGCCGGACTGGCCGTGGCCCTGGAGCACGTGGCGATGCTGGTCGGTGAGCGACAGCCGGCCGGCATATTGCACATGGCCGCGATCGACGACATAGGCGAGCGCGGAGACGCGCTGCCGCGCGTCGTTCTCCAGCCACACCGAGCGCATGACTTCGCGATAGACCGACGTCACCTGCTCGCGCGCGCGCAAATAGGCGACGACGTCGGCGCGGTTCTTTTCGGCGACGCGGAAGGCGATGCCGCGACAGGCGCCGCCGCGGTCGAGTCCGAGCACCAGACCCGGCTTCTCCGGCGTGCCACGGTGGACGAAGGAATAGACACAGAGCGCACGATGCTCGCCGACCAGCCGCGCCGGGACGCGCTCCTCGAATTCGAAGCCCGGCCGCCACATCAGCGAGCCGTAGCCGAACACCCAGAGGTCGCCTTTGGCTGTGGTGACGGAGGGGAGGGTGATTTCCGACATTTCGGGCACGGCTACCAGAACCGCGCCCCCAAGCGAAGCGAATTCTCAGCCTTTCGTCGCAGCCGCACCTCGCTTACATTTGACAAAATCAGGGGTCAAAGGATCGCCGCATGTCCGATATGACCGTTGCCGCGCGCCGGCGCTCCCGCTGGGGCCTTTTCATCGCCCCTGTCATCCTCCTGATCCTCGCGGTGGCGTGGAGCTGCTTCTGGTTCTATGCGGCGTCGCAGGCCGAAATCGCCGCCGACGCCTGGCGCGCGCAGGAGGCCAAATCCGGCCGCATCTATGATTGCGCCAAGCGCTCGATCGCGGGCTTCCCCTTCCGCTTCGAGGTCCAATGCTCCGGCGCCAGCGTCGCCCTGGTGTCGCAGAACGCCAGCAAGACGCCGTTCACGGCGAAGCTCGACAACATCCTGGTTGTCGCCCAGGTCTACGATCCCAAGCGCGTCATCGCCGAATTCACCGCACCCGCGACGCTCACTGACGGCGTCACGCAAAGCACCTTCGTCGTGAACTGGAGCAAGGGCCGCAGCAGCGTGTTCGGCCTGCCCGCCGTGCCGGAGCGCGCCTCCATCGTGTTCGAGGACCCGACCGTCAATCGGGTCGACGGCAGCGTGCAGGTACCGCTCGCGCGCGCGAAACAGGTCGAACTGCATGGACGTCTTGCGGATGGATCGACGTCCGATCATCCCGTGATCGAGACCGTGCTCCAGATCGCGCAGGGCAGCATCCAGGGCGTTCATCCGCTGCTCGCCGAACCGTTCGAAGCCGACACGCGGGCGAAGATCACCGGACTCTTCGACCTCACGCCAAAGCCGTGGCCGCAGCGCTTCCGCGAGATCCAGGCCGCCGGCGGCCATATCGAGATCGTGCAGTCCCGAATCCAGCAGGGCGAGATGATCGCGGTTGCGGCAGGCACGCTCGGGCTCTCGGCCAACGGCCGCCTCGACGGCGAATTGCAGATGACGGTGACGGGTCTCGATCGCGTGATCCCCGCGCTCGGCATCGAGAAGATGCTGGAGGAGGGGGTGCCGCAGGCGACCCTCGATCGCGTTGCGCCCGGCGTGAAGTCACAGGACCTCAACAATCTGTTCGGTGCGCTCGACCGCGCCGTTCCCGGCCTCGGCAAAGTCATCAAGCAGAACGCCAATGCCGGCGTTGCCGCCGGCATCAATTCGATCGGCACCGAGAGCACGCTGGAAGGCAAGAAGGCCCGCAGCTTCCCGCTGAAATTCGTCGACGGCGCTGTGCTGCTCGGCCCGGTCAAGGTCGGCCAGATCCCGCCGCTGTATTGATTGCTGTAGCCCGGATGGAGCGAAGCGCAATCCGGGGGTTCTTCAATACAGCCGCAGGTCCCGGATTACGCTTGCGCTCCATCCGGGCTACTTCAGTGCTACGGCTTGTTGCCGAGCTGCGCATGCGGCCGACCGAAGTCGGGCGCGGCCGAATCCTGGCCGATTTCGACGATGCCGCGGCGGATGGCGCGGGTGCGGGTGAAGTGGTCGAACAGCGCCTCGCCGTCGCCGCGGCGGATCGCGCGAGTGAGCTTGGCCAGATCCTCGGTGAAGGTGCCGAGCATCTCCAGCACGGCTTCCTTGTTGGCGAGGAAGACGTCGCGCCACATCGTCGGATCGGAGGCGGCGATGCGGGTGAAATCGCGAAAGCCGCCGGCGGAGAACTTGATGACCTCGGACTCCGTCACCTGCGCCAGCTCGTCGGCGGTGCCGACGATGGTGTAGGCGATCAGATGCGGCAGATGGCTGGTGATCGCGAGCACGAGATCATGATGATCCGGCGTCATGATTTCGACCTTGGCGCCCATCGCGGTCCAGAACGCACGCAGGCGATCAGTGGCAGCCGCATCAACGCCCTCCGGCGGGGTGAGGATGCACCAGCGGTTGATGAAGAGCTCGGCGAAGCCTGAATCGGGGCCCGAATGCTCGGTGCCTGCGACAGGGTGCGCCGGCACGAAATGGATGCCGTTCGGCAGATGCGGCGCCATATCCCTGACGATGGCGCCCTTGACCGAGCCGACGTCGGAGATGATCGCGCCTCGCTTGAGATGCGCGGCGATCTCCTGCGCCACCGGCCCGCAAGCGCCGACGGGAATGCAGAGGATGACGAGATCGGCGTCCTTCACGGCTTCTGCATTGGTCGCCACGACCTGATCGACGATGCCGAGCTCGATCACGCGTGCGCGCGTCTTCTCCGAGCGCGCGGTGGTGACGATCTCGCCAGCCAGGCCCTGGAGCTTCGCAGCGCGCGCGATCGAGCCGCCGATCAGGCCGAAGCCGATCAGCGCGACGCGCTGGAAGTGCGGGGTCGCGCTCATCGTCCGGCCATGAAGTCGCGCAGGCCCTCGACGACGAGGCGGTTGGCCTCCTCGGTGCCGATGGTCATGCGCAGCGAATGCGGCAGGCCATAGTTCTTCAAGCCGCGCAGCACCAGCCCGCGCTTGGTGAGGAAGGCGTCGGCTGCGTCCGAAGTCTTGCCCTCGGTCGGAAAGTGGATCAGCACGAAATTGGCGACGCTCGGCGTCACCTTCAGCCCGAGCTTGCCGATCTCCTCAGCGAGCCAGTTGCGCCAGGTCTCGGTGAACTGCTTCGACATGGCCTGGTGCGCGGTGTCCTCGATCGCGGCAACGGCAGCGTACATCGCCGGCGTCGACACGTTGAAGGGACCGCGGATGCGGTTGACCGCGTCGATGATATGCTCGGGGCCGAACATCCAGCCGATGCGCAGCGCGGCGAGACCGTGGATCTTGGAGAAGGTGTGCGTCACCACCGTGTTCTCGGTGGTCGCGACCAGCTCGATCCCCATTTCATAGTCGTTGCGCGAAACGTAGTCGCAATAGGCCGCGTCCAACACCAGCAGCACGTGCGACGGCAGGCCGGCGCGCAGGCGCTTGACCTCGTCGAACGGCAGATAGGTGCCGGTCGGGTTGTTGGGGTTGGCGAGCCAGACCAGTTTCGTCCGCGGCGTCACGGCTTTCAGGATGGCGTCAACATCCGCGGTGAGGTTCTTCTCCGCCGCGACGACGTTCCTGGCGCCGACCGCCATGGTCGCGATCGGGTAGACGAGGAAGCCGTGCGTGGTCGAGATCGCCTCGTCGCCATGGCTCAGATAAGTGTGAGCGAGCAGGTTGAGGATCTCGTCCGAGCCGGCGCCGCAGATGATGCGGTTGGGATCGAGCCCGAAGGTGCGCCCGATCGCTTCGCGCAGCACGCGCGAGGTTCCTTCCGGATAGTCTTCCAGATGATCAGCCACGTGCTTGAACGCCTCGATCGCCCTCTGCGAGGGCCCGAACGGCGTTTCGTTGGCCGAGAGCTTGAACACCTTGCGGCCCGGCTCCGGCACCGGGGTCTTGCCGGGCGTGTAGGGCGCAATATCGAGAATGCCGGGGTTCGGCACGGGGCGGGACATCTTTAACTCCGGAATGGCTTAAGCGGTTCGCGACTTACGATTTCGACCCGGTCGGGGGCACCGTATAGCGGGTTGCGTGGCTGCCGACGAGGGCCGTGGAGCGCACCGAGGCACCCGCTTCGATCAGGGCAGTCTTGATTTTGTCGAGGCTGCTCGTCGCGGTGACCGAGACCAGCAGCGCGGCGCCGTCGAAGGCGGTATCGGGCACCGCCACGATCTCGGCGAGCGGCGACAGGGCGCGCGCGACCTCGGCGTTCCACCCCGACACGCGCACGCTGAAGGTCTCGACCTCCGTCACCAGGGCGCTGTCGGCGACGCGCGAGACCGCGAACACGGGCAACGCCGCCGGATGGTCGGCGCGCTCGACGAAAGGCAGCCGTGCGATGATCTTCGGTGCGCCTTCTGCTTCCAGCTCCAGCCACCATGGTGTGCGGCTGGAGGTCGCCGAGACCAGCGCAAGGTCGCCCTTGGATTTCGCCACCGCCTCGACCGCCGCCTGCGCGCTGAAATGCGCGACGTAAGGCACGGTGAATCCGAAATGGAAGCGTACGGAATCGCGCATCGCGGGCTCGCTTGCCGAAATGTCGGCATGCACGGAGAACGGCGCCTGAACGTAAGTGAACGTTGCGATGATGACGCGCCAGATGCTCTCGACGGTGTCGAGCGGCAGGATGCCGCGATGGCGCTGGACGAGGTCACGCATCATGGCGGCCTCGCGCGCCGGACGGAACGCCGAGCCGACCTCCTGGGTCTGCTTCACCTGGATCAGGCGGTCGATGATGTCGCCGCGCTGCATCAGCAGGCGATGCATGCCCTCGTCGATCGCGTCGATCTCCTTGCGCAATTCCTGGAGCGATGGTGGCGCGGGCGGACGTTGGGACATGTCTGTGAGGTGCTGTTGCGAGGCGTTCCAATGCGGATCAGTCGAGCCGTCACCGCTGCGATGGATGTCCTGATTAGGCAGTCGGGGCTGCGAAAGCAAAGAGAATTGCAATGGGAAATCGGGCCTTTTCCGCCCGCGGCGCGACGGGCGAATTTGGGCGATCCGGGCCGCGACTTGACGAAAACCGCCTGAGACGGTAGTTTTTACCCGTTCCGTGGTCATTTGAGCCGGCCGGCTTGCAGCCACGTTAAAAAACTCGCTAAACAGGCCGGGGACGCTTTCGATCCCGGCCGAACCTATCGTTCAGGCCGGGTTTTTCATGGCCTGATGTCAATGCGGTCACTTCTACGATCGCAAACGAGGTCGATGGTCAGATGGTTGGCGTCCAGTCAATTCCGAGTCCCGCGATCACCGCCGACGAGCGGTCGCACGAGGTGGATCATCCGAGCTCGCAGCTCGCGCAGTTCGGCTCGGAGCAGCCGCTGCGGCTCGATTGCGGGGTCGATCTCAGCCCGTTCCAGATCGCCTACCAGACTTACGGCGAGCTGAATGCCGATCGCTCCAATGCGATCCTGATCTGCCATGCGCTGACCGGCGACCAGCACGTCGCCAATGTGCACCCTGTCACCGGCAAGCCCGGCTGGTGGGAGACCTTGGTCGGCCCCGGCCGACCGCTCGATCCCAGCGAGTATTTTATCATCTGCTCCAACGTGATCGGCGGCTGCATGGGCTCGACCGGTCCGGCTTCGATCAATCCCGCGACCGGCAAGGTTTGGGGTCTCGATTTCCCCGTCATCACCATCCCCGACATGGTGCGCGCGCAGGCGATGCTGATCGACCGGCTCGGCATCGACACGCTGTTCGCGGTCGTCGGCGGCTCGATGGGCGGCATGCAAGTGTTGCAATGGACTGCGGCCTATCCGAGCCGCGTGTTCTCCGCGCTGGCGATTGCCTGCTCGACACGACACTCGGCGCAGAACATCGCGTTTCACGAGCTTGGCCGCCAAGCGGTGATGGCCGATCCCGATTGGCACCATGGCGGCTATGCCGACCACGGCCTCCATCCGCATCGCGGGCTCGCTGTCGCCCGGATGGCGGCGCACATCACCTATCTCTCGGACGCCGCCCTGCATCGAAAATTCGGACGGCGCATGCAGGACCGCGAACTGCCGACTTTCTCGTTCGACGCCGACTTCCAGGTCGAGTCTTATCTGCGCTACCAGGGCTCGTCCTTTGTCGAGCGCTTCGACGCCAACTCCTATCTCTATCTGACCCGCGCGATGGACTATTTCGACATCGCCGGCGACCATGGCGGCGTCCTGGCGAAGGCGTTCGCGGGGATCCAGACCCGCTTCTGCGTGGTCTCCTTCACCAGCGACTGGTTGTTCCCGACCTCGGAATCGCGCGCGCTGGTGCACGCCCTGAATGCGTCGAGTGCGCGGGTGTCGTTCGCCGAGATCGAAACCGATCGCGGCCACGACGCGTTCCTGCTCGACGTGCCCGAGTTCTTCGACATCGGCCGTGCCTTCCTGCAATCGGCAGGCAAGGCGCGCGGGCTCACTGCCAAGAAAGCTTAAAGGACGGCTAGCCATGTCTGTACAGGAAGCGTTGCCGCTGGGCGGCGTTGCGACCGGGCAGCCCGGTGATTTTCGCGCCGACCATGTGCTGGTGGCCGAGATGGTCAAGCCGGGCTCGAAGGTGCTCGACGTCGGCTGTGGCGAGGGCGACCTGCTCCAGCTGCTGGAAACCCGCGGCGTCGACGGCCGCGGCATCGAGCTGTCGCGCGAGGGCGTCAACCGCTGTGTCGCCAAGGGCCTTGCAGTGGTGCAGGGCGATGCCGACACTGACCTCGTGAACTATCCGGATGACGCCTTCGACTACGTGATCCTGTCGCAGACGTTGCAGGCGACGCGGCAGCCGAAAGTGGTGCTGGAGAATTTGCTGCGCATCGGCCGCCGCGCCATCGTGTCGTTCCCGAATTTCGGCTTCTGGAAGATGCGGCTCCAGCTCCTGATCGGCGGCCACATGCCGCGGACGGAGAATCTGCCGGCAAGCTGGTATGACACCGCCAACATCCATTTCTGCACCATCAAGGATTTCGTCGAGCTTTGCGACGCGATCGACGTCAAGATGGAACGTGCCGAGGCGCTCGACCTCTACGGCCGTCCGCTGCGGCTGCGGATGCCCTGGTGGGTGTGGAATCTGTTCGGCGAGCAGGGCGTGTTCTTGCTGACGCGAGGCGGCAGGAAGTAGGATTCCCGTAGCCCGGATGAAGCGTAGCGCAATCCGGGATTCTATCCGCGGAGGCGAAGGCCCCGGATTACGCTTGCGCTCCATCCGGGCTACGCGACGGCGCGTATGATGACGTCTTCGCGCTAATGCGCCGCCAACGTCCGCGCATCGCGCACCGGCCATCTTCCCGCTTCCACCAGCGTGACGAACCGTTCCACCGCTTCGTTGAATAGGGCGGGCTCTTCGAGATTGAGCACGTGGCCGGACTTCGGAAACATGGCGAGCCCTGCCGCAGGCAGATGCTTCTTCAGGAACAGGCTTGCGCCCACGCACGGATCGTCCTCGTCGCCGCAGATGATGAGTGCCGGCGTCGTGGCGGCCCTGATCGCGTCCGTGATCGTAAAGATCGAGGGACGGCCGGCCTGGAAGCCGCGCATCGTCCGCGCCGATCCCTGGGCGTCGTGCCGCGCCAGGGCGGCGTAGAAATCGGCGTGGCCGCGCGGGTCCTTCACCAGGAAGGGAATCCGGCTCGGCGCCTCGCGCGTGACTTTTGCGACTTCGGTCGAGCCGAGCATCTCGAATTGCTCCGCGTTGGCGCGGCACTGCTGGCGCCAGGCGTCGAGGTTCTCGATCTCCGAGCCTGAGCCGACGCCGGCGAGCGTCATCGACAGCGCACGTTGGGGCGCGTTGAGCCCGATCTGGAGCGACGAATAGGCCCCCATCGAGAGGCCGACGAAGTGCGCGCGTTCGATCTTGAGATGATCGAGCACCGCGAGCGCATCGGTGTAGAAATGCGTGTAGCCGTAGACCTCGCCATCAGGGACGTCCGATGGCGTGTAGCCGCGCGCGGAATAGGTGATGCAGCGATGGCCGCGCGAGAAGTAGCGCATCTGCGGCTCCCAATTGGTGTAGTCGGCCGCGAATTCGTGCAGAAAAAGTATCGGCGTGCCCGTGCCTGCTTCTTCGAAATAGAGGCGGCAATTGTCTTTCGTGAGGGCGTGAGGCATCCGGTTTTCTCCCTGAGGTGGCTGCGGCATTGGAATGCCGTCCTGCGGTCAGCGCATACGATCCTAACACTTGTTAATCATCGTCCAAATTCTTCGGGACCGCGTCTTGTTCTTGCCACATCGGGATACTGATACAGCCCGCGGATGTCGGCCACCGCACGGGCCGATTGGGAAGTGGGGGTGTCAACGAAGGATGAAGAATGTTCGAGTTGTTTGCGTCTCGCCTGTCGCGCTGTGTCGTCGCGCTGGCTGTTTTCTTCGCGGCGGTCGCCGCGCTCACCTCTCCGGCGTCAGCACGATCTCATCGTCATAGCGCAGAGCGGCACGCTTACGCGCATCACGCCAGCAGACATCATCATTTCCGGTATCATGCACGCAGCTCGCGCTTCGAGCGCGGTGCGGCGCAATTGCAGGCGAGCGGCTTCGGCAACACCTTCGCCAGCTATGACCCGAACGCCAATAGCGGCGGCATCGCCATGAGTGGAAGCGGTGGAATGGCCATGATGGGCAGCGGTGGAATGGTTACCAGCGGTGGGATGACCACGCGCGCCAGCCGTCGAATCGCCACGAGGCGTGGGGGTGGGATGGCCATCAACGCGAATGTTGGCGGCTTGGCCAATAGCGCGACGAGCAGCGGCGGCTTCGGCGGCGGGTCGGGCCTCGTGTCCGAGGCACGCCGCTATGTCGGCGGCAATCCGACCGGGCGCGGCAGCCTGTGGTGCGCGCGGTTCATGAACATGGTGCTTGAGAAGACCGGTCACCGTGGCACCGGCTCCGATATGGCGAATTCGTTCGCGCATTACGGCACGCGCGTCTCCGGTCCGCAGGTCGGCGCCATCGCGGTCATGTCGCGCGGCGGCCGGGGCGGTCATGTCGGCATCGTCACCGGCGTCGACGCGCAGGGCAATCCGATCATGATCTCCGGCAACAACGGCAACCGCGTCCGCGAAGCACCGGTCTCGCGCGGCCGGATCTATGCGTATGTGATGCCGAACTGACGGCCTCATTGCGAGCGAAGCGAAGCAATCCAGAAGCCCTCCGCGGGTGCCCCCTGGATTGCTTCGTCGCTTCGCTCCTCGCAATGACGGAGTACGGGCCGCGTCACACCAGCTTCGGCTCTTCCAACGCAACCGTATCGCCCACGCCGATGTCGCCGTCGGCGATCACCTCGGCATAGATGCCGCAGTCCATGTGGCCGAGATTGCTCGATAGCGTGGCCGGGATTTCGAGATCGCGCCTGGCGGTATCAGGCTCGACATTAGTGGCCGGGCAGCGCTTGATGCGCTTGACCACTTGCAGCCGGGCCTGTCCGATCGCCAGCGTCTGGCCGACGAGGTCGAGCTCGGACCAGGCCGGCCAGCCCTTCACGTAGAGATTGGCGCGGAAGCGCAGCGGGTGGACGGCGGTGCCGCCGAGCATGGTCTCGAGCGCGCGGACGCTGTCGAGATTGATGATGGACACGACCTTGCGGGCGACATCGGAAAAGCTGTGGTCGCGGCCGGACAGGATCTTGGGCGGGCCCTTCAGCTCCGGCTGGAAGTTCTCGCTGAAATAGCCCTCGATGGCGGCGCGCCCGGCGGCGGTCTCGAGGTCGCCGCTGGCGACGATCTGGCCGTCCTTGCGGATGGTCAGGCGGTTGGTCGCGTCCTCGAACCGGCTCTCGAGCGAAGCCAGCCGCTCATTGCGCGCCAGCATCAGGAACTGGATCTTCGGCTTCCACTGCGGCTCTTCCGGATCGAAGCCGCTGGGGCCGTTCTCGATGGCGTAGCGGCGGTCGGCAGGCAGGGTCTGGCCGGCTCGCAGGGAGACGCGGGGCAGGGGCTCCGGCGTCAGGCCCTTGATCGGGTAGCGGTAGAGGCCGGTGATCTCGGCGGTCTGGCTGGCTGTGATTGCGCTCGGTGTCATGCCGCTACTTAGGGGATTCGGCCCACGGGCGCCAAGCGGGCGGATATGCGCACGAAATTGTGAACTCGCCTCTTCCGGTCCGAGGCCTCGCTTCCCACATCTGGGTCAGGCCGGCGCCAGCGCCGGCTGATAACGACCGTTGCCGGTTGAGAAACGTCAATGCGGTCATCGGAAACCCAATGAAGATGCCGTTTGGAGTGCCTTTGAGGGCTCCAGGGGCAGGCCGAGGGAAAGATCACGATATGAACATCGAAAAATACACCGAACGCTCCAGGGGCTTCGTCCAGTCCGCGCAGTCGCTTGCGGTGCGCGAAGGGCACCAGCAGTTTTCGACCCTGCACGTCCTGAAAGGATTGCTGGACGACAATGAAGGCCTCGCCGCCGGTCTGATCGACCGCGCCGGCGGCAATTCCCGCGCAATCCTGAAGGCGACCGAGGACGCCCTGAACAAGGTGCCGAAGGTCTCTGGCGGCGGTGCCGGCCAGATCTACCTGGCGCCCGAGCTCGCCCGCACCTTCGACGCCGCCGAAAAGGCCGGCGAGAAGGCCGGCGACAGCTTTGTCACGGTCGAGCGGCTGCTGCTCGGCCTGGCGCTGGAGAAGACCAGCGAGGCGGGCACGATCCTGGCCAAGGGCGGCGTCACCCCACAAAACCTCAACGCGGCGATCGAAGCGCTGCGCAAGGGCCGGACCGCGGACTCCGCGACGGCCGAGAACGCGTATGACGCGCTGAAGAAATATGCCCGCGACCTGACCCAGGCGGCGCGCGACGGCAAGCTCGATCCGGTCATCGGCCGTGACGAGGAGATCCGCCGCACGATCCAGGTGCTGTCGCGCCGGACCAAGAACAATCCCGTCCTGATCGGCGAGCCCGGCGTCGGCAAGACCGCCATCGCCGAGGGCCTGGCGCTGCGCATCGTCAACGGCGACGTGCCGGAGAGCCTGAAGGACAAGAAGCTGCTGTCGCTCGACCTCGGCTCGCTGATTGCAGGTGCAAAATATCGCGGCGAGTTCGAGGAGCGGCTGAAGGCCGTGCTCCAGGAGGTGACCGGGAGCGAGGGCAATTTCGTCCTGTTCATCGACGAGATGCACACGCTGATCGGCGCCGGCAAGGGCGATGGCGCGATGGACGCGTCCAATTTGCTCAAGCCTGCACTCGCCCGCGGCGAGCTGCACTGCATCGGCGCCACCACGCTCGACGAGTACCAGAAGCACGTCGAAAAGGACGCGGCGCTGGCGCGGCGTTTCCAGCCGATCTTCGTCAGCGAGCCCTCGGTCGAGGATACGATCTCGATTCTGCGCGGGCTGAAGGACAAGTACGAGCAGCACCATGGCGTGCGGATCACCGATTCCGCGCTGGTCGCCGCCACGACGCTGTCCAACCGCTACATCACCGACCGCTTCCTGCCGGACAAGGCCATCGACCTCATGGACGAGGCGGCCGCGCGGCTCAAGATGCAGGTCGATTCCAAGC
Source organism: Bradyrhizobium sp. WSM471 (assembly GCF_000244915.1). Classification (NCBI taxonomy): domain Bacteria; kingdom Pseudomonadati; phylum Pseudomonadota; class Alphaproteobacteria; order Hyphomicrobiales; family Nitrobacteraceae; genus Bradyrhizobium; species Bradyrhizobium sp. WSM471. The sequence continues at coordinate 7,258,525 of NZ_CM001442.1, read as the reverse complement.
CGGAAGAGCTGGATTCGATGGATCGGGAAATCATCCGGCTGAAGATCGAACAGGAAGCATTGAAGAAAGAGAGCGATGCCGGTTCGAAGAGCCGCCTGCAGACGCTGGAGAAGGAGCTGGCCGACCTCGAGGAGAAATCCGCGGCGCTCACGGCACGCTGGAGCGCGGAGAAGAACAAGCTCTCCGACGCCCAGAAGCTGAAGGCCGAGCTCGACGGCTTGCGGGTCGAACTTGCCAACGCGCAGCGGCGCGGTGAATTCCAGAAGGCCGGTGAGCTGGCCTATGGCCGGATCCCCGAGCTCGAAAAGCAGCTTGCGGAGATCGAGGCCAAGGAGAATTCCGGCGAGATGATGGAGGAGGCGGTCACCGCCAACCACATCGCGCAAGTGGTCTCGCGCTGGACCGGCGTGCCCGTCGACAAGATGCTCGAAGGCGAAAAGGACAAGCTCCTGAGGATGGAGGACTCGCTCGGCAATCGCGTCGTCGGCCAGGCCGAAGCCGTGCATGCAGTCGCGACCGCCGTGCGCCGTTCGCGCGCGGGGCTGCAGGACCCGAACCGGCCGACCGGCTCGTTCATGTTCCTGGGACCCACCGGCGTCGGCAAGACCGAGCTGACGAAGGCGCTCGCCGAATATCTGTTCAACGACGAGACCGCGATGGTCCGCCTCGACATGTCCGAGTACATGGAGAAGCACTCGGTCTCGCGGCTGATCGGCGCGCCTCCGGGCTATGTCGGCTATGACGAGGGCGGTGCGCTGACCGAAGCGGTGCGGCGCCGGCCCTACCAGGTGGTGCTGTTCGACGAGATCGAGAAGGCGCATCCTGACGTGTTCAACGTGCTGTTGCAGGTGCTCGACGACGGCCGCCTCACCGACGGCCAGGGCCGCACCGTCGACTTCCGCAACACGCTGATCATCATGACCTCGAACCTCGGTTCGGAGTTTCTGGTGAACCAGCCGGAAGGCGAGGACACCTCGGCCGTGCGCGAGCAGGTGATGGGAATGGTGCGGTCGCACTTCAGGCCAGAGTTCTTGAACCGCGTCGATGAGATCATCCTGTTCCACCGCTTGCAGAGGAGCGAGATGGGCCGGATCGTCGAAATCCAGTTCGCGCGGCTGCAGAAGCTTCTGACCGATCGCAAGATCGTGCTGACGCTCGACGCTGCCGGCCGCGACTGGCTCGCCGCCAAGGGCTGGGATCCCGCCTACGGCGCACGACCGCTCAAGCGCGTGATCCAGCGTCACGTCCAGGATCCGCTCGCCGAGATGATCCTGGCCGGCGACGTCAAGGACGGCGATACCGTTGCGATCTCGTCCGAAGGCAACGTGCTGACCTTCAACGGCAAGGCGCCGCAGACCGCGGAGATCGCCCAGTTCGAGGCGCCGGTGTCGAAGCGGAAGTTGAACTGAGCGCCGGCATTCGACGCCTGAAGCAACAAGCCGCCCCGGAGAGGTCAGTCTTTCCGGGGCGATTTGTCTTGCGGGTTGTCGGCGAACTTACTGCGGCGACCTATTTCTTCGTGACCTTGTAGATCGCGTTCTCGATGTCAGACGAGAAATAGATCGTGCCGGATTCCCCGATGCCGACGCCCGTCGGAATATGCGTCGGCAGCCCTCCGGGCGCACCCGTCAGGCCGAATGGAAGATGGCCGCGATCTCGGTGATTGTGCCGCTCTCCGGTGCGATCTCGATCAACCGCTTCGCACCAACCTCCGCCACGATCAGCTTGCCGTCGCTGGCGCGGGCGATGCCTTCGGGCATTTTCAGGTCCTTGGCGATGACCGTCTTTTCGCCGTTGCTCTCGATCATCGAGACGACACCGGAAAAGGCTTCGGTCAGATAGACCTCACCGCGCGATCCGACGACGAGCCCGACCGGGCCCTCGAGGCCACCGATCAGCGGGGTGCGATCCCTGCCGTGCTCGCCGCTGACACGGACCAGCGACTTGGTGCCGAGCTCGGCCACCAGGATGCTGCCGTCCGCGAGCACGAGCGCGTCGTGCGGCGCCTTGAAGCCGTGTAGCATGTTGCGCGTGGCTCCGGTCTTGCCGTCGACCACCTGCACCGTGCCGGTGAACCAGCTCGACAGCACCACGTCGTTGCCCTTCGCCGTCGCGCTCATCGGATATTCGAGCGTGACGCCGGCGGCGTGCATGCGCGCCTTCTCGGTGACCTCGCCGGTCGCGCCGTCCACCGTGCGATAGGCGAACACGTCGGCGACGTGGATCGTATCCTTGCCGCTCTCCGACGTGACGCCGATGCCGCCGGGTAAGGCGAGCTTGCCGATGATGACCTGCCGCGCCTGGCCTGTCGCCGGATCGACCTCCTGGATGCCGTTGTCGGCCATGTTGGAGACGTAGATTCGGTCCTTGTCGTCGATCGCGAGATTGTCCAGCGACGGCTTCAATTGCGCGACCATGGTCTTGGCGCCCGATTTGGGATCGACGCTAACGAGTTGCCCGAGCGCGGTGTCGACCACCCAGAGATTGCCCCTGGAATCGAAGTTCACCGCGGCCGGGACCTTGAAGCCGTCGGCGACGACGGTCAGCTCGGCCTTGTCGACGTCGACCTTTGCGATCTGTCCCTTGAACCAGAGCGGACCATAGAGCTTGTCGTCGGGACCGAACTCGAAGCCGTTGAGGCCGCCCATCTTCTCCATGATCTGGCGCGGCGGTTTGACGCCCTCGACGTCGATCTCATAGAGCGTGTCGCCGAGGAAGACGGTGGTGGCGTACAGCCGGCCGTCCTTGCGGAAGGCGAGCGAGTTGATGCCGGGAAGGCCGGAAGCGAGTTTCTTGATCGGCCGTCGCCCTTGCGCGAATAAAGATCGCCGGCCAGGAATCCGGTCCAGGCCATGGTGCCGTCGGGGGCGAATGCGATGTCGTCGGCCATTCCGATCGGGGCGGGGATTGCAACCTTCGCGCTACCGCCAGCAATGTCGACCTCGTAGAGCGCCGCGCCCGCGACGCTGCCGGCAAACAGATGGCCGGCCTTGTCGATCGCAAGCCCGTGCACGCCGTGGAACGCCGAGCCTGGTGACCTCCCAGTTTTCGGCCGAAACGCTGGTGGCGGAGACGATCGCAGCGACGAAGGTTGCGCAGGCGAGCCTGTTCTTCATGGCGAGACCTCCCATTTTTTGGAAAGTATTCGCTCCTCATGCCGCTTTAGCAAACGAAACTTGACGTTGTGATGCGGCCAAGCGGGCCTGGCGCGACGACGTCAAATCCGGATCGTGTTTGAAGATGACCGGCCGATCTAGGCCGGTCGCCGGCTTTACCGGTTCGTCACCTGCAACGGTCCGCCGGTGGCGTCCGACATCCGGGCGATGGCGCCGGCGCGGCCGCTCATCATGCCGTCGAGCCGGTCGCGCTCCTTCTCGAAACCGGCCAGCATCGGGCCTTCCAGGGAGCGCCCGCGCGGCAGTTTCACGCGCAGCGGATCGACGAAGCGGCCGTTGACCAGGATTTCGTAGTGGACGTGCGGGCCGGTCGACGCGCCGGTCGAACCGACGAAGCCGATCACCTGGCCCTGCCGCACCTTCTTGCCGGGCTCCATGCCCTTGGCGAAGGCCGACATATGGCCATAGGCGGTCTCGTAGCCGTTGTTGTGCTTGATGCGGATGTATTTGCCGTAGCCGCCCTCGGGGCCGGCCTTCTCGATCACGCCGTTGCCGGAGGCGAAGATCGGCGTGCCGTAGGAGGTGGCCCAGTCGACCCCGGTATGCATCTTCACAAAGCCGAGGATGGGGTGACGTCGACCGCCGAAGCCGGAGCGCATGATCGCGTTGTTGACGGGCTTGCGCACCAGGAACTTCTTTGCGCTCTTGCCGGTCTCGTCATAGTAGTCGACGACGCCGTCGTCCGGGCTCTGGTAGCGGTAGTATTTCTTGGTCTCACCGCCGAGCGTGAGCGAAGCGAACAGCACGTCGTTCTTTTCGATCGCGGTCACGCCTTCGTCTTCGCCGGCGTAGAACACGTCGAATGAATCGCCCGGCGCCACCTTGCGCTGGAAATCGACGTCGTAGGAATAGATCTTGATCATGTCGTCGATGACGGGCATCGGCACTTTGTTGCGCATCGCGGTCTCGTAGATGCTCTGGTAGAGCCGCACGCCCGTGCCGTCATCGTCGTCATCGTCGTCGCTGTTGGCGTTCGCCGCCGCGTCGGCGACGGTGTTCATGCTGGAGACGTCGACCGCGACGTATTTGCCGAGATCGGACAGCGCCGCGATCGCCTCGACCATGGTCTCGTTGGCGATCACGACGCGGTAGGGCTGCAGACGGGCGCCGGGGCTGGCGGGCGCCATCAGGATGCGCAGCTTCTCGCCTTCCTTCAGGCCGCCGTCGCGGCCGCGCGGACCGAGCGTCGCGGTGATCGCCTTGATCTCCTCGGCCGTGGCGCCGAGATCGCGCAGCACGCCGGCGACGCTGTCGCCCTTCTTGACCACGTGGACGCGTTCGCCGTTGGGATTGCCGCCGGTGATCTGTTCCTTGGTCTTCGGCAGCAGCGTGACGTTTTCCGGCACCACGCGCGTCTCGAAGCCGGCATAGGGATCGGACGGCGACACTTCGGTGGCATAGGCGCTTCTGATCTCCGACGGGCCGGTCGCGCCGGAGACGTCGGCCGCAGCATTGGAGAGCGCGGCGTAGCGCACCCCGCCATTGCCGCGCCAGTTGGCGGCATCGCGGACCCGCATCAGGATGTCGTCGAGCGCCACCACTGCAGAAATCTTGGCTTTCGGCAGCACCTGGGAGAGGTCCTTGGTGACGAACGAGACCTCGGCGTCGGGTTCGACGGCTTCTGGATTGTTGGGATCCTCAGATGCCGTCTTCGGATCGGAGCCGACATCGGTGAGAAGGCGCTGGGCGTTGAAAGGCGGGATCTTTGCCGACAGGTCGCTCGTCGTCATCGACAGATTGCCGGCAATCCGGATGAAGGGACGCACCCGCATCACGTCGCGGTTGCCGACGCGAGCGACGGTCGAGACGCGTACAATGTTGCGCGAGGCCGTGGATTCGCTCGGCGGCGGCAGGCGGTCGCTCTTGTGCAGCGTGGCGGCGCGGTCGGCTGCGCCGAATGCGCCGCGCAGCGCGCCTTCGACGCGCTCCGGCACCTTGGCGAAGGTCATCTCGCCGTCGAGCGAAGCGAAAACGGCGCCGCCGATCAGGGCTGCGCCGCAAAGTCCGGTTAGAATCGTCCCGCTGAACCATTGCACCGAGACGCGGCGGCGATCGATGACCGCGGCTTCGGAACCATCGACGGACAGCGGCGGCTCGTGGCCGAGATCGATGATCCCGGTCTCACGCCCGTAAGCGCCGCGTGACGTCCTGTGGTTCAACTCAAGTCCCCCAATCAACGACCCGAGAGCCCGATGTCGAGCAGCCCCGTTCCGAGCAACCCTGTTTCGAGCCTCTCCTTACGCCGCCCTCTTCAGGGCGTCTCTGGAAAAGGCAAGCCGCATAGGCGTCCGCGGTCAGAAGGCCCAGATGACGGACCGGCCGAAATTACGAACAGCTAAGCGGAAAAAGATCTCTCGATGTGTCTCGAATGTCTGAAGAAGGCTGCTTCATCGGATGATCGCCTTCCTCTGACCCCACACAAACCGCCGGCAGCCCCCACTGGCATCCCTGCGATTCAAGCTTTGTCTGTACCAGAACGCCGGGGGATTGTGGCTCAAGTACGGCGCCTAATATGGAAAAGTTTCCGGAACGGCCGAGCGCCAGCGGTCTTCCAGGGACGAGCGATCCAAGTCGCGTCCAAGCCGCGTTGAGGCGCCTCCATGCCGCCTCCGGAGCCCCCTCGAGCCCAAACTTTTTTTGAGTTTTTTCTCCGCGCCGGCCCGATCCGGCCGCTCGGCGCCCTTCTAACCCGCTGTAATCGCGCAGATTTTTTCAACAATCCACCGTGCGACGATTTTCTGACAATGGTCGTTGACAACCCCGATGGGTGGGGCCTATAACCCGACCACTGAGCGCGGCGCCGCCGGGTCACTGACCAAGGCGAGCGAACGCGCCACTGATGCTCCTCACCTTGTTGAGTGACACAACAGTCGACGTAAGTCGATTGGAGTTCATCCATCGTCGGTAAGGGTGTCGGAACCCTTCCTCTCTGGAAGGTTGGGGCCTCCTGGTCCCGGGCTGTTTGACAAGTGAAGATGAAGAAAGAGAAACGTGGACGGCGGAGTCCTTGCGGGTCTCGCATTTAAAGAGCTTCGGCTTTTTGGATCGGGACCGGACGAAAGACTTCGGCGGTACACGTTTTAAGGTTACACCATCGTTGCCAGCGATGTGAATCGCGGGCAGCTCATCGACTTCGGTCGATGAAAAATGGTGGGACCTCGTCAAAACGTTGTGATCAGCCGGTTCAAAGTTCAAGTCCAACTTGAGAGTTTGATCCTGGCTCAGAGCGAACGCTGGCGGCAGGCTTAACACATGCAAGTCGAGCGGGCGTAGCAATACGTCAGCGGCAGACGGGTGAGTAACGCGTGGGAACATACCTTTTGGTTCGGAACAACACAGGGAAACTTGTGCTAATACCGGATAAGCCCTTACGGGGAAAGATTTATCGCCGAAAGATTGGCCCGCGTCTGATTAGCTAGTTGGTGAGGTAATGGCTCACCAAGGCGACGATCAGTAGCTGGTCTGAGAGGATGATCAGCCACATTGGGACTGAGACACGGCCCAAACTCCTACGGGAGGCAGCAGTGGGGAATATTGGACAATGGGCGCAAGCCTGATCCAGCCATGCCGCGTGAGTGATGAAGGCCCTAGGGTTGTAAAGCTCTTTTGTGCGGGAAGATAATGACGGTACCGCAAGAATAAGCCCCGGCTAACTTCGTGCCAGCAGCCGCGGTAATACGAAGGGGGCTAGCGTTGCTCGGAATCACTGGGCGTAAAGGGTGCGTAGGCGGGTCTTTAAGTCAGGGGTGAAATCCTGGAGCTCAACTCCAGAACTGCCTTTGATACTGAGGATCTTGAGTTCGGGAGAGGTGAGTGGAACTGCGAGTGTAGAGGTGAAATTCGTAGATATTCGCAAGAACACCAGTGGCGAAGGCGGCTCACTGGCCCGATACTGACGCTGAGGCACGAAAGCGTGGGGAGCAAACAGGATTAGATACCCTGGTAGTCCACGCCGTAAACGATGAATGCCAGCCGTTAGTGGGTTTACTCACTAGTGGCGCAGCTAACGCTTTAAGCATTCCGCCTGGGGAGTACGGTCGCAAGATTAAAACTCAAAGGAATTGACGGGGGCCCGCACAAGCGGTGGAGCATGTGGTTTAATTCGACGCAACGCGCAGAACCTTACCAGCCCTTGACATGTCCAGGACCGGTCGCAGAGATGTGACCTTCTCTTCGGAGCCTGGAACACAGGTGCTGCATGGCTGTCGTCAGCTCGTGTCGTGAGATGTTGGGTTAAGTCCCGCAACGAGCGCAACCCCCGTCCTTAGTTGCTACCATTTAGTTGAGCACTCTAAGGAGACTGCCGGTGATAAGCCGCGAGGAAGGTGGGGATGACGT